>NZ_KE124774.1:2696855-2999355 GCF_000188155.2 Methylocystis sp. ATCC 49242
GGCGCGAGCGTCATCGCGGGCGTCATGGACTCGAACGCGGGGGGGCCGGCATGACCATCTCGCATGAGCCAGGTTCGCAGACGATCGTCGCGCCGCAGGTGCTGCTGGGTAATCATCTCAAGGCGCTGAAGCTTCCCACCTTCGCGCGCGAATATGAGAAGGTGGCGCTGGAGTCGGCGCAGGACCGCGCCGATTACCCGCGCTATCTGCTACGCCTGTGCGAACTGGAGCGCATTGATCGCGAGCGGCGCAATGTCGAGCGCCGCATCCGGCTGGCGCGCTTTACGCAGGTCAAAAGCCTCGACACATTTGACTTTACCGCCCAGCCTTCACTCAACAAGCCGCTCGTGCTGGAGCTGGCGCGGTGCGAATGGATCGAGAAGCGACAGAACTGCATCGCCCTTGGGCCAAGCGGAACGGGGAAGACCCACGTCGCGCTCGCCCTGGGGCTCGCCGCCTGCCAGAAGGGGTTCAGCGTCGCGTTCACGACCGCCGCGGCTCTTGTGCACGAACTGATGGAGGCGCGCGACGAGCGCCGCCTGCGCGCGCTGCAAAAGCATCTCAACACCGTCAAACTGCTGATCGTCGACGACTGGGCTATGCGCCGTTCACGACGGTCGGCTCAGAGCTGCTCTTCGAGGTCTTCAGCCAGCGCTATGAACGCGGTGCGACGCTGGTGACCAGCAATCTGCCCTTTGATGAATGGACGTCGGTGTTTGGCTCCGAGCGTCTCACCGGCGCATTGCTCGACCGGCTCACCCATCATGTCCACATTCTGGAAATGAACGGCGAGAGCTATCGGCTGGCGACCGCAAAGAAAGCGCAACGGCGAAACCGCGATCTCCCCGACGCGCCCGCAATCGACAAAGGAGGCGCCGACACGACGAACTGATCGCCGTCGCGCGCGTTGAACCGCGCTGCGCTACGCTCCGCGCGCCTCAACGCCCGCGTCAACTAAACTACAAGGGCCGTGCGGCCCTTTTCTCGAAACCAGACCGGTACACTTTTACCCCGCCTTCATGCACATTTTGTCCCCGCCATTGACAACGAGCCAAAATTGAAGACGATCCCTCGGAACCGAAATTGCTCCTGACAGACCCCGGGTTTGGCTATCGCTTTGTTGAAGCCGACTAAAGCCGAGGAAAGCTTTGTTCGCGCAACGAGCGCTTTATCTGCACTTAGTTGTGACCCTGCAACAGGTTGCCATCCGGACCGGACCTTGGAATGTGGAGTTGCGACGCCCCCTCCGCCAGGCATAGTTCTATGCCTGTGAAATAAGAAAATATTCCCGCCCTGTCCGGCCCGCCCGCATTTCAGACGATCAAAGTTCGAGGCGCAAAACGAGCCTGCTGGTTTCACAGATGAGCAATCATAGCGATTGCCTCGACGGCCTCGTCGATTCCCGTTGGCTCCAGCGGAGGCGCGGGTTCCTGAACCAATAATCCCCTCAATGCCGCTCCCAGCGCCTTATCGGCGCTCGCGTAAGGGAGCGAGCTGAAGCGGGAATTGCGCTCGGCCCATTCGACCAGAAAGGGCGTCTCCGGCCAGTCGGGACGCGTCAACATGAGCATTCGCGCTCCGTTGCAGGCCGCCTCGACGAGCGTGCTGTAACCATCCTTGGCGATCACGGCGTCGACCGAGGCCAGAATGTCGATGAAGGGTATGGGCAGGTCGGCCGCGCAAGCCGCGTTGGCGACCGTCGCCTCCCAGCGGTGTTGCACGATCCAGAAAATATCTGGATCCTGAGGCAGAGGCAGCGCATGTGCGCCCGGCACGCCGCCGAATGTGACGAGGACGAGGCGTTGTCCAGCGCCGAGCCCGAGGCGCGCGCGCATCTCATCGCCGCGTCGCGCGCCTATTCGCCCGATCGGACCGATCGAACGCCGGTTGCCGAGATATGTCATTGGCATATGCGGCGCAGGCTGAAGAAACACGGCGGCGGACTGATAGGCCGCCTCGATTTGTTCCGCGATCCTGTCGCCGCTGGCGCAATAGGCGGCGCGCATGTCGAGCCAGTTGAGACAGCACAGGCCGACCGCAGGAATCGACAGGCGCGCAGCGGCGGCGAGGCTCGCATAGGGTATGTTCGAGACCAGGAGATCGGGCCGCAGCGACGCAAGCGCGTCAGCGCGGGACGCCACATGTCTCTCCCAATCCGCGTGGAAATCCCGATAGGCTGCCGCAACTGCCTCGCGGTCGATCGCGAGCGGTCCCTTCATCAGAAGCGAAGGCTCCGCCGGCAGTGGGGCGCATTCGATCGGTTCGCCGATAAAATCCGCAACGACTTGCGGGGAATACGCCGTTCGCAAAATGATCTGCGCATCCCGATATCTCGCACGCAATCGCGCGAGGACCGTGGCTGTTTGTGACAAATGTCCGAGACCATGTCCCGAAACATCGACGACGATTCTTTTCACGTGCTCCGCCCGATTTTTTGTCGATACGCCCGCGCATGAGCCGCGCGGGCGCCGTGAAGCGTGACCATAAGAGCCTGCATGGCAAATATGATGAAAATGGAAATGTCATGTCGCCTGCCGACGGCGCGTCTCGTCTCCGCCACATTTTTCGCGAATGCAGGAACCCGTTTCTGCGAATGCGCTTCAGGAGCATATTGGAGAAGACAGACTGCGTGTCGCGAACCGAATGGATTTGCGACGGCCCGCTCGCGCGATCATTTTGGGCGACAGACGCGTTGGGCGACAGACGCGGCGCCTTGCGCCGCCACAGCCGCCGCGACGTAGACGTCGGTCGCCGACTGTCCTACGTTCCGGCAAATGATTCACTCGCCCCTCGCTGGCGCGTCCATTCTACGATGAGGACGCCGATGACACTTGCGCGCCTGAGAGCGTCTCCGCGCGTCGCCTGGCTTCTTACCGGCTTGTGCGGCGCCGCCGCGGCCGCCGCCTACGCCCTCTCGGGCGGCGCGCAGAACGGCGCTGCGCCGCCGCCGCCCCCGCCCGCGGTCACAACCGCGCATCCTGTATCCGAGACGGTTCCGCGCTGGGACGAATACACGGGGCGTTTCGAGGCGTCGCAGCGGGTCGAGGTGCGGCCGCGCGTCTCAGGCGCCATCGACAAGATCAATTTCACCGACGGTCAGCTCGTGAAGGCCGGCGATCTCCTCTTCACCATCGATCCGAGGCCTTATCAGATCGCCGTCGACAGCGCGCGCGCCGAGGTCGCCCGCTCCCAGGCGCAATCGGCGATGCTGTCCAAGGATCTCGCGCGCGGCGAATCTCTTGTTCCCGGCGGCGCCATCACCCGGCGCGACGTCGAGCAGCGCCGCGGCGGCTCGGACTCCGCCAGAGCGCAACTGCTCGGCGCGGAAGCCGCGCTGCGCAACGCCGAGCTCAACCTCGAATGGACCCAGCTGCGCGCGCCGATTTCCGGCCGCATCTCGGACCGGCGCATCGACATCGGCAATCTGGTTCAGGCGGGAACGAGCCTGCTCACCACGATCGTGAAGCTCGATCCTATCCATTTCGTTTTCGACATGTCGGAGGCCGACTATCTTCGCCACGCGCGCGCGAATGCGGAACGCCAGCGGGAGAAGCCGGGCGCGCCGACGCTCGCCTTCGTGCGCCTCGCTGACGAGACCGAATGGAAACGCGCGGGCGCCGTCGACTTCATGGACAATCAGCTCAATCCGCGCTCCGGCACCATCCGCGTCCGCGCCGTGCTCGACAACAAGGATTTGCTCCTTACCCCCGGCGCCTTCGGACGCGTTCGCGTCAGTGGCGGCGAGGTTGCGGCGCTGCTCGTGCCAGACGCCGCGATCGCCTCCGATCAGGTCAGCAAGATCGTCTTCGTCGTCACGCCGGATCTGAAAGTCGCTGCGAAGCCCGTGACGCTCGGGCAGCTGCACAAGGGCTTGCGCGTCGTGCTTTCGGGACTCGACGCAAACGATAACGTGATCATCGGCGGCGTCGCCAATCCGATGGTGAGGCCCGGCGCCTTGGTCGCGCCCACGCAGGGCGTCATCGCGTCGAAGACCAGATAAAGACGAAAGACGCGACATGCGCTTTCCGCATTTCTTCATCGAAAGACCGATCTTCGCCGCCGTGCTCTCGGTGCTGCTCACCATCGCCGGCGCAATCGCGCAACGTTCGTTGCCGGTTTCGGAATATCCGGAAATCGCGCCGCCGACGGTCAACATCACCGCCACCTATCCCGGCGCCTCGGCGGAGGTGATTGCGCAGACCGTCGCCTCGCCCATCGAGCAGGAGGTGAATGGCGTCGACGACATGCTCTATATCGCCTCGCAATCGACGGGCGACGGCCTGCTGTCGATAAACGTCGTGTTCAAAACCGGCGTCAACATCGACCTTGCGCAGGTGCTCGTGCAGAACCGCGTGGCCATTGCGACGCCGCGCCTGCCGGAAGAGGTGCAGCGGTTCGGCGTGGTGGTGAAGAAGGCGTCGCCCGACCTGATGATGGTCGTACATCTCGTTTCGCCCGACGGTTCGCGCAGCCAGCAGTATATTTCCAATTACGCCACGCTCTATGTGCGCGACATTCTCGCGCGCCTCGAAGGCGTCGGCGACGTTCGCGTCTTCGGCGCGCGCGATTACTCGATGCGCGTCTGGCTCGATCCCGAAAAAATCGCGGCGCGCGGGATGACGGCGGGAGAAGTGATCGCCGCTTTGCGCGCGGCCAATCTGCAGGTTGCGGCGGGCGCCATCAACCAGCCGCCGGCGGGGTCGGCTGGAGCCTTCCAGCTTTCGGTGCGCACGCTCGGGCGACTGACGGATGCGGCGGAGTTTTCCGACATCGTGCTGCGCGCCGACGCAGACGGCCAGGTGCGGCTGCGCGACGTCGCGCGCGTCGAGATCGGCGCGCAGGATTATACGGTCAACGCCTATCTGAACCGCGATCCCGCGACCGCCATGGCGATCTTTCAGAAGCCCGGCTCCAACGCGCTGGCGACCGCCGAGGCGGTCAAGGCGGCGATGATCGAGGCCAGGAAGCAGTTCCCGGCCGGGCTCGATTATTCGGTGGTCTACAATCCGACGGAATTCATCCAGCAGTCGGTCGACGAGGTTGTGCGCACGCTGGGCGAAGCGATCATCCTCGTGGTCTTCGTCGTCATACTGTTCCTTCAGACATGGCGCGCGGCGGTCATCCCGGTCATCGCCATTCCCGTCTCGCTGATCGGCAGTTTCGCGATCATGAAACTCGTCGGCCTGACCTTCAACACGCTCTCGCTCTTCGGATTGGTGCTCGCGATCGGCATCGTGGTGGACGACGCGATCGTCGTCGTCGAAAATGTCGAGCGCTATCTGGACCACGGCATGACGCCGAAGGAAGCCGCGCACAAGACGATGGACGAGGTCGGCGGCGCGTTGATCGCCATCGCGCTGGTGCTCTGCGCCGTGTTCATCCCCGTCGCCTACATCACCGGGCTGCAGGGCGCGTTCTACAAGCAGTTCGCCATCACCATCGCCACCGCGACGCTGATTTCCGCCTTCGTGTCGCTGACGCTTTCTCCGGCGATGGCCGCGGTCCTGCTGAAGCCGCGCAGCGAGGAAAAAGAGGCTACCGGTCGCCTCGCGGTCGTGATGCGCCCGATCGACGTGTTTTTCGAGCGTTTCAACCGCCTCTTCGAGAATCTCTCCAGCCGCTACGGCGAGTTCACGGCGCGGATGGTTCGCGTCGGCCTGGCCTCGCTCGTGATCTATGGCGCGTTGATTGGCGTCGCGATCGAGCTTCTGCGAATCACGCCGACGGGCCTCGTGCCGTCGCTCGATCGCGGCTATCTCATCGCGGCCTTTCAGCTGCCGCCCGGCGCGTCGCTGGAGCGCACGGACGCCGTGATCCGCGAGGCGACGGAAATCATCCTGAAGCGGCGGGGCGTCGCCGACAGCGTCGTCTTCGCAGGCTTCGACGGCGCGACCTTCACCAATGCGCCCAACGCCGGCGTGATTTTCGTGCGGCTCGACTCCTTCGAGGATCGGCGCAAGGCCGGCCTGACCTCGGAGGCGATCGAGGCGGATGTGCGCACGGCGCTTGCGCCGATCAAGGACGCCTTCGTCTTCGTGCTGGCCCCGCCTGCCGTGCCGGGGATCGGCACGGGCGGCGGACTCAAGGGCTATGTGCAGGACCGCGGCGGGCACAGTCTCGCGGAGCTGGAAGGCGCGACCTGGGCGCTCGCCGGACCGCTGATGCATACGCCCGGCGTCACACAGGCTTTCACGCTGTTCAACACGCATACGCCGCAGATTTTCGCCGACATCGACCGCACCAAGGCGGAAATGATCGGCGTGCCGATCTCGCGCGTCTTCGAGACCATGTCGATCTATCTCGGCTCGATCTTCGTCAATGACTTCAATATCCTTGGGCGCACCTATCGCGTGATGGCGCAGGCTGACAGCCCCTATCGGCTGACGCTGAGCGACATCGCCAATCTCAAGACGCGAAGCGCCTCGGGCGATATGACGCCGCTCGGCGCGATCGCGACCTTCCGCGACGCCACGGGGCCATTCCGCGTGCCGCGTTACAATCTCTATCCGGCGGCCGAGCTGCAGCTCGATCTTCAGCATGGCGTTTCTTCCGGCCAGGGCATCGCCATGGTGGAGAAGATCGCGGCTGAAAAATTGCCACAAGGTTACGGCTTCGAATGGACCGAGATCGCGTTGCAAGAGAAGCTCGCCGGCAACACGGCGGGCCTCGCTTTCGGCCTCGCCGTCGTTTTCGTCTTTCTGCTTCTCGCCGCGCTCTATGAAAGCGTGACGCTTCCGCTTGCGGTCATCCTCATCGTGCCGATGTGCGTTCTGGCGGCGATGACCGGCGTAACGATGCGTGGACTCGACCGCAACATTCTCGTCGAGATCGGCCTCGTCGTGCTCATTGGCCTCGCGGCGAAAAACGCCATTCTCATCGTCGAATTCGCGAGGCAGGGAGAGGAGGAAGGCAAGGACAGATTCACGGCCTCGATCGAGGCCGCGCGCACGCGCCTGCGCCCGATCCTGATGACGTCCCTCGCCTTCGTTCTCGGCGTTCTGCCGCTCGTCGTCTCGCATGGCGCTGGCGCGGAAATGCGCCAGTCGCTCGGCGTCGCCGTGTTCAGCGGCATGATCGGCGTCACCTTCTTCGGCCTGATCTTCACGCCGATCTTTTACGCGCTCGTTCGCGCGATCAAGCTTGAGCCGTGGCGGAAATAGGCCGCACGCGCTTCAGCGCCGCCTGAAATAGCTTGCGCGTGGCGATGTTTCGTTTTCTGATGCCGGCTCCCTCAACTGCAGCGCCAAAAGACTTTCATGAGCCGCGATGTGGATGTTTTGAGGCGGCTCCTTCTTGAACTTGAGAAAGAGCAGCGCTCGCCGCCCGAGCCGATCTTCGTGCCGCTCGACGATTTCGCACGTACGCTGGACAAATCCACCGATGAGGTCGGGGAAGCGCTCGATCTGCTTCTGGGTCTCGAGTTCATCGACGGACCCGGCGCCTACAAGGACGCCTGGCTCTTCCGCAAACTGACGCGTCGGGGCGTCCAGCTTCTCGACGCGATCCGGGACACGGACGAGTGGTCGAAGGTGAAGGACGCCTACAACGTCTTCCTGGAGCCCTGACGCCAAGCGTCCATTTTCGCGCGCCTCCAGGCGTCGAAGCGCTTGCGCCGGCCGCGCATGGCCTGTCGAATTTCAGTCCATCGCAGATTGAAGCGATCATTGGGCGGGAGCGCCATGTAACGCTCGGCGATCTGCGTGACGACGATGTCGGGCCGCGCGCGCCTGACGAAGCGCCAGTCGACATTGGCCGACCAGACGAATTCGAGTTCGGCGACGGTTTCGGCAAGAAGCGCGGTCAGCAGATAGGGTCCTGCGCTCGAGAATGAATCGCCGAAAAGCACGACCTTGCAGCGGTTCGCAGCCTGGGGATTTCGAAATGTCGCGTGACAGCCGACATGTATCTCACCGCCGAATTCGGGCGTTTCGAGCAGGCGCACCACTGCGTTTTCACGGACGCGGCTTGCGTCCTTGAGCCATGTGACCTCGCGAATGGCCTCCCACCTCTGCGGCGCGAGCTTCGAGCCGAGGTCCATCAATTTCTTGAAGTCGCGAAAGGGCCGCATGACCAGTTCGTCATTGCGCTGCAGGCCAATCGCTTCGCACAGCGTTTCATAAGCGAGCAGGCACCCGATCGGCGTCCAATGCGTGTCGGTTCGCCAGTAAAGATCGACCTTGTCGCGATATTCCCGCATGGGCGAAACGAGATCGACCCATCCAAAGGCGCCCGCTTCGCCTTCGAATAGCTGCGCGAGGCGAATGACGGGCGCAAGCTCCGGATCGACCAGCGGCTCCGCCTGCTTGTGTCCATAGATCGTCAGCTTCTCGGGCGCGACGACATGGGCAAATCGCGCGCCGAGTTCGTGGCTGCGACGTTCCCGCTCGATAATGGCGTCGCGCCACGGCAACAGCGCCTCGTCCGGCAGATGCCCGCCGTCCCGCTGGTAGAGCGTGGTGACGAAATTCGTGCCGCCGGTGAGGAACAGCCACCCTTCCCGGCCGCGATGGACGAGGAGACTTGCGTCGGTCATCGCGGGCCGCGAGGCTCCAGCGCCGCCGCTGGCGGATTTTCCGACGTCGACACGACCGCGCCCGCCATGGGCTTGCGCGCGTGAAGAATTGTCGCCGCAGCGAGTTCGAACTGTTTTTCCATCGGCAAATCGCGCGCCCAGGGTTTCTCCAGCATGGGCCCCGGAAAGGCGACGAGGTCCGACACGCGAAGACGCATGAATTCCTTGCGCAGGGCAGGCGAAAGACCTTCCGACCATGACCGCAGCTGCCAGGCGACGGCCCAGATCGGATGTGTGGCCGGCGTCACCTCCTGACGCTCGATCGTCAGGAGAGATTCGAACAGCGTGCGCAATCCCTCATGGGTCATGTTGAAATAATGGTGCGGGTAGCCATGGAGAGGCTGCAAAAATGGCACGCAGCATTTCAGCCAGGCCCCCGGCTTCAGAACGCGTGCGATTTCCCGCGCGCATTTGAACGGGTCCTTGACGTGTTCAAGGACCGCAATCGAAATGACGCCGTCAAAGGAAGAGTCCTTGAAGGGCAGTCGATCGGCGACGCCGATCACGTCGGTCGTCGGATAGTCCATGACCTCGAAATTGACGACATTGCTGTAGTAGACGGGCCGGTAGCCGGCGCCGACGTCGAGAATCAGACCGTCCTTATGGCGCCTGATCAACTCGATGGTTTCGTCGTCATAGCCGTTTTCGCTGACCGGAATGCAGTCGGTCAGATCCTCCCGCAGACGGGTCGCGTCATCCAGGAAGCAGAATTTTCCGCCCGAATCGAGCGGCGTTTGCGGATCGATGAGCAGCGGCCGCAAAGCGGCGAGTTTTTTTTCGCGAATCGCGGGCAGATCGCTTTCGCGTTTCTGGCGCCGGCCCTGCAGCCTCCCCAGATTTTCGAAATGCGCGCGGCCGGAGGCGAATTTCCCCTCCTCCAGCGCCCGGCGCGCGTCGCGATTGGCGGCGAGATAGCGTTTCTCGTCGAAATTTTCGGCGGTCGCCCTCTCTTCGTCGGAGACTTTCTGCCGCCGGCCCTCGACGCGCCCGAATTTCTTGAAATGCGCCCAGCCGGACCGGACTCTCCCGAGCTTCACCGCCTCGGCCACGTCTGGATTGGCGGCAAGGTAGCAGGCTTCGTCGAAGGTGTCGTCGGTCGGCGACTCCTGCAAAGGCGTCGCCCGGAAGGGATTGTTCATGAAAGGCGACCCATGGTTCGCAAGGGTGCGGTCTGATAACACATCTTGCCTGCGCGACGAAACGCCCGCTCAGGCGCCGCTCGAACACCGGAAGCGGGGCGGTGATGACGCTTGGCCTTTCGCGCCCGCAGGAATATTCTCGCGGTCGAGAGAATGGCGGCTGCGCCACATTCGACCTGTCGTGGAAAAGGACGCATGCTGGACGAAGAACCGATAAAGGTCGAAGCTTTTTACCATTACGGCTACAAGGGACGCGACATGATTGCGATCATCGCCCCTTATCCAATGTCCGCGGACGCGGCCGAGATCATCGGGCGCACTGTGCTGGTCGGCTCGCGCCCCTATGAGGTGGCGGCAGTCGCGCGGCAGATCTCCGGCCCCATCGCCAAAGGGGAGCCGATCGGCATAGAAGCGCGCGCGGTCGCGACTGGCGCGGATGCACGAGAGCCGCGCGCTCGATGAAGAAAGTGCTGGGCCTGGGACACAGCCATGTCGTCGCTATCGCGAAGGGCTGTTACGAATTGCAGAACAAGCGCGTCAGGATCGGCGGCGCGCCTTTCACCTCGCGCTTTCTTTATCTTTACGATCCCGAGATCATGCCGACGGTTATCGTGGAAAACGACCAGCCGCGGCTGAACGCCAAGCTCGCCGGGATCATCGAGGAGGAGCGTCCTTCGGTCATCTTTCTGTCGATCGGCGGCAATGAACATATCGCGGTTTCGGTGGTTCAATCGAGCGAACGGATCGACTTCATCCTTGGGGAAAATCCCGATCTTGCGCTGGAGCCCGGCGCCACCGTTCTGACGGAGGCCGCGGTCCGCGAAACGATGCGCGACAAAATGGAGCCGACGCTGTCGGCCATTTCCGCCATAAGGGAGGCGACCAACGCGCCGCTCGTCTGCCTAGAGCCGCCGCCGCCGCTGCCGGATTCGCAGATTCTGGCTTACCCTAAAGAGTTTTTCCGCAAGTCGTTCGATCCTGACAAGCTGTCCACGGAACTCTTCAGATACAAAATGTGGCGCGTGCAAAGCTGGCTCTACCGAGAGATTTGCGCGCGGCGCAAAATCATCTTCGTGCCCGCTCCCGATGAATTCATCACGCCGTCCGGCATGCTGGCGCAGGAGGCATGGGGCGGAGACGCGACACACGCAAATGTTTTGTTCGGGAAAGCCATGGTCGAACGGGCGATCCGCGTCCTCGGCGCTCAGTGAACATACGGCGAATGAGACGATGAAAACGACCCCCTACTCACGGCTGCCGCCTCAAGCCTATTGGCGTCGCGCCGTCACAGACGTCGCCGCCAATGAAATCGACCCTATAATCGAGCCGCCGTTTCGTTTCGGCCCGAGAGAAAAAATCGCCACTGCTGGAAGCTGCTTCGCGCAACATATCGGCCGCCACCTCAGAAGCGGCGGCTGCAACTATCTGATAACCGAAACGCCACATGCCTTTGTCACGCCAAAGGCGGCAATTGAGCTCAACTATGAGATCTACACGGCGCGCTACGGCAACATCTACACGAGCCGCCAGTTGTTGCAGCTTTTCGACCGCGCCTATGGCCGATTCACGCCACAGGAAAACTATTGGCGCGAGGGCGCCGGCGTGGTTATCGATCCCTTCAGGCCACAGATCCAGCCCGGGGGATTCAACTCGATCCGCGAACTGGACATGGATCGCGAGCGGCATTTCGCGGCGGTGCGCGAAGCTTTCGAGACGCTCGACGTTTTCGTGTTCACCCTTGGCCTGACCGAGGCCTGGCAGTCGCGCACGGACGGGGCGGTGTTCCCCCTTTGCCCCGGCGTCGCCGGCGGCGATTATGCGCCCGCCGCGCATGAATTCATCAATCTCGGCGTCGACGAGGTCGTGGCCGACATGACGGCGTTTCTCGATCGTCTGCAGAGCGTCAACCCTCGCGCGCGGGTCATTCTCACCGTCTCGCCCGTGCCGCTGGCGGCGACCGCCGAGCCGCGGCATGTGATGGTTTCGACCGTCTATTCCAAATCTGCGCTGCGCGTCGCATGCGACATTCTTGCCCGAAACACAAAGCGGGTAGCCTATTTCCCTTCCTACGAAATTATCGCGGGAGGCTTCTCGGGAGCCGACTATTTCGCGGCTGACAGGCGCAGCGTCACGCCGGAGGGCGTCGCGCATGTGATGCGCGTTTTCGATCGGCATTTCATCAAGCGCAGCGTCGCGGAAGAAGCCTTGCGACGAACTGTGCGCGCCTTTTCTCCCGGCCGCGCTGCGCCGGAGGTCGATCCTGTAACGGCTGCAATGAAGGTGATGTGCGACGAGGAGGCGCTGGAGCTCGCCTCGATCGCCGCTATTGCTTCCCCGGAAGAAACGGAAGCGGCGAACGAGTCGCCCGCTGCGACGGAGCCCCCACCCGACGAAGCGTAACGCCCTCGCCTCTTCCTCATTCTTGTCGGCGCCGCCTTCAGCGAAAGAACCTGCCCCTCACGTAGCGCTCGCCAACCAGCCCCAGCGCAAGACATATCCCGGCCACGTAAAGAACGAGAGGCTTGTTAATCAGCTCCGCGTCATAGCTGGTGTAATAAGCTGACCGCAGCCATTCGACCACATTCAGGAGGGGATTGTAGATCGCATATTCCCTCATCTGCTCCGGCATCATCCATGTAGGAATAAAGACGCCGGACATGAGATAGAGGCCAATCATCACCAATACAAAGAAGGTCATGAAAAAAGACCCGAAAATCGCGGTCAGGATCACGTTGAGAAATCCGAGCCCGATGCCGAGGAATACCGCCGCGCCGATCGCTTTGGCGGCCTCGACGAGATCATTGGGCATGATGTCGACGTCGAACATGTAAAGTACGAACAGAAACAGCGCGAGGACGACCATCGCGTTCAGAATTTCCAGGACGCATCTCGTCAGGAGGATATGAAACGGCTTCAGCACGGGAATATTGAGCAGTTGCCGATTCTGCGCAATCGCCAGCGCCATGGTTCGCGCGGGATAGAAGCAGAGGATATAGGGGACGACGCCCGTTGCGACGAACATAGTCGGGCTGTCGCCGACCGGCGCGACTTGCGTCCTGAGAAAATAGGCGGCCGTAATGAAGCCCATATGCGTGAGCGGCCAGGCGATGGCTATCAGATAGCCGAGATAGCTTGCTCCAAATCGGCTGCGCATGTCCTGCAGAAGAACGGCGCTGACCAGGTGCCGGAAATGAGCGAGTTTCGCTGCGAGCTGGGTGAGCGCGGACTGCGACGAGCGATCGGCGGCAAAACTCATCTTACCCTTTCCCTACGGTGGAGCCAGCGCGAAAGGTCTCACGTAACGGTGGCGTAAAAATGATCTTCCGCCGCCGCGCCATCGCCTCAATCGTGTACAATCCCCCTGCCGACGAGCTCTCGGACGATGTGATCCGCAATGTCGCTCGGCGTCTGGCTCGTGAAATTCACATGCAGTTCCGGTTCCTCGGGGCGTTCATAGACCTGGTCGACGCCAGTGAAGTTCTTGATCTCCCCGGCGAGCGCCCGTTTATACAAACCCTTGGGATCGCGCGCGATGCAGACTTCTAGCGGCGTGTCGAGAAAGATTTCGATAAATTCCCCGTCCTCGACCAGCGACCGCACCATGCGGCGCTCCGCCTTGAATGGCGAGATGAAGGCGCAAAGCACGATCAGCCCGGCGTCGACCATCAGCTTTGCAACCTCGCCGATGCGACGGATGTTCTCGACGCGGTCAGCGTCGGTGAAACCCAGATCCTTGTTCAGGCCATGCCGGATATTGTCGCCGTCCAGCATGATCGTATGCGCGTGTCGCTCGACGAGTTTCGTCTCGACGAGATTGGCGACGGTCGACTTGCCGGCGCCGGACAGCCCGGTGAACCACAAAATCGTGGGCTTCTGGTGCTTGACCCTGGAACGGACGGCTTTCGAGACCGACTGCTCCTGCAGATGGACATTGGTCGCGCGCCGCAGCGGAAAGGCGACGATGCCCGCCGCGGCCGTGGCGTTGGTGAACCGGTCGATGAGAATGAAGGCGCCCGTCGTCCGATTGGCCTCGTAGGGATCGATGGCGACGGACGCGGCCGAGGCGATATTGCAGAAGCCGATTTCATTCAGCGCCAGCGTCTTCGCTGCGATCTTGGCGCCGGTGTCGACGTCGAGCTTGTGCTTGATCTCGGTGACGGTCGAGGCGATCGTGCGGCCGTTGATCTTCATCAAATATGAGCGGCCGGGCAGCAGTTTATCGTCGCTCATCCAGATGAGATGGGCGGCGAACTGATCCACGACGTCGGGACGATGCTGCTTGTGGCACAGCACGTCGCCGCGCGAGGCGTCGATCTCATCGGCGAAGGTTACGGTAATGGAGTCGGGCGCCTCGGCCGAAGTCCGGTCGCCGTCCATTGTGACGATTCGCGCAACGCGCGTCGAACGGCCGGAGGCGGCGACGACGATTTCATCGCCGACGTTCAATCGTCCCGATGCAAGCGATCCGGCGAAACCGCGAAAATCGAGATGGGGGCGATTGACCCACTGAACCGGCATGCGCATCGGCTGATCGCCGAGCGCGCTTTCGACATCGACCGTCTCGAGGTAGGCGAGCAGGCAGTCGCCCGCGTACCATGGCATGTTGGTGGACGGCGAAATGACATTGTCGCCGAAGCGCGCCGACATCGGGATCGCGGCGATCGACTGATAATTCAGCGCAGCCGCGACCTGTTCGAAATCGGCGACAATCTTGTTGAAGACGACCGGATCATAGCCGACGAGATCCATCTTGTTGACCGCGAGCACGACATGGCGAACGCCCAGCAGCGACACGATGGTCGCGTGACGCCGCGTCTGGGTGAGCAAGCCTTTCCGCGCGTCGACGAGAAGAATGGCCAGATCGGCGTTCGAGGCGCCGGTCGCCATATTGCGAGTATATTGCTCGTGACCGGGCGAATCCGCCACGATGAAGGAACGGGCCGGCGTGGAAAAATAGCGGTAGGCGACGTCGATCGTGATTCCCTGCTCACGCTCCGCCTCGAGACCATCGACGAGCAGCGCGAAGTCAATATCCTCGCCGACCGTGCCGTGCTTTTTGGAATCCTTTTCCAGCGCGGCCAGCTGATCGTCGAAAATGAGCTGACGCTCGTAAAGCAGACGACCGACCAGCGTGGATTTGCCATCGTCGACGGAGCCGCAGGTGAGAAAGCGCAGGGTCGGTCGCGCAGGCATCGCGCCGCTCCCCGCGAGCCGCTCCATTTGAATCGCGTCGCTCATCAGAAATAGCCCTCGCGCTTCTTCTTTTCCATCGACGCAGCCTCGTCGAAATCGATCAGGCGGCCTTGTCGTTCGGATGTGGTGGAAAGACGCATTTCGGCGATGATCGCCTCGAGTGAGTCGGCGTCGGATTCGATGGCGCCGGTCAGCGGATAGCAGCCGAGCGTGCGAAAGCGGACGCGGCGAAGCACGGCGGTCTCATTCTCGCCGAGCGGCAACCGCTCGTCGTCCACCATGATCAGGGCGCCGTCACGCTGAACGATGGGACGATCCTTGGCGAGATAAAGCGGCACGACGGGGATGTTCTCCAGCGCGATATAGTCCCACACGTCCAGCTCGGTCCAGTTGGAGAGTGGAAAGACGCGCACCGATTCGTCCGGCCCGATGCGTGTGTTGAACACCCGCCACAATTCCGGCCGCTGTTTTTTGGGATCCCATGCGTGGGCGGACGTGCGGTGTGAGAAAATTCTTTCCTTGGCGCGGCTCTTTTCCTCGTCGCGACGCGCGCCGCCGAACGCAGCGTCGAACCTGTATCTGTCGAGCGCCTGACGCAGCGCCTCGGTCTTCATGACCTGGGTGTAGGCGGACGAGCCATGCGTGATCGGAGAGACGCCGCGCTCGGCGCCTTCGCGATTCGTATGGACGATGAGATCCATGCCGACGCGCGCCGCCGTCTCGTCGCGAAAGGCGATCATCTCGCGAAATTTCCATGTCGTATCGATATGGAGCAGCGGGAATGGCGGCTTGGCGGGATAGAAGGCCTTGAGAGCGAGATGTAGCATCACGCTCGAATCTTTCCCGATCGAATAGAGCATGACCGGGTTCTTGAATTCCGCGACGACCTCCCGAAGGATGTAGATGGCTTCAGACTCGAGACGACGCAAATGCGGTGGCAGGGACATTGAGTTCATCCAGACGGGCCGGCTTGATCGCGCTCCCGACGAAAAAGAGACGATGACACATCATAGTCGTCATCCAAGCGATTTGAAAGCTTGTCGAATTCATTTGCTAAAATGGGGCCGCAAGACGCCGCTTCCCCCTTGTTCCTCGCATCGCACACCACCCCGGACAAGCAGCGCTCCGGACCGAAGATGACGCGCCGAAGCGGACCTGGCGGCGAATGGCAAATCCACGCCGCTCTCTGCGGCCGTGTCGCAAGTTTGTTCAATGATGCAATTTTGAATTGTTTATTGCATAATATTACAACGCACGTGAACGGAGCGGCTAATCGAGGCATATTTGCGGCGGCTCGCCCCGATGAATCGCTTATTGTGAAATAATCGAACTCCCGATCTCCTGCGGAAAGGCGACCGCATTCTTGCCATAAAATATGTTGCGCGAGCCCAATTTTTCTAATCGGCGCCGAACAATTGTGCAAGCCTCGGAGGCGCGGCAGACGCGCTCTTTATCTTGTCGGCTCCAATGATCTTTACTCGCGCTGGTCGCTTGACGGGCCCGATGAATGGGGGTCAATTAGAGCCAAGTTTGCGCGGATTTAGAGAGTCATCTCCTGCGCCGAGGGGCGTCAGCGCAGGCGGTATTCGGGTTCGGCGCCATCCCCGCATCGGGGCCGGCGACGCCGGGACGCATTCAGCCAATGCGCGGGCTCTCCGGCCGAATCGCGCCCCGCATCGGGGGATGGACGAGAGAAGACATCCTGTGCACGCAAGTTCGCTCGAAAATATGCAACTCTGCTTTCGGCGCTTCATTCAGGGAGGGCCGCTCGAGACCGGCTGCAAGACGACGGTGCTCGATCTGGGCGCCGCAAATGTAAATGGCTCCTACCGGACGATTTTTCCGCACCCTCATTTCAACTACACGGGCGTCGATCTGGCGGCGGCGGATGGCGTCGACCTTGTGCTGGACGACCCATACGTCCTGCCTTTTGCGGACGAATCATTCGATATCGTGGTGTCCGGACAGGCGCTCGAACATGCCGAATTCTTCTGGCTGATCTTCGCCGAAATGGGGCGCGTGCTGAAACCGGGAGGCTTCATTTTTCTCATTGCGCCGTCGGCGGGACCAATCCACCGCTACCCCGTCGACTGCTATCGTTTTTATCCGGACGCCTATCACGCGCTCGCCAAATACGCGAAACTTCATCTCGTAGACTTATGGCGAGACGAACGCGGCCCATGGCAGGATCTGGTCGGGGTTTTTCAGCGACAGGAGACGCCTCTCGCGACGTTTCCGTGGCCAGTGGCGCGCGCGCGCTCGAGGGGCCCCGCCGGAGCGCCCTATTTCCGTGGCTCCCCCGACGAGGAGATCGTTCAGGGAAAACGTGGCTACCTCGAAGTGCTCGCCGATTTGCATCGGGGCCTCGCTCCCGGTTTTTACATTGAAATCGGCGTTCGTCACGGCGACAGCCTTGTCCTCGCCGAGTGTCCCGCGGTCGGCGTCGACCCCGAGCCTCAATTGAAACGGCCCATTTCCGCGACGACGGACGTCGTCGCGCTCACGAGCGACGATTTTTTTGCCGGTCCCCACAAGGGATGGTTGAGCGATTCCTTCGATCTGGCCTTCGTCGACGGAATGCATCTTTTCGAATTCGCCCTGCGCGACTTCATGAACCTCGAGCGTGCGGCGACGCCGGCGAGTCTCATTGTTTTCGACGATATCTTTCCGAATCACCCCGCCCAGGCCGAGCGCGTGCGGAGAACGGGCGCCTGGACCGGAGACGTCTGGAAGGTTCATCAAATCCTCAAGGCGCATCGACCGGATCTGGTTCTGCTTCCGATCGATTCGTCGCCGGCCGGGTCGCTGATCGTGTGCGGCCTGAACCCGACCAACAGGGTTCTCTGGGACAAATACAATCCTATCGTCGCCGCCTATGCCGCAAGTGACAGGGAGCCCCCCGCGGAGGTCATTGCCCGCGCGAACGCCCATCCCGGCGATGAAGCAACGCTGGCGGCGATCTGCGGCGTCCTGCGTAATGCGCGGGCGCGAGGACATTCCGGGACGCATATCGTCCAGTCCTTGCGCAGCGTCATCCGCTCGTAACAATATCGACACGCAAATATATGACATTTATTGTGTTTGAGAGTTTTTATATGTTTACAAAAGCTTCGGTTTTGCTTAGAGTTGCTCGGGTTAATGCTTAGAGTTGCTCGGGTTAAGGCGGCAGGATAAAGCCGATTTCGTCGATTCCACTCATGGCTGCTCGCCGAGGCCGGAGTGGGGCGTTGCGCCGTCAGAAAGCCGTGCGGCTCGGCGATGTTATCAAGCGCGAGCGTCGTCAGATCTTTCCGGAGGTTACTGATGATTTATCGACAGCACACGGGGTCAATTGGCGCAATCACGCTGCCGCCGTGGACATGATTCATATTTCATGTGTATGATTCATGTAATAATAACCAGGGTCAAAGATCTCGATGCGCCGCCTCATCTCGTACTTCTCACGCAAGCAAAATCAAGCGGTGGACGGCGTCGACGTCATCCGTCAGCACTTTGACGCCCAGTTTTATGTTTCCGCATATCCCGACGTGGCGGATTCTTCGATAGATCCGGCCGAGCATTACTTCGTCGTCGGCTGGCGTCATGGCCGCGACCCCTGCGCATGGTTTTCTACCGAGGAATATCTGAAGGCGAATGGCGACGTCGCGGAGGCGGACGTCAATCCATTTTACCACTATCTGACGCATGGCCGTGAAGAGGGGCGGGTTGTTGTCGCGTCTCGCCTTTCGGATTCCCGGGGAGGCGCCGCCTCCCACTCCGCCGGGACGGAGTCGAGCCGCCGGCCGCCCGAGGGCGCGCCGGGAATGTCGGAGGATGTCCTCGCGCAACAGAGGTCGGTCGTCGCGGGGGCGTTCGATACGAATTTCTATCGGTCCACCTACCCCGACCTCCATCCGTTGAATGACGATCAGCTCGTCGACCACTTCAATGAACATGGGTGGCGCGAACACCGGGACCCCTGCCCGTGGTTTTCGACGAACTATTATTTGAAACGTTATCCGGACATCGGGCGCAGTAGTATAAACCCATTGTACCATTATCTCGCGTATGGGCAAAGAGAAGGGCGGCTGCCGGATTATTATCACCGGCACAAGCGCAGCTCGGCGGCGCGTCCGCGCGTATCCGCAATCATCCCCAATTTCAACCACGCCCGATTCCTCGAGGAGAGAATCCAGTCGATCGTCGCGCAGGAATGGCTCCCCGAGGAGATCATCATACTTGACGACGCCTCCACCGACGATAGTCGCGAGGTCCTCGAGCGGATCGCAAAGACCATCGACATCCCTGTCAAAATCGTGCTCAACGACGAGAATTCCGGCAATGTTTTCCGGCAATGGGAAAAGGGCGTCTCGATGGCGAGCGCCGAGGTCTTGTGGATTTGCGAGAGCGACGATTTCTGCGACAGGAAATTTCTAAGCACGCTCGCGCCATATTTTTGCGATCCGAGCATAATGATCGCATTCGGCGCAATTCAATTTGCGTCGGCGGACGGCGCGCCCCTTGCGGGTCTCGACGAGTATCGGGAGAGCGCCGCGCGCGGCTTCTGGAATGAACCGCGCGTCGAGAGCGCGCCGGAGTGGTTCAAGGGCCCCTTCGGCCTGCGTAACGTCATTGCGAATGTGGGCGGATGCCTGATCCGGCGCCAGACGATAGAAAAGTCAATCTGGACGGAAGCGCAAAGCTATCGCGTCTGCGGCGACTGGTTTCTTTACATGCATCTTGCTCATGGCGGACGCATCGCTTTCGATCCGAGAGCGATCGCCTTTTTCCGGCAGCATGCGAAGAACACCTCCGTTTCGAGCTTTCGTTCGCTCTCGTTTTACGAAGAACATTTTCGCATCGCGCTCGAGCTGCAGCGAATGTATGGCGTAAGCGATGCAAACATTTGCAGGTTCTATCGGATCGTTCGCACACAGTTCCTGAAGGCGCTCGGCGATGAGCCAGGATCCAACCTCGACGCGGTATTTTGCCTCAACACACTGATAAATCAGGAAAGAGTGTGCCCTCATATCCTGATCATGATCCTCGGTTTCCTGACGGGCGGCGGCGAAATTTTCCCCATCAATTTGGCGAACGCGTTAGCCGAACGGGGATACGCCGTATCCGTCATGCCCTTGATGACGGCCGGCGAGAACGAAGAAATTCGCGGCCGCCTCGACTCCCGAATCGCTATCTACGAGCGCAATCTGATTGATGAAATTGGATTCGATCGTTTTCTCGAAAGCCAGCAGATCGATCTGGTTCACACGCATTACATCGCCGCCGACATTGACTACCATAAGGCGATCCGGGCCCGGCGCCTGCCCTATGTCGTCACGCATCACGGATCGTACGAGGTCACCGAGGTGGACTCCGCCACTCTGATGTCGATCATGTCCGCGGTCCAGCATTGGGTCTACATTTCCGACAAGAATCTGGAAAAGCTCGAAGCCCTCGGCCTCAATCGCGCCGCCACGACCAAATTGCCGAACGCCGTCCCTCTGCGTCACGCCACTTTCCCCTACACGCGCCAATCGCTGGGAATTGAAGAAAACGCATTCGTTTTCGGCGTCGCATCGCGCGCCATCCTGCCAAAGGGATGGGACATCGCCGCAAAGGCGCTCGAGAAGGTGCGCGCGGAAAACCATCGTCCGGTTTATGTCGTTTTTTGTGGAGAGGGGCCAGATTACGAGGAGCTTTACAACGCCCACAATGAAAAGGAGGGGATCATCTTTCTGGGTTACCAGCGCGAGATCATGGCCTTTTACGAAATGTGCGACTGCGCGCTTCTCCCCACGAGATTTCAGGGCGAGTCATATCCGCTGACGATCATCGAGGCGATCATCAAGAACATCCCCGTCATCGCGACCGATATCGGCGAACTCAAACATATGATCAAACCCGACGATATCGCCGCCGGCGTCCTCGTTCCGAACATAGAGGACGATGACGTCTTTATTGCAGAGGTGGCCGCGGCGATGAACAAAATGCTGAATGTTCATGAACATGCGAGATACGTTCGGGGCGCGAGGAAGATCGCCAAGCTATACGATTTCAATCATTTGGTTACGCAGTATGAGAAGGTGTATAAGGTTGCCGGTTTGAAGGGGGTCCCGACGAATGAAATCAAGGCTAACGATACACGCGGGCGTGAATAAGACCGGCAGCTCCGCGATACAACATTTTCTGCGAAACAATGTCGAGCAGCTCTCGTCGGAAGGCGTTGTCGTTCCGAATTTGTCCATGGAGATTCAGCCGCCCGTCGAGGGCCATCACGTATGGTATTTTCACGAAAGGCGAGGCGCGCCGCGGGAAATCGCGAAGCACGAAACAACACAAAAAATCAGGGATCTAATGACGCATCCCGGCGTCAAGCAGGTCATCGTCAGCGCCGAGAATCTCGGCAGCGTCGACAATGACTACGCATTCTGGTTCATCGACATTGCCAAAGAGTTCGAGGATGTCGAGGTCATCATGTATTTGCGCCGCCAGGATGACCTGCTCCTCTCATCCTGGCAGCAATGGCATGTAAAGACGGGTGAGGACCTCTGGTCGTGGATCGCGTCGTGCCTCGGCGGGCTCGGCAACTGGCGACGCGTCGTGGAGCGTTGGGAGGCGGTTCTTGGCCGCCATCGTGTGCGGCTGCGGCTCTTCGAACGCAACCGGCTGAAAAACGGCGACGTGGTCGACGATTTCTGCCAGTTTATCCTCGGAGATCACTCGGCTTTCGTGAATGATCGCAGCGTCGCCGTCAATCCGAGCTACAATGAAGCGATCGTCGACCTCGTCGCCGGCGGCGGTTTTTTCAAGGATGCGCACGATAATGAATTTTACAAGTTCCTCGAACATTACCTAGACGACGCAAGTCACAGACGCAGCCGGGAATCGCTGTTGACGATCGACCAGCGTCTGGCGATCATCGCACGATATGCGGCCTCCAATTCATGGGTTCGGGAACATTATTTCGCGTCGAGCGATACGCCGGAAACCCTTTTCGCGTTGCCGCGCGCATCGGATTACGACGTCGTGACTTCCGAAGATTTGCGTAAGGAGCAAGTGCAGATGCTCGCAAGAGTGCTGTTCGAGATGCATAAGAGAGGCAAGAAATGATCATCTGGCAGGCGGAAAACATCTTCGAGATCGACGGCGTCCAGTTCCGCATCGATTTCCGCGCCGGTAAAGACAGGGCGCTGTCGACTGTCGACTGTTTTACCTTCGTCAAGACAAGGAAGATGGTCAATCTTTACCGCCAACTGATACAGCGCAAACCCAAGCACATTCTGGAACTTGGCATGTTCCAGGGGGGCTCGAGCGTCTTTTACGAGAAGCTCTATAACCCCGAAAAGATCGTCGGCGTCGAACTCAACAAAAACCCTATTCCCGCGCTCGAAGCGCACATCGCGCGCGGCTCTGTGATAAAGCCCTATTATGGCGTATCGCAATCCGATCGCGAAAAGCTCGACGAGATCATTCCGAGGGAGTTTCCCGAGGGCCTCGACATCATCATCGATGACGCCTCACATCTCTATGAGTTTTCGAAACCATCGTTCGAAATCTGCTTCCCCTATCTCAAACCGGGCGGCCTTTATATTCTCGAAGACTGGGCGTGGAGTCACCGCCGCCAGTCGGCGGCGCCTACCCATCCGTGGTATCAGAAGCCCGCGCTGACCAACCTCATATTCGAATTCGTCGTTTCGGTGGCCGGCCCGAGTTCGATCGCAAAAGTCGAAATACATTCCGACGTTGCGATCATCACGAAAATCAATATCCCCGCCTACCAGAACCTGCCCGCGCTCAACGTCACGCCGGAGCGGCTTCGCGATCGGCCCCTTCCCCAGATTTAGCGCACATCGTCTCTTCAGCCCGGAGCCATAAAGTCCATGACATATGTAAATCCGTTCGAAGGCAAAACGCCTCGCCAGATATATGATCTGCTGACACAGCCGGAACTGAGCGGCGGAAAACTTCCCTGCTGGCCGAACGAGACCGTCCAGACGACCTACACGGGCGCCTACGGACCCCAGATCATTCAAAGCGGTCTGGAGTTTCTTGCCTTTCTCGAAAAGGACGGCGCCTTCAAGCCGGGATGGCGTGGGCTTGATTATGGTTGCGGTTTTGGGCGCTTCGCCTCGCTGCTGCTGGCGAAGGGCGGCCCCGAGCAGCTGGATCTCGTGGACGCCTGGTCGATCTCCATCGAAAATATCGCGAAAGGCGGCTTCAGGAACAAATGCTGGACCGTGTCCGAGCTTCTCGCGGACACTGATCTCGAGCCCTATGCTTATGACCTGATAACGACCTTTTCAGTGTTCACGCATTTTTCGAAGAAGGCGTTCCTGCACAACATAGAGCGCCTCCATCGGGCGCTGAAGACGAATGGCAAATTATATTTCACCGTGCGACACGACGAATTCATTCCGGTCAAATATCCCCAGCTCGCCGACGAAATTCAAAACGCGCTGGCGACCGACGGCATATGGTTCAAGGGAACGCCCGGCAATCTCGGTCAGGAGCCGATCTTCGGCGACACGATCGTATCGACTGAATTCATGGAGGAGCTCGGAAAGCGCTTCGGGCCGACGCGCCGGCTCGGCGCAATTCGCTATCAACATGTATGGGTGATGGACAAGAGCTGAACGGCCCGGACCGGGACCCAATCGCAAATGACCATGCTCCAACCCCCCGCGCCGATCGCGATGTCGCACATTGCGACCGGCAGACCGACAAGACAGGAGTAACAGACCGTGTCCGAGAATATTTACCAGCAACATTGGGATTATTACGCGAAGAACACGCAGCGATCAGGCGATTTCTGGCCGGGCGACGAATGGGGCACGCCCGAGAGCTGGGACCGCCTGTTCAAGAAATTGTTCCTCGACAATGGCGCCGCGGACTGGAAGACCGCTGTCGAGATTGGCCCGGGCTCGGGCAAATACACGATCCGCCTGCTTGAAAATTCGGGCGTCGAAGTCATCGCCGCCGACATCAGCTCAGGCTATCAGGAGCATTTCTGCAACCGCCTGAAGGAAGCCGGCCTCATCTCGCGCGTCACGCCGCTCCTGCTGAACACGCGCAGCGCGACCTTGCGGGAGACGATCGAGGCGAAGGGCTGGAAGGGCAAGCTCGACGCCGTCTATTCGATCGACGCGATGGTGCATGTCGATCTGCAATATCTGATCGCCTATCTGGTCACCGCCGCCTGCTGCCTCAAGCCGGGCGGCCGGCTCGTCATGACGCTGTCCAACGTCTGCAGCGACGGCGGCTTCGACAAGCTCATTCGCGACACGAAAACGATCTTCAGCCGCATGAACCTGCACACGGCGAAATTCGAATGGATGTCGCCGGATCAGGTTCGCTCTATTCTCCCGCGTCTGGGCTTCGAGATCGACATGCTGGACACGTCCGGCCGCGATATCCTGCTCGTCGCGACGCTGCGCCAGCCGCTCACCGACGAAAAAATCCTGTCGTGCATCGCGTGAGCCGGAAACAACTGGCCACGCCCGACGAAAACCTTATGTGACTGATGCAACCGATGCAGCGCCGGTCCTTGCAGGATAGCGCTGCATCGCTGTCCCCTCCCCCGGGGGGCGATTGCGCCGACAATGCCAGACGCTTTGCCGGCGCGAGCCGTGAAAATTCCCTCCCCCGGCAGGCCGCGCAGCGCAATCGCGGTCGAACTGCCTTGGGTGAAGCGAAGCCAATAAACACAAATCATGTTATCGCGGCGAAAGGCGTGCGAATCATAATTCCACCGTCCCGCCCGGCGATCGCACCGGATGTCGCCACGCCGCGCTTCGCCGTCCAACATGACCATGCTAATTGCCTCGCCGTCGATAATTTTGTGATTCTTTGCGTCCCGTAAGGCGCGCGTGTCGCCTCATCATGACCAGCGCGACAGCATGTCCGCCTGCCCGTGCGGCTGCGATCATGACGCCGGCGGGCCAAGCTACGCCGTAACGCGTTGACAAAATACGTGTTTTCTGAAAATTGACGAAGCGTCGTCCAACCGGGAGGAAATGAGCGGCCCGGAACCGGGCGCGGCGCGTAACGACCTGTGCGACTTTCCAAAATATACGGCTGGCCGCCTTGTTGCGAAGGCCCGCACAACTTTCACCAAGCGGCGTAGAAACCGAGATTTGGAAGTCAGACAGGAAAAAGATAGAACGTCATGATCGATCTGAATTTCGTCGCAGCGCCCATTCCAGACTTGAGCAAGCCGCGGCGGCGTACGCGTTCACCGGCGAGTGCGCAGCATCACATATCGGTCGTCGGGCGGCTGAGTCCGCTCCGATGAAGGCTGCAAGCTGACGTCAGGCCGCCGCCCCTGTCGGCGCGGGGGCGAAAGCCATGCGCCACGCGCCCCATTGAGGGCGAGGCGCCGAGCAACGGATTGGCACGCGAGGTCTTGATGAGAGTAATGATTACCGGGGGCGCCGGATTTATCGGTTCAGCGGTTTCGCGCGCCTTCATCCATAGCAGCGACGATCATATCCTCGTTCTCGACAAGCTCACTTACGCAGGCAATCTCGCCTCTCTTAAACCGGTCGCCGAGGATCCGCGCTTCTCCTTCCTGCAGGCCGACATCTGCGACCGCGCCGCCGTCGGTCGCGCCTATTCGGAATTTCAGCCCGACGTTGTCATGCATCTTGCCGCGGAGAGCCATGTCGATCGCTCGATCGACGGGCCGGCGGCCTTCATCGAGACCAATCTCGTCGGCACATTCGTGATGCTGGAGGCCGCGCTGGAATATTGGCGCGCCCTCCCCGCCGATCGGGCCAGGAATTTCCGCTTCCAGCACATCTCGACGGACGAGGTGTTCGGCTCGCTCGGCGCGGACGGCCTCTTCCGCGAGGACACTCCGTATGCGCCGACGTCGCCCTATTCCGCCTCCAAGGCGGGGTCGGACCATCTCGTGCGCGCCTGGCGTCACACTTACGGGCTGCCGACCATCGTCACCAATTGCTCGAACAATTACGGGCCGTATCACTTCCCGGAGAAACTCATCCCGCTGATGATCATCAACGCCATCGAGGGCAAACCTTTGCCGGTGTATGGCCGCGGGGAGAATGTTCGCGACTGGCTTTATGTCGAGGATCACGCGGCGGCGCTCATGCTCGTCGCGCGCGAGGGCGTCGTCGGCGACTCATATAATGTCGGCGGACGCAACGAATGGCGCAACATCGACGTCGTCCATGCGATCTGCGATCTGATGAACGAGTTTCGTCCGCGCGCCGGCGGCTATCGCGATCTCATCACCTTCGTGAACGATCGTCCGGGGCATGATCTGCGCTACGCGATCGACAGCTCCAAGATCGAGCGCGATCTCGGCTGGAAGCCGGCGGAGCGTTTCGAGACGGGCCTGCGCAAGACCGTGCAATGGTATCTCGACAATCAGGAATGGTGGCAGGCGATCAGGTCCGGAAAATATCGCGGCGAGCGGCTCGGCGTCCTCTGAGGCGGGGGTTTGCCGGAGCAACGACAGAGGATGGGCGGCCTTGTTCGAAGATCTGGAAATCGAGGGTTTGAAGCTTGTAACGCCGAAGAAATTCGGCGACGAGCGCGGGTTCTTCTCCGAGACGTATAACGCCTCGACCTGGGAGAAGGCGGGGCTTCACTATAAATTCGTCCAAGACAATCATTCCCTGTCGCGCGACGTCGGCACGGTGCGGGGGCTGCATTTCCAGACCGCGCCCTTCGCGCAGGACAAGCTCGTGCGCGTCGTGCAGGGACGCATTCTCGACGTCGCCGTCGATCTGCGGCGCTCCTCGCCAACCTTCGGACGCCATGTCGCCGTGGAGCTGTCCAAGGAAAACTGGCGGCAGCTCCTCGTGCCGATCGGCTTCGCGCATGGCTTCGTGACGCTCGAGCCCGACACCGAGGTTCTCTACAAGGTCACCAATTTCTATTCGCCGCAGCATGATTGCGGCCTCGCCTGGGACGATCCCGATCTCGGCGTCGCCTGGCCGGATGTGGCGAAAAACGCGGTTCTGTCGGCTAAGGATCAGAAATGGCCGCGGCTGCGCGATCTGCCCGAGGTGTTCCCATGAGCGCCGGCCGCCTTCGCCTCGCCGTCACCGGCCTCACCGGCCAGGTCGTCAGCGCCCTCATCGAGCGTGCGCCGAACGATGTGGAGATGATCGCGCTGGGCCGGCCGCAATTCGATCTCGGCGTGCGCGACGCCGTTCTCGCGACGCTGCGGCAGACGGGCTGCGACGCCATCGTCAATGCGGCCGCCTATACGGCGGTCGACAAGGCCGAAAGCGAGCCTGACGTCGCAATGCGCGTCAACGGCGAGGGCGCGGGCAATGTTGCGGAGGCCGCCGCCGAACTCGGCGTGCCGCTGCTGCACCTGTCGACGGATTACGTCTTCGACGGCGCGCGCGACCGCCCCTATCGCGAGGACGACCCCACCGGCCCGACCGGCGCCTATGGGCGCTCGAAGCTTGCGGGCGAGGAAAAAATCGCGGCCATCCATCCCAACCACGCCATTTTGCGCACCGCCTGGGTCTACAGCCCCTTCGGCGCGAATTTCGTCAAGACCATGCTGCGCCTTGGCGAGACGCGCGAGGAAGTCGGCGTCGTCGCCGATCAGCTTGGCAATCCCACCAATGCGATCGACATCGCCGACGCGCTCATCGTCATCGCCCGCCGCCTCGCCGCCGATCCATCGCCGGAGCTGCGCGGCGTCTTTCACATGACGGGTCAGGGCGAAGCGACCTGGGCGGATTTCGCGGAATCGACCTTCGCTATCGCCGAGCGTTTCGGGCGCAAGCCGGTGCGGGTCAAGCGGATCACCACCGCCGACTATCCGACGCCGGCGCGGCGACCCGCCAATTCGCGTCTCGACAACACGAAGCTCAACGAGCGCTTCGGCGTCGCGCTGCCGCTCTGGCGGGCGTCGCTGGAAAATTGCGTCGCGCGTCTCGTCACGCCATCAAGATAGGATCGTTTCATGCGGGGCATCATTCTGGCCGGGGGAAGCGGCACGCGGCTTCATCCCATGACGCTCGTCACCTCGAAGCAATTGCTTCCGGTCTATGACAAGCCGATGATCTATTATCCGCTGAGCACGCTGATGCTCGCCGGCGTGCGCGAGATCCTCATCATCTCCACGCCGGAGGATCTGCCTTCCTTCAAGCGCCTCCTCGGCTCCGGCGCGCAATGGGGCCTGTCGCTTTCCTACGCCGTGCAACCGAAGCCGGAAGGGCTTGCGCAGGCCTATATCATCGGCGCCGAGTTCGTCGAAGGCCGTCATTCGGTGCTGATCCTCGGCGACAATATCTTCTATGGCCACGGCCTGCCCGAGGCGTTGCAACTGTCGCCGCAAAGCTCCGCGACCGTGTTCGCCTATCACGTGCGCGATCCCGAACGTTACGGCGTGGTCGACTTCGACGCCTCCGGACGCGCGGTCTCGATCGAAGAGAAACCCGCGAAGCCTAAATCCAACTGGGCGGTCACGGGGCTTTATTTCTACGACACGCGCGCGGCGGAATTCGCGGCGCAACTGAAGCCCTCGCCGCGTGGCGAGCTGGAGATCACCGATCTCAACCGCATCTACATGGAGCTCGGCGAATTGAACGTGGTCCGGCTGGGTCGCGGCTTCGCATGGCTCGACACCGGCACGCCGGAATCGCTGCTGGAGGCCGGCGAATATGTCCGCGCGATCGAGCAGCGGCAGGGGCAGAGGGTCGCCTGTCTGGAGGAGATCGCCTATCGCGCCGGCTGGATCGACGAGGGCGCGGCGCGCGAAGCGGCGGCCGGCCTCGCAAAGAGCGGCTACGGGCAATATATCGCGCAGGTTTTGACCGAACTCGACCTTTGACGCTACGCCTTACGCGCGAATTGCGCGCAGTCGCTCCGCGAAAGCCGCGAGATCGAACAGCCTGGTTTCGTCGCGCGGCGGCGTCTTCGGCGTCGCGCGCGCGATGATCGAGCCGATGCGCGGCTCCATATCCGCGACGGCGGACTCGATCGCGTCGGCGAGCGATGCGGGATCGAGCCGCTCGAGCGACAAGATATTGTCGAAGCGCCGCTGAAGATTCTTCCCTTCAAATCCATTGGTGATCGTCGTCAGTCCCGCCTCCGCCATCTCCAGCGGCGGGTAGCTGGGATGCGGTGAAATCATGATCGAGACGCCGACGCTCGCGCGGCTGAGATGGTCGGCGTAGCCCTCCAGGCTCGCCTTGCCGCCGACCGACGCGTTCACCACGGGGTAGAGCAGAGTGTCGGGAAAATCCTCGCCGAGGAAGACAATGCGCCAGCGGCTGGCGCGGATCGGATCGCGCTGCTGCCAGCGAAAGAGCCCGTCGCAGATGAGTTCGAAGGCGTTTCGATTGACGGTCGGACGGCCATAGACGAGCAGCAGCCGCTCGCGCGGTTTCTCCGCGAGCGCCGCCGAAATACGGCGGTTGATCTCGTATGGAATGAAATAGGCTTCGCGGAAGGCGTATTTCCCGGTCATGACCGAGAACAGCTCTTCCGAATTGATGATCGCGATCATGCGCTCGCCGTGACGATAGGTCGCCTCGGCGAGCGCCGACCGCGAGCTGCGGCCGTTGAAATAGGTCTCGTCGTCCTGGATGAGATAAATGAAAGGCAGCTTCGAACCGAAAAGCCGCTCGCGATCGCGCTCGAGATCCGCCGCAAAGCCCGCCGTCCACCAGGCGGTGGCGATGAAGATGTCGTTGGCGCGCAGATCGAGTCTTCCGCCCTCGCGTTCATATGTGTCGACGAGCAGACGCGCGCCTTCGTCGAGGCTCGCCACGTAAGGAACCGGCGTGTAGTCCGAAAGCCTCGCATATGCCTCCGGCTCGATGTCCGCGTCGGTCGTGACGATGCGGCGGTCATATTCGGCGCCCAGCGCGTCGGCAATTTCCGTAAACAGTTTGATCGCCGTGGCGACGCCGCCGAAAATCTGCTGCGGGTTGACGGTCGGAATCAGCAGATTGAGCCGGGGCCGCACATTCCGCGACGGGTAGGACAGCAGCGGACGGACTTCCACAATGCCGCGGTCCTGCGGGCGCAGGATGATGTCGACATTGGAGAGGCAGGGCTGAAACACCTTGAGCCGGTGCTTCGCAAGCTCCTCCTTGCTGTGGACGGGCAGGAGCGTCTGCGGCATCGGATAGAGGTCGCGCCGCGCGACCTTCAGCCACTCGAAGCCCCGCGATTCGGCGATCATCAGAAGCGAGCGCTCGATGGCGTGAGCGAGCGTGCCGTCGACCTGACCGCCCTCCTGGGGGAAATCGTCGAAATCGATGTCGAGATCGAGAAGCGGCCTGAAGGCGGCGGAGCGGCCCCAGAACATCGAGCCGGAAGGAAATTCGAGCACGAGATTCTTGTCGATCTCGACGCCCATGCGCTTCATCAGCGCGCGCGCGTGATCGTAGTCATAGCCCCAGTTCAAAATCCCGCGCAGCTCGAAGAGATGCTGCGGGAAAACGACCCCGATCTTGGGATCGTCGAACAGCGACAGGATCGAATTCACGATCTCGGGCGAACCGAGAAGATTGTCGAAGAGATAGTCGCGCCAACGCGCCAGCGCGGCCCCGCCGTGAGGCGAGCGCTTGGTGTGGAGATGGATGAAAAGGTCGTAATCGGCGTAAACGTCGCGGAAGCCGAAGAATTTTGCCGCGATGTCGCGGCCCCGATTCGGACAGATGCGAATCTCGACCCGCCCCTTGGGCCAGTCGCGGCAGACATCTTCCAGGGCGTGTTTTTTCTCCTGCGTGTCGGTCGAGAAGAAAAGGTCGACCGGGCCGGTGACGTTCTTCAGCTTCTCCAGCACGAGCGGGGCGATTTCCGGATAGAAACCATGCACGATCGCGGCGATTGGACGCTCGCGCGCGGGCTTCGGCGCGAAAGCGAAGGGCGTCTCGAGGGCGAAGTCCATCTCATTGGCGGGCCGACGCGAGGGGACGACACCGTCCGGCTTGGTCAAATCATAAGAATAATAATAGTTTATCGCCTGCTCGCGGAGCGGGTCGTTGACCGGATTGCGGCGCCTGCCGAGCGGCGGATCATAGGTCGCCGCCGTCTGCCGCAGCATTGCGCCGATCGTCGCGCGCAACCCATGCTCCCGCAGGAAATGAGGACCGTCGCGAAAGACGTCGCGGGGCGCCAGAAAAACGCCGACCGGCGAATCGACGATTTTCGCCGCCTCGCGCATCGCCGCGCCATAAAGGGCCACGACGCCGCGCGTCGTCAGAATGACATAGCCGTTGCGCAGGTGACGGCGCACCCCTTGAAACGTTGTTTCCTTAGGCTTCATCCGACCTGTCTACTCCAGCTGCGTCCGAACCGGCCAGAGCAAATCCGAGGTCGAGCCCGCAGCGCCTGCCGAAACACGGTCATCGATTAGCCAGAAATCCCGAATAACCATCCGCCAAAGTGGAACGCCAGCCGCACTGCGGCCAAAAGACGCGACATGATACAGCTCGACAACGTTTTCAAATATTACAGGTCGAACGGACATCGGAAGATCGTCCTCAACCACGTCAGCCTCGATTTCATGGCGGGGCGCAGCTATGGGATTCTCGGCGTCAATGGCGCCGGAAAATCGACCCTGATGCGGCTTCTGGCGGGCACGGAACTGCCGAATGGCGGGCGCATCCGCCGCAACGGACGCATTTCATGGCCGCTCGGCTTCAGCGGCGGCCTGCATCCGAAACTCACCGGGCGCGAGAATGTGAAATTCGTCTCGCGCGTCTATGGTCAGGACGCACGCAAGGTGATCGACTTCGTCGAGGATTTCGCCGAGATCGGCGCCTATATGGACGTCGCGATCAGCACCTATTCCTCGGGCATGATCGCGCGGCTCGCCTTCGGACTCACGCTCGCGATCGAATTCGACTGCTATCTGATTGACGAGGTGACGGCGGTGGGCGACGCCCGCTTCGCCGCGAGGTGCAAGGAAGAATTTGGCAAGCGCAAGCAGAAGTCCGACGTGATCATGGTGTCGCACGGCATGTCGACGATCAAGGAATATTGTGATCGCGGAATTGTCCTGGCGGGCGGCCAGATGCATGTTTTCTCCAATGTCGACGACGCGATAGACCTGTATAAGAAGCTCAATGCCTGAGCCGAAAACCCCCAACCAGCCCCACAAGTCGGTCGCCGTCCCCGGTTCCCGGGAGGTGTTCGACCCGGAGCAGGCCGCCCGCGCAACGAAGGCGATTTCGCGCGCCCTGCGCCGGGCCGCGACCAAGTCTCGCGCGCCGACGCGCATCATTTCGGGCGGCGGCGGCTTCCAGGCGCGGCGCGGCGATCGTGTCTTTCGTCAGGCGCTTCTGGCGAGCTTCGGCATGTTCGTCGCCGTTCCGTTGCTCATCGCCTCGATCTACTGGGGCCTCGTCGCGAGCAAGCAATATGTGACCGAGACGAAATTCTCCCTGCGCTCGGGCGAGAATGCCTCGCTGACGATGATGACCGGCGGCGAAACGTCGGGAGGCGGCCAGCAAATGCAGGACGCGCAGGTCGTCGTGAAATATATCCTCAGCCGGGGGTTGATCGAAGCGCTCGACAGGAAAATCAACCTGAGAGAAAAATTCTCGCGTCCGGGCGTGGACTATTTTTCGCGCTTCGACGCCGATAGTCCCGTCGAGGATTTGGAGAGATACTGGAAGAAAAGGGTCGACGCGAGCGTCGACATCATGTCCGGCATCATCTCGGTCAGCGTCAGGGCCTTCACGCCCGAAGACTCTCTCCTCATCACACAGAATGTGATCGACCTCTCCGAAGCTCTCGTCAATGACCTGTCGACGCGCGCGCGACGAGACACGCTGAAGCAGATGCGCAGCGAACTGACCCGCGCGGAGGAACGCCTGAAGGCCGCGACGGCGGCGATGCGCGAAGCGCGCGACGCCGAGGGCGTTCTGGATGCGCCGGCTGCCGCCGAGGCGCTCAACAAGGTGATCACCGCGCTCAGGATGGAGCTTTCCACGACGGAAGAGAATCTCGCGCTGCAATCGGGTTCGGCGACGACCGATTCGCCGCAGGTGAGGCTGCTGAATGCGCGCGTGCGCAGCCTGAAAAACCAGATTGCCGAATATTCGGCCCAGATCGCCAGCACAGACGACAAAAACACCTCGCTGGCCGGACGTGCGGGCAAGCTGTCGCAGCATGAGGTCGAGACCGCTATCGCACAGCAACAATATGCGATGGCGGCCACGGCTTTCGAAAATGCGCGCATCGATCTCGAAAGCCAGCGAGCCTATCTGACGACATTCCTGCGGCCCACGCTTGCGGAGAAATCCATCTATCCGCTGCGCTGGCTGGAGTGGTCGATCATCGTCGCACCGGCCATTCTCGTCTGGACATTGCTCGTCGCCGTCGCCTTCCTCGTTCGCGACCACATGGCGAAATAGGCGCGTCTCGCGCGGGTCTCTCGGTCGACGACGGCTTGCGTCCCGACTCCGCGCCCATCGCGTGTCCAATTGTATTCGATCCGCGCAGGGCGGCTGGTTGGCGCCGATCGAACAGGCGTTAGGATAAGCGTTATCAAGAAAGGTTTTCCGGCTCGATCCGAGCCGGAGAGACGCCGCAGCGCGGTCGGGACGACGGACGCGCGATTTTCCTTGTCCCTGCGCGTAGCAAAATACGAAGCGAGCGAGCAGTACTCGTAATCCGCCCTACGTCATCTGGTCGTTGATGCTCGCGGCGATGAGCGTAACGACCGACCAGGCGACGAGCAATCCGGCGAAGATCATCACCGTATTGCCAATCACTTTTGGATACAGCGCCGACTCCGGGAGCGTCGGCGTCACCACCGTCACAAGGTAAAGCTGCTGTTTTTCGAGGTCCTGACGCGCCTTCTGATAGGAGTTTTGCGAGAGCGTGTACTGCTGTTCGGCGAAGGCCTCCTCGAGCTTCAGCCGCTCATAGGTCGCTATCTGCGACGAGACCGTATCCGCGCCCGGACCGCTGGTCAGCTTTTTCTTGAGCTCCGCAATCTGCTGGTCGATCACCGCGAGGCGCGCTTTCTGCAAGCGCTGGCTCGGCGCGTCCTCCGAGAGGGACGACGAGAAGGTCGAGAGGGCGTTGACGAGGTCGATGCGCTCCAGTGTGAGCTTGCCGATCTGGTCTCCGATGCTGACAGCGCGCGAACCGGGATCGATCAGGAAATTCTCGTTACGGAATCTGAGCGTCTTTTCCTTCGCGTCCGCGAGCATATGGCGCGTAAGATTGACTTCGAGCTCCGCCCGCTTGACCGCGTCCCGCCGGTTGCGCAGGGTGATCTTGTTGACGAGGTTTTCGCTTTCGCGAACGATATCCTGCGCAATATCCATCGCGTCCTGCGGACGGAAGGCGTCGACGCGCACGGTCAATATGCCCGACAGCGTATCCACGCTCGCGGCGACATGGCCGAGCCAATATTTCCATAGCTCCTCGATCGTCGAGCCTTTCGACAGGCGCGAAAAATAGTCCACGCCCGGCCCCGAGAATTTTCCCTCCATATATTCCCGGCCGCCGAGATCGACGAGGATCGCTCGGCTCTTCACATAATTGAGCACCATGTAGGAGTCCTGCGAACCGCCCCCGCCGCCGCCAGAGCCTCCGCCGGTCATCTTCGCCATGATCGAGGCGGCGTCGGAGCCGGATTTCTTCTCCTGCTGCGCCTGGCGAACGGTCAAACGGGTCTCCGACACGTAGCGGTTCGACTGCCACAGCGCCGAATATAGCCAGAAAATCACGGTCGGAAGCACAACCACCGCCAGAAAGCTGCGCCAGATCAGGCCGCCGCCGGATCCCGCCCGGGCGAGCGCGTCCGTGACGATGTCGACGCTGCGCCACGCCACCGCCGGCAATCTGCTTCCGCCCTCGCCGTCGGAACGCATCAGGGCGCGACCGGACGCGAGCCGCGAGGCGACGCTGTTGCGCGCCGTCGTCACGACTTCCATCAAATTCGGTATTTTCGAAGGCCGTTCCCTGTTCATCTGCCTTCAGTCGTTGATCGCGCGTCCCGCGCCGTTCTTGCATTGTCCGGCCGGCGTCCCGCCGGGCGCGGCTGACGATGCGCCGATCGCCGCTTTCCGGGGAAGGGCAAGTCCGTCGAGCCCCTTGCGAACCGCCCGTAAAATAGGCGCGCCGCCGGGTGGGCGCAAGCTACGCTTATGGAAGCGTTTCATCATGGGCGTAAAGTGAAAGACCGGGGTGAAAATAAGGATCGTCGCGGATCGCCGAGCGCCAGCGGTCGCAAAAATTGCTGCGTTCCTTTTCATAGACCCGCTGAAGCCGAAGCCCGCCGCCGCGACTGGCCGACTGATGATGGATCAGGACAACTTGAGAATTGCAGATGGTTCTCCAGCCGCGCTCGGCCAGGCGCAGACAGAGATCGACGTCATTCAGCTCGACGGGCAGGTTCACGGCGTCGAAACCGCCGATGGCGTCGAACTTGCGCCGCTCGACCATCAGGCAGGCGCCGGTCACTGCGGAGACCTCATGCGGAACCAGATTGCGCTGCGTCCAGCCCGGGTCGGTCGCACCGAGCCCCGCGCCGAAATGTCCGGCGACGCCGCCCATCCCGAGCAGAACGCCGACATGCTGCGTCAGCCTGTTGGGATAAAGCAGCTTCGCGCCGACGGCGCCGACCTCGGATTTTGCGGCAAAATGCAGCAGCCGCTCGATCCAGTCCGGCGTCAGAACCTCCGTGTCGTTATTGAGGAAAAGGAGATGATCACCCGCGATCGCTTGCGCGCCGGCGTTGCAGAGCGCGGAGAAATTGAACGCGCCGGGCGATTTCAGGATCGTCAGCCGATCATGGACGGCCTGTAAACGCTCGAATAGCGCGTGCGTGCGGGGCTCCACGCTCTCGTTGTCGACGACGACGACCCTGTAGTTCGAATAGCTCGTCTCCCTGAAGACGCTTTCGAGACAGGCGCCGAGAAGATCAGGGCGATCGCGCGTCGGGATGACGATTACGACTGGCGGCGCGTTCTCGCGATACACAGCCGGGACGTCCTCGCAACGCAGGTTCGTCTCGCGCGCCAGCGCGAAGAGGGGCCGATGAAGCGCGCCGACCTCGCTGGCCGAGGCGCGCGCGGCGAGCCCCGCGATCAGATCCTCCGGGGCCGCCGCGGTCCAGTCGGCGTCCGAGGCGACGAGGCTCGCGCGAAACAGCGCCGCCCGCCCGATGTAATTCACAGAGCGGTGGAGCGTCGGACTCCATGGCGGCTTGAACACGGGACGCAGGCCGGCGCCTTCGCCGCGCGTCGCGTCCGAATAGGCGAGCAATTGCTCGGGATGACGCGCGAAATGTTCGACAAAACAGGCGAAGGCATTCGGCTCCGGCCGATCGCCGGCTGAAAGGCGTCCGATCAGTTCGCCCGATTCGAAACGGATTTCGTCCGGAGCGAAGCGCGCAAATCCCGCCTCGCGCTCCCAGGCCGCCAGCCGCGCTTGCGCCCCGGCGTCCTGCGGCGAACCGATGAACAGAACGCGCCAATTCGGATAGCTCTGTCCCGCGACTGCGCGGCAACTGTCGTCGATCTCGGCTCCCGTGGCGCCATGGAGTTCGAGAAGCAGGCTCACGGTCGGGCCGACGCGCCAGTCGCTGCGCGGCAGATCAAGTCCCGTGACGGCGTGATCGCGTCGCGCCGCCCGCCAGGCGGGATAAGTCGACAGGGCCTCGCCGCCCAGCGCCCACCGCCAATTGAGCTCCGATTCCCGGCTCAAGCCCACCCACCCGGCGCAAACCGCGAAAAACAGTCGCTTCGGGACGCGCGCCGCCCGGCGCGCCACGCTGAGAAAGGACGCCGGCCGAACGTCGATCACCCGGAAATCGAAACGGCCCGGCCGATTGGTGGGGCTGAGCCAGACCTCGCTTCGTTCTTTCGGGACGCGACCCACCCAGAACCCGACGCCTTCGCAGGGCGCCGGGAGAATTTCATCCCGGAATTCCCCTCCGCCCCGCCAGAAGCGAAGCAGCGGCCGGACGGGCGAATCGAAAGGGCTCGACGCATAGCGGATTTCCACGAGCCGGCCCGGCCGAAACGCCTCGATCGAATGGAAACGGAGCCAGGGCTCGCCTGACGTGGCGCTCAGGGCGCCCGCCTGGAGCCGGACGTCTTTCGCAATCTCCAGAGGCGGCTCGTTGGCGTCGGCGGAAATTGTGGAAGTCGACGCTTGCAATACCGCCTCATCGTGACGTGGGGCCAAGTCCGGCCCCTTAACGGCGGCGCGCGGGCCGGTCATAGGCGATCGGGAAGAAGGAAAGCCACACGGCTCCCGATCAAACGTGGCAAGGATAATTTCTTGCGGGGACGTTACGCGCCCCGTTGCTCACGGTCAACGCGGCGTCTCCCGCGCGCCTTTTCATCTCGAAGTTTGACCGCACTGTGACGTCCCGAGGGCATTTTCGATCGGAGCGCGCCCTCTCCGCGCCGGGAAACGCCGCAGGGGGGCGATAGTCTCCTGTTCGATCAAAACCGGAGTGATCCCGGCGCTCGCGCGCGATCACGATGAAATGCGGCTCTCGGCCCGGCAAGGCTTCTCCGGCCGCCCATCGACGTCGTCATTCACCTCTCTCGTCGAATTCGGCGTGTACAGTTGGTTCATATTCCGGAGCGCCAGCATCGGAATGGCGAGACCGTCCTCGCGATCAGATTATCTCGCCTCATGTTTGATCCGGGGAATCGCCTGAAGCCAACTTCATTCTGTCGGAAGGCGTAATTCTTCGCCGCCATTCCCTGTTGAAGGAAACTGCATCGGCTGCAACGGCCTCGGGGGAATTACGTCTGATCCGATAATGCAAAATTTTAGTAACTTGCCAAATTCCTTCACAAAATCACTGCCGCAGCTTATCTCGCCGGTGGGCGTCTTACGTCGAATTCCCTCATGGTGGAACCAACGCCTCGCCGGCGATGTTTTCATGCGGCGAACGATTGATGTCTTCACCCATGCCGCCGATAGCGCATGGGCGCCGCTCGTTGACCAACTTTCGGATGAATTTCAAGGGAGGCTTAGTTTTACTGCGTCCTCAACACCCCAGTCGCCACGTCAGATCCCACTAGCGGCATTGATCCGCTTGTTGCAATCGGAAGAAAGAACGCAACTTGAAATTGAAATTACAGTTGCTATGTAAACGCGTTGTGCCGTAATATGCGTGTCGGACATGCACATGACATGCGCCAGTCAGTTTCTGATTGCTTCGGACATCCATGCAGTGTCGCCAAACTCCGGCGACGAAGGACGATGTCTGAGGAGTTGAGTTATTGACGTATTAAGTAACTGTTTATAAAACTCGTCTTTAACTCTGGCTTGACTTGCCAAACCCGTCTGCGAGGCTACTGATGACGCTTACCCCCAGGGAAATCGCCCAACTCAAGAAAATTATTGTAATCGCTCAGGATCTTATCGAGAAAGCCGGCGGGGCCAAAAAGTCGGGCCGAGCCAATGGAGGCGAGGGCGCGGTCAGGATTCGCCGGGCGGGAAAAGATCTGGCGGCGTTCCGCAAGATGTTGAAGGCTGAACGAAAGGCTGGCGTGCCCGTCTCGAAAATCGCGAAGAAACACGGGATCAGCGCTTCCTATATCTATCAACTAGGCTGACCGGAACCCCTGAAGAAAATTCCGGTCAATGGTGGCCGCGCCAATTTGCTAACGTGAATCGCGCGTTGAGAGGGGCGCAGTTCGTTAGTGCGTTCGGCGATCGTCCGCTGTTCTTATGGTGGCCGCGACCCTCGCCCGATAGCGCTCCCGGAACATTTCCACGCGTCCGGAATGAGCCCCTCGCCGCGGGTTTGTCGTTCCTGCAATGTTCCGGATCGCTAATGTGATCGACGATGGATCTTTCGAAAGTTCCATCGACTTTCGCAGCAAAGACTGACGAAAATCCGCGCCATCGCGGCGCGAAGCGTCTTTTTTCGCTAAAATGTCCTATTGTAATCAAGGCGCGGCACACTTCGTTCGAGTCGAATCCGTTCCAAAGAGCCGCATCCGTCTTTCTGCCTGCGGCCGCCTCGGCTAGGCTTTTCAAAATCCGGTCCGCCATCGACAATGCGCCGCGCGCCTTGCGATGGGGGATGAATTTGGATGAAATTATCTCCCCCGGTGTCGTTCATGGGCGTCAATCTTCTACACTCGATCGCACATTTCACGACGAACCGTTTCCGGTGCGTTCAGGTTTCATTGCATGGACGATACATGCTGAAATCGAGCGAGGAATATCCCTGTCACACTTTCGAAATCTCGCCCGGCGAGGCGTCGCTTTTCGCGCCGGTGAAAGCGATGCCCGGTGAAAAGGTGGTGCTTTACCTGAGAGACCTTGGACGCTTCGCGGGCCTCGCCACGCGGGCGACGGAGATCGGCTTCGAAATGAGCCTGCAGCTCTCGCCGAAGAAGCGCGAAAGACTCGCCGATCAGCTGACATGGTACGCGAATCGCTCCGCGCTGGCGGTCGATGAACGCAGACGGCACGAACGCATCGTTCCCCTGATGGAACTGACTGTCCTGCGTCTGGCGCGCGGCGACGAGCATATCGTCAGGATCAGGAGCCTGTCGCTCTCGGGCGTCGCCCTGGAGACCGAGCTGACCCCGCTGCTGGGCGAGCAGGTCGTGATCGGCAATACGCCGGCGACCGTCGTGCGCTTTTTCGACGACGGGCTCGCCTGCGAATTCGTGACGCATTTCAGGCCCGGCGAGATCGACGAAACGACGCGCCTGTAAGGCGCCGCCTCAGGTGCGCGCCGCCGCCGGCGGCTTCGGGGTCATCCACGCAACCACGCCGCCGCCGGGTTGCAGGATGACGCTGATGCGGCCGACCCCCGCGATGTCGTGCGGTTCGAGGCACATCGTCGCGCCGGCGGCGACCGCCTTCGCGACGCGCGCATCGACGTCGTCGACCGCAATATAGGTCAGCCAATGCTCGGGAACGCCCTCGAAGCGCGGGCCTTTCATCTCGAACATGCCGCCGACGCGCTTGTCGCCCGACACGATGATCCAATAGGTCATGTCGCCCATATACATGGGGTCGAAGCGCCAGCCGAGCGTTTCGGCATAGAATTTCTGGGCGCGCTTCACGTCATGGACGTTCAATTCGCTCCAGCAGACTGTCCCGTGCTGGATTTGCGCTTCATTGGCCATTTTCTCCTCCATCGGCGGTCGATTGCGATTGTAGCGCGTCGGCGCGAAGTTTCTTGCGCGTCTCGGAGAAGCCAAGTCGGCGCGCAGTGAGCCAGTCGACGAGCCGCGCCGGCAGCAGGCCGGGCAGCGTGTAGCCGAGAAATCTGTTGGCGACGACCGGAATGCGCGCAGGGGGGCGCGGCGACGTCAGCGCGCGCAACACGGCTTCCGCGACCTTCTCCGGCCCCGGCGCGGCGTGGCCGCCCTCGACAGCCCATTTCTGCACGCGCCGCGCCGCCGGCCCGTAGATCGTCCTGTCGAAATGGGTGAAGTCGGCGTTGTCAGCCTTGTCCCAGATCGGCGTCGCGATCATACCCGGTTCGATCACGATGACGTCGATCCCGTAAATCATGAGCTCGCGCCGCAGCGCGTCCGAAAAACCCTCGAGCCCGAATTTCGAGGCGTTGTACGCACCCAGAAAGGGCGTGGCGAAACGGCCGGCGACCGAACTCATGTTGACGATGCGGCCCGGCGGCCCGCCTTGCGGCGCGCGCGCGCCGAGCAGGGGCGCGAATGCCTGGACGACCTGCAGCTGGCCGACGAGATTGGTCTCGATCTGGCGGCGGAAATCCTCGACCGGCAGATGCAGCAGCGGCCCCGGCACGGCAATGCCCGCATTATTGACGAGCCCGGCGAGCGTCGCCCCGCCGAGGCTCGCCTCGACCTCCTGCGCCGCGCGCGCGACCGCCGAGGCATCGGTCACGTCGAACATGAGCGGCGCAAAATCGGCGCCGAAGCGCGCCTGAAGGCGCGCGGCGTCTTCGGTTCTGCGAACCGAGCCGAAGACGAAAAAGCCGCGGTCGATCAGCATTTCGACGCAGGCGGCACCGATTCCCGTCGAGGCTCCCGTGACGACCACGGCGCGTTTCGATTGTCTGGTCATGGAAGGTCCTCAGACCGCCAGAAGGCGGGTCAGAATGTCGAGCGTCGAAGCGTCGGCGCGCCCGTCGACGCGAGCGGGACGAAAATGCCGCTGAAAGGCGGCGACGGTCGCCGCGGTGTCTTCGTCATAGACGCCGGTTTCGACCATTTTATAGCCGAAATCCGCCAGCCTCCGCTGCAGTTGCGCAACATCCGGCCCGCCCGCGCCGGGCTCCAGCGCTGGCCCGTCGTCGGGCGGCGCCGGCGCGAGCCAGCGGCCGACGCCGCATCGGGCGAGCGTCTCCCAGGGAAAGAATTCGCCGGGATCGATCTTGCGGCGCGGGGCGATGTCGGAATGGGCCAGCACACGCTGCGGCGGAATGTTTCGCCGCGCGCAGATGTCGCGCGAAAGCGCGGCCACGGCCGCGATCTGGGGCTCGGGAAAGGGGCGCGGGTCGATATGGCCGGCGTGGACGATCTCGATCCCGATAGAAGCGGAGTTCATATCCGTCTCGCCGGCCCAGAAGCTCGCCCCGGCGTGCCAGGCGCGCCGCTCCTCCGGGACGAGCTGAAGCACGCGGCCGTTCTCCTCGACAAAATAGTGAGCCGAGACTTCCGCGATGGGGCTGCACAAAAGCTCCAGCGCGCTCTCGCCCGTCGGCATGCCGGTGTAATGCAGAATGAGCGCAGAGATTGGCTTCGCGCGCGGGCCGTGATTGGGCGAGGGAAAGACGCGGGCGCCGGAATGATCCGGCGCGAAGGGACGCGTCAGCTCCGGCTTGTCGCGCCAGGGAGCGGTCGCCATGAGCCATTCGATGGTGCGCGATTCGGGATCTCTGGCTCGCAAGACGTCGGTGACGACGCAGGCGCTGTCGGCGCCGGCGGCAAGCGCGAGACAGGCGCGGGCGGACGTCAGGCCGCCGATGGCGACGAGCGGAATGTCGCCGATGCGCCGCTTCCAGAGGCCGAGCCTGTCGAGCCCCTGGGGGGCGAATTTCATCGTTTTCAGCAGCGTCGGCCATACCGGCCCGAGCGCGACATAATCGGGCGCGAGCGACAGGGCGCGGTCGAGTTCGGCGTCGTCATGGGTCGAAACGCCGAAGCGCACGCCATGGCGGCGCAGCGCGTCGATGTCGGCCGTGTCGAGATCCTCCTGCCCGAGATGCACGAAGTCGCAGCCCGCGTCGATCGCGAGACGCCAGTAATCGTTGACGATGAGCTGCGCGCCGGCCGCGCGGCAAAGATCGCGGGCGCGGGCGATTTCCCCGCGCAGCTCCGGTTCGGGCCGATCCTTGACGCGCAGCTGCGCGAGCCTGACGCCCAGCGGCAGCAGGCGCGCGAGCCAGTCGGAATTTTCGACAATGAGATAGAAGGGATCCAGATTCAGCGCTGTCACCGGCGGCTCCTTGTCGCAACCAGCCATAGACGGGCGAAGCGCAAAGGGAAATAGGGGCTTATCCGAGCTTGTCGAAAGGCCGGCCGATGACGGGCGTCGAGGGCTCGGCCATGTCGCGCGGCGTCATGGGCTTGGCCAGAAAGGCCGCGCGGCCGGCCTCGACCGCGAGGCCGAAGGCGCGGGCCATGCCGACGGGATCGCCCGCGCGCGAGACGGCCGTGTTGAGCAGCGCCGCGTCATAGCCCGTCTCCAGCACGGCGGCGGCGTGGGACGGCGCGCCGAGCCCCGCGTCCACGATGAGCGGAACGTCGGGGAAATGCGCGCGCAACGCCCGCAGCGCGAAAGGATTGTTGAGGCCGCGCCCCGAGCCGATCGGCGCCGCCCAGGGCATGAGCAGTTCGCAGCCGGCGTCGAGCAGCTTTTCCGCAACGACCAGATCGTCGGTCGTATAGGGAAAGACCTTGAAGCCTTCCGCGGCGAGAGCCCGCGCCGCCTCCACGAGCCCGAAGACGTCCGGCTGCAGCGTGTCCTCCTCGCCGATGACTTCGAGCTTGATCCAGTCTGTCGCGAAAACCTCGCGCGCCATCTGCGCCGTGGCGATGGCTTCCCTGGCGGTCCGGCAACCCGCGGTGTTGGGAAGAACCCGCACGCCGAGATCGCGGATCAGGCCCCAGAAGCTCTCGCCCGCGCGGGAGCCCCCCGCCTCGCGGCGCAGCGACACTGTGACGATTTCGCATCCCGAGGCCCGAATGGCGTCGGCGAGAATCGCGGGCGAAGGATAGCGCGCCGTGCCGAGCAGCAGGCGCGAACGCAATGTCGCGTCGTAGAGCGTCAGGGGATCGACGGCGGTCATCACCCCCCCTGCCGCGGCGTGACGATCTCGACCGCGTCGCCCTCGTGCAGCACGGTGATTTCGCGATCCTTGTCGCGCACGAATTCGTGGTTGAGCGCCGTGCCGACCTTCTGGTCGCCATAGCCGAGTTCGGCGAGCAGGCTTTGCAACGTCGTCGCGCTCACCTCGAGCGGGCGGCCGTTCACTTCAATCTGCATCCATGACCTCCGGGAAACGAGCGTCATCGAGAATGACGCGGACCGCGCGACGCGCCAGCGCCGGCGCGAGCAGGAAACCGTGTCTGTAAAGTCCATTGATATAGAGAGTGCGCCCGCGTCTTGTAAGGCGCGGGAGATTGTCGGGGAAAGCCGGCCGGACATCGGAGCCCGTCTCGACGATCTCGGCCTCGGCGAAGGCGGGATGGATGGCGAAGGCGGAATTGACAAGCTCCACCACCGAGCGCGCCGTCACCCGCGCGCGCTCCTCATTCTCGATCATGGTCGCGCCGACCATGAAAAGCCCACCGCCGCGCGGCACGACATAGACGGGGCGGCGCGGATGCAGCATCCGCACGGGACGCGCAAGCGAAATCTCGTCGCTGCGCAGAATCAGCATCTCGCCTTTCACTCCGCGCAATCCGGGCAGCGCGTCGCGGGCGGCGAAGCCACGGCAATCGACGATCCAGTCGGGCTCCCCGGCGAGCGTCTCGACCTCGACGCCGAAATGCTGCGCAACATTTTGCATTGCAGCAAGGCGTGCGGCGAGCGCAGCGAGCGCAGCGCGCGGGTCGAGATGCGCCTCTTGCCGAAAATAGAGCGCCGCGTCGAAGCGCCCGGCGAGATCCGGCTCCAGCGCGGCGAGGCCGGCGGCGTCGAGCCGCTCGAACTGCTCGGTGCGGCGGGCGAAGTCGGCGAGTTCGGCGCGTTCGCGCGGCGGCGCCACGACGAGGCTGCCGGCGACCGCGGCGACGGGAACTTCGCGCGTCCAGAAGTCCAGCGCCTCTTCACCGAGCTTCGCGACGATCGGCTCGGCGCTCTCCAGCTCGCACCAGGGGGCGATCATGCCGCCGGCGTAGCGCGAGCAGCCCTGCCCCGGCGCGGCGGCGCGCTCGACCAGCTCCACCTCGACGCCGGCGCGCGCCAGCTCATGGACGGCGCACAGACCGGCGACGCCGGCGCCGATCACCCGCGCGCGCATGGCGCGCCTCTTTCCGTCGACAAGCGAAACACCATCCCTCCGCCAGCATTCAACTGGATCAGGTTCGAAGGGTCGCCACGCCCCGCGTCCGCCCTGGACGCGCTCCGCAGCCTCTCAGCCCCCTGGCGGCGCGACGACGGCCGCCGGGCGGGGCTCCCCCGGCTCTGGATGAGAGTCGCGCGAAACAGCCGGCGGCGTCAAGCGTCTGAATTGCGGAGAAAAGCGCGCCCGGGCGCGGCGCTTCGCTCTTGCCAGACAGGCGGCGATAGCCCACTTTGGCGACCAAGAAGCGCGTGAGCGACAAGAATCAGCGCGCATATCCGGGAGAAACATTCATGTTCGGCAACAAGAAAATGGCCGGCGTCCGCGCGACGCTCGCCGCGCTCGCCCTTTGCGGCGCCATCGGCTTTTCGGCCGCGCCCGCGCAGGCGGCGAAACTCGGCCCCTATTTTCCGATTCCCAACGGTTTCAACCTTACTGGCATCGCCCGCGACGCCCTGCTGAACATTCAGACGAGCTGGCTGCAGAACGGCCTCGACAATCTCGAGAAGGCGAAGAAGGAAACCGCGGAAGCCCTCGAAAAGGCGAAGGACGGCGCGCAGGATCAGGTCGCCGCGCTCGAGGAGAAGCTCAAGGGCCTCGACAAGATGATCGAGGACACCAAGGCGGAGCTCGAAATCGCCAAGGACACCAATCCCAGCCGCGAAGTGCAGGCCGAGCGCAAGAGCAAGCTGCTGCTCAACCTCAATCAATGGATCAACGAGCTGAACCATCTCGCGACCGAGCAGATGAAGATCGCCATCCTGAAGGACGGCGTCGAGGCGATGGCCGCGCAAAACCGCAATTATCAATTGTCCGAACAGGCGGACAATCTCGAAAAGGCCAAGCGCGACCCGAGCATCGAGAACTGGGGCAAGTAAAGGTCCGTCGTCGTCACGACAGCGAAAATCCCATGGCGGACCCATGGGATTTTTTTCGCGCGAATGCGCCGGGCGGGTTAGGGAAATTCGTCGCGCGGGGCTGCGGATTTCTGCAAATCGGCGTTGAGCCGCTCCAGCCGGCGCGCGGCGTCCTCCAGCGCGCCCGCGACGCGAGCCTCCATCGCGGCGCTCGCCTTTCGCGCGGCGTCGAGTTCCGCGCGCAGGGCGGCGATGTCCATCTCCATCGCCTGCGCCCTGCCGCGCGCGTCGGTCGCCTCGTCCGCGATGGCCAGCGCCGCCATCACCACGATGCGCTGGTCGCCGATTTCGCCGAAGCCCTCCCGCATCGAGAGGATCTTGCCTTCCACATAGCGCGCAAGCTGTTCGAGCCGCGGCTCCTCGCCGTCCTCGCAGGACATGCGATAGGTCCGCCCGGCGATGGTGACGACGACGGCGGCCATTTCAGCCTCTGTTCGTTCCGCCGAGCACGGCCGCGACGCCGGCGCCGGCGTCGTCGAGCCGGCGCAACACCTCGTCGCGGGCCTTCTCCAGCGCGCTGATCCGCGCGAGCGCGGCGTCGAGATCGAGCGCGAGCCGGGCGCGGTCATCCTGCATGATGGCGAGTTCCTCCTCCAGCTCGGCGCTGGACACGTCGTCCTCGAGCTTGAGGGAGACCGAGCGTTCGAGCTGGTCGAGCGCCGCGGTCAAGCGGGCCAGCGCGCCGTCGAGCTTTTCAGGATTCGTCATCGCCGAGCGTCGCCCAGTTCGGGAGGGGCAGGAGAGGTTTCGGCGCCGATTCGCCGCCAATCGTTTGGTAGCATGAATCGGACAAATCCCAAGCTGCCGGTCGCGACCGAAGGGCGCGTTGACAGGGGGGCGCGAGGTGCTATCACACCCTCGCCTCGAAAAGCCGGCGCGACGCGCCCGCGCCGCAGGCCAGAGCCGCCCATGAGCCAGCCGGCGGCGATAAGGAGTTTTGCCAAATGACCGTGAGAGTGGCGATCAACGGCTTCGGACGTATCGGCCGCAACATCCTCCGTTTCATCGTCGAATCCGGCCGCACGGACCTCGAGGTGGTCGCCATCAACGATCTCGGCTCGGTCGAGACGAACGCGCATCTCCTGCGCTACGACTCCGTCCACGGCCGCTTCCCGCAGGAAGTGAAGGTCGCGGGCGACACGATCGACGTCGGCCGCGGCCCGATCAAGGTCACCGCCATCAAGAACCCGGCCGAACTTCCCTACAAGGACCTCGGCGTCGATGTGGCGCTGGAATGCACGGGCCTCTTCACCGCGCGCGACAAGGCGAAGATGCTGCTCGACGCCGGCGCGAAGCGCGTGCTGGTCTCGGCCCCCGGCGACGGCGCGGACCTCACGGTCGTTTATGGCGTCAATCATCAGAAGCTGACGAAGGATCACCTCATCGTCTCCAACGCCTCCTGCACCACGAACTGCCTCGCGCCGGTCGCCAAGGTGCTGAACGACGCGATCGGGATCGAGAAGGGGATCATGACGACGATCCACTCCTACACTGGCGACCAGCCGACGCTCGACACCTTCCACAAGGATCTCTACCGCGCCCGCGCCGCGGCGCTCTCCATGATCCCGACATCGACGGGCGCCGCCAAGGCCGTCGGCCTCGTGCTGCCGGAGCTCAACGGCAAGCTCGACGGCTACGCCATTCGCGTGCCGACGCCCAACGTCTCGGCCGTGGACCTGAAATTCGTCGCCAAACGACCGACGACCAAGGACGAAATCCACGCCGCTATCATCGCGGCCGCCGACGGTCCGATGAAGGGCGTGCTCGCCTATACGACGGAGAAGCTCGTCTCCTGCGACTTCAACCATAATTCCGCGTCCTCGACGTTCCATCTCGACCAGACCAAGGTGATGGACGGCAATCTCGTCTCCATCCTGAGCTGGTACGACAATGAATGGGGCTTCTCGGGCCGCATGACGGACACCGCGGCGCTGATCGGCTCGCTGATCTGAGGACCGCCGCCTGACATTTCGACGCGGACCGCCCTGGTCCGCGTCGGCCTTTTTTGAAGAACGATTGGAGTGGCGAATGGCCTCCTTCCGCACCCTCGATAACGTCGACGTCAAAGGCAAGCGCGTGCTGCTGCGCGTCGATCTCAACGTGCCGATGGAGGAAACGCGCGTCACCGACGCGACCCGCATCGAGCGCATTCTGCCGACGATCAACGAGATCGCGGAGAAGGGCGGCAAGGTGATCCTGCTCTCCCATTTCGGGCGCCCCAAGGGTCAGCGCGTCGACGAGGATTCGCTGCGTCAGGTGCTGCCGACGCTCGAACATTATCTCAAGCGCAAGATCGCCTTCGCCGACGATTGCGTCGGCGCGCCTGCGTCCGCCGTCGTCGACGCGATGAAGGACGGCGACATCGCGCTTCTGGAGAACACCCGCTTCCAAAAGGGCGAGGAGAAGAACGACCCGGCCTTCGTCGAGGAAATCGCGAAGCTCGGCGACATTTTCGTGCATGACGCCTTCTCGGCCGCGCATCGCGCCCACGCCACGACGGAGGGCGTCGCTCACAGGCTCCCGGCCTATGCCGGCCGCACCATGCAGGCGGAGCTAGAGGCGCTGGAGTCGTCGCTCACCAATCCCGCGCGGCCGGTGATGGCCATCGTCGGCGGCGCCAAGGTTTCGACCAAGCTCGAGCTTCTCGGCAATCTCGTCTCCAAAGTGCAATATCTCGTCATCGGCGGCGGCATGGCCAACACTTTCCTCGCCGCGCAAGGCAAGGCGGTCGGCAAGTCGCTGTGCGAGCACGACCTCGCCGGCTCCGCCCGCGGCATTCTTGAAAAGGCGAAGGCGGCCAATTGCGTCGTGGTCCTGCCCGTCGACGCCACGGTGGCGCAGAAATTCGAGGAACATGCGCCCTCCCATATCGTCTCGGTCGACCATGTCGGCGAAAACGACATGATCCTCGACGTCGGGCCCAAGACCGTCGCCCATGTCGAGGCGCTGCTCGCGCAGTGCAGGACTCTGGTGTGGAACGGCCCCTTCGGCGCCTTCGAGCTGCCGCCCTTCGACGAGGGCACCAACGCCGTCGCGCAGACGGCGGCGCGTCTCACGGTCGAAGGCAAGCTGCTCTCGGTCGCGGGCGGCGGCGACACGGTCGCGGCGCTCAATCAGGCGCATGCGGGGCAGGAATTTTCCTACGTGTCCACGGCCGGCGGCGCCTTTCTGGAATGGCTGGAGGGCAAGACTCTGCCGGGCGTCGCGGCGCTGCAATCACAGTAGGCGTCCGACTTTTCCCCATAGCGCCGTCGCGGGCGCCCCGCGTGGCGCCGTTGACGACGCCCGCCGCCCTGCGCTACGAAAAAGCCGGAGTGAACACCGCGTAAAAGGCGTCGTAAGAATGCCGCGAGAGAGCATCGCAAAATTCGCGATCGGCCAGGTGGTCAAGCATCGCCGCTATCCGTTCCGCGGCGTGATCTATGACGTCGACCCGGTGTTCGCCAACACCGAGGAATGGTGGCTGTCGATCCCCGAGGAGCTGCGCCCGCGCAAGGACCAGCCCTTCTACCACCTCTTCGCCGAAAACGCCGAAACCGAATATGTCGCCTATGTGTCGGAGCAGAATCTCGTGCCCGACACCTCCGGCGACCCCGTGCGCCATCCGCAGGTCGAGGAGACCTTCGAGCGCGACGAGGAAGGCGTCTATCGCGTGCGCGCGCCGAAAAGGCATTGAGGTTCAATGGGCGGCTGCGCCGCCAGACCTTTCGATAGCAAGGGACAAAAAACGCCCGCGAAAAACTCGCGGGCGTTTCTGTTCTGCGACGAACTTACTTCTTCCCGGCCGGAGCCGGGGCGGCGGCGCCTTTCGCGGCCTCGAGCTTCTTGCGCTCTTCCTCGGCCTTCTTCTGGAGCTCTTCCTGCAGCTTTTTCTGCTGCTCCTCGAGCACCTTCGGGTCGACCGCCGGGCCGTCGAAGGCCTTGCCGAAATTGGTCAGCGGCAGGTAGAAGGTCACCTCGTTGTTGGCCTGGTTCTTGACGACGACCGTCATCTTCTCGGCCTTCTTCATGCCGTCGACGAGCGCCTTCTTCACCTTCGCCTCGGCGAAGCAGCCGTTCGGGAAGCAGATCTCGAAGGCGCCCGACTCCATCGAGCCCTTGTCGACCGCGAAGCGGAAGCCCGGCTTCAGCATCAGGCCCGGCGGCAGAAGGAGGCGGATGATCTTGGTGTCGTCGCCCTTGGGATCGTAAACGGCGAGGGCGAGCAGCGGCTGCGGCGGATCGCCTTCCTTGCCGACCGCGCCGAAGTCTCGGGTCGTGTAGCAGATTTCCTTCTTGGTCTGGGGGTCTGAGCCGCAGACCTTCGTCCAGTCGGGCTGCACCGGGGCGAGAGTGGCCGTGATCGGCCCCTGGGGCTGCGCCGCCTGCTGCTGGGGCTGCTGAGCGCCGCCGGCTGCGGGGGCCTGCTGGGCCTGCGCCGCTGCGCCGGCGAGCAACATGGCGCCGGCAAGGGCGATCGCGCAGGACCGCGGGAAGTAGATCGACATCGATAAGTCCCTTTCGATTGTCAGCTGGCCGGCGCCCAACGACGCCGGAAAGAAGTTTCAAGGTCGCGTCATCGCGGGGCCCGCCCGCACGCTGCGGCGCCAAAAACCCGACGCCGTGGAACCCTTGCCCCATACCGCGTTTCGGCCCGTCGCGCCCTGGCGGCGAGACGAACGTCAAGCTCATACATGGTCGCAGCGGCGATTTCCAGCCGTTCGACGGCGCTCCGGCGCCCCGCAGGGCGCGGTTTTCACGGAAAAAGCCAAAAAATGCGGCCGAATGAGGCATGGCCCCTGCTTCAAGCCGCCGGAGGTTGGACTATGGTCGAGGGATGATGACTTTAGCGATTCGCGCGCGCCGCGCCGGACTCCGCCCGTTCGTCGTCGCTTTTCTGGGCGTTTTACTCTCCGCGCCCGCAAGCGCCGCGGAACCGACTCACGGCCTCGCCATGCATGGCGCGCCGGCCCTGCCGCCCGACTTCGATCATTTCCCATACGCCGAGCCGCAGGCGAAGAAAGGCGGGAGGCTGCGCGTCGGCCTCGCCGGCACTTTCGACAGCCTCAATCCGTTCAACCTCAAATCGGGCTCGGCGGCGCAGGGGCTCGTCGGCAATGTCTTCCAGAGCCTGATGGCGCGCTCGCAGGACGAGCCTTTCACGCTCTATCCGCTGATCGCAAAATCGATCGACGTCGACGCCGCCCGCACGCGCGTGACCTTTCATCTCGACCCGCGCGCGCATTTTTCGGACGGCAAGCCGATTACCTCCGAGGACGTGCTGTTCTCCTTCAACCTGCTCAAGACGAAGGGCCGGCCGCAGCAGCGCATCGCCTACGGGCTGGTGAAATCCGTCGACGCGCCCGATGCGCAGACGGTGAAGTTCGACCTCTCCGGCATCGGCGACCGCGAGCTTCCGCTCATTCTCGCCATCATGCCGGTGCTGCCGAAACATGCGACGGACGTCGAGCGCTTCGCCGACGCGACGCTGGCGAAGCCGCTCGGCTCGGGTCCCTATGTGATCGACGACGCGAAAGCCGGCGCGCGGCTGCTGCTGCGACGCGATCAAAACTACTGGGGCGCGGATATTCCCAGCCAGCGCGGCTTCTACAATTTCGACGAAATCGACATCCAGTATTTCCGCGACGGCAATTCGCTGTTCGAGGCCTTCAAGGCGGGGCTTCTCGATTATCGCGAGGAAACGAGCACCACCCGCTGGTCGACGGGCTATGATTTCCCGGCGCTGCGCGAGGGGCGCGTCGTGAAGGAGGCGCTGAAGAACGATAACCCGAAGGGTCTCGAGGGTTTCGTCTTCAACACCCGCAAGCCCGTGTTCCGCGACATTCGCCTGCGCGAAGCGCTCGGCATGATGTTCGACTTCGAATGGGTCAACGCCAATCTATATTCGGGCCTCTACACGCGCACCAAAAGCTTCTTCGACGAGTCGGAGCTGTCCTCCTCGGGCCGTCCCGCCAGCGCGAAGGAGCGCGCGCTGCTCGCCCCCTTCCCCGACGCCGTGCGCCCCGACATTCTGGAAGGAACATGGCGCCCGCCGGTGAACGACGGCACAGGCCGCGACCGCGAGATGGCGAAACGCGCGCTCGAACTGCTCGCCTCCGCCGGCTATCGCGTCGAAGGCGACGCGCTGACGAAGGACGGCGAGCCCGTCGCCTTCGAGATCATGGTCAAGGACCGCAATCAGGAGAGGCTCGCGCTCAACTACGCCTCCTCGCTCCAGCGCATCGGCGTCGACGCGCGCGTGCGGCTCGTCGATGAAGTGCAGTATCAGCGCCGGCGCCAGAAATTCGACTTCGACATGATGATCGGCCAGTGGCTGGCCTCCGCCTCGCCGGGCAATGAGCAGCGCATGCGCTGGGGCTCCGCCAGCGCGACGCAAGAAGCGTCGTTCAATCTTGCAGGCGCGTCGTCGCCCGCGATCGACGCGCTGATCGCGGCGCTGCTCGCGGCGCAGAGCCATGAGGATTTCGTCACGGCGGTGCGCGCCTACGACCGCGTGCTGCTTTCGGGTTTTTATGTCGTGCCTTTGTATCACGCGTCCGAACAATGGATCGCGCATTCGACCGACATTGCGCGCCCCGCGAGACTGCCGCGCTATGCGCAGCCGCTGTTTGGTCCGACGCTGGAGAGCTGGTGGAGAAACAATCCATGACCTTTCGCGCCGCCGCGCAAGCCCTCGACGCTTCTCTCGCGCGGACGCATCCTCTGACGCAATTCGGCTTCGACGCCCTCGTCGCCGGCGCCGCGCGTCCGCGACCCGGCGCGCCCGCCTTCGTCGACCGGCACGGCGACTCGACGGACGACGTAAGTTACGCCGACCTCTATCAGCGCGTCGGCGCCTTCCTCGCGCGGCTGCGCGGCTTCGATTTCGCGCGCGGCGAGAAAATTCTCATCTGCTGTCCGCCAGGCGCGCAGGCCTTCGTGGCGCTCACCGCCGCCGTCGCCGCGGGACTCGATCCGGTGCTCGCGCCCCTGCCGCTGCCGATGCGGCGCGCGGCTGTGGCGAACGCCGCCCGCGCGCAGCGCGTCTGCGCGCTCTTCGCGCCCGCGCGTTTCTGCGGCGTGGATTTCGAGGAGCCTCTGCTGTCGATCGCCGCCGAGACGCCGTCGGTGCGCCTCATCGGCGCGCTTTCGGGAACGCTCGACGGCGCGGGCGATTTCTCGCCAGCCATGCTGGAGGCGCCGCTGTCGCCGCGCGCGCGGCTCGCCGACGACTGGAGCGCGGACGAGCGCGCGCTGGTCGGCGCGCTCGACGACGTCGGCGCCATCGACTTTTCCTCGCAGGGCGCCCTGCTCGCCGGGGCGCTCGACCTCGTGCGCCTCACCCGCGACGCAGGCGACGCGCCGATCCTGTCGCTTGCGGCGCCGAGTTCGCTCGGCGCCCTCATCGCCGGCCCGCTCGCAGCGCTTCTCGCCGGCGCGCCGCTGCACTATCTCTCGCCCTTCACGGCGGAGCGTTTCCTCGAAACGCTCGACGCCCTCGGCCCGACGCGGCTCGTCATTCCCGCGGTCGTGCTTCCCGACCTCGCGCGCGCGGGCCTGCTGACGAATGGCGCGCTCGTTTCGGTCTGCGCGCTATACCCCGGCGCGGCGACGGCGCCCGGGATCGACGCCGCCGACGCCTGCCCGATCGTGGAGCTGCGGCTCGACGGCGGGGCCGTTATCCTGCGCGACGCCGGCGCCTCCCATGCGCCGGCGCACGCCGAGCCGGCTCACGCCGCCCTAGATTATTAGCGGCGCCCGGTTCACCCGACCGACCGGCGTCGCATTCTTCGCGAACTGCCCCAATGGAGGCGTCAATGGGTTTTGCGCTTTTCGTCATCGGCGCCGGCGCGATCGGTCTTTTGATCCTGGATCGCAGCTTCAATCTCGGCCTGCCGATCGGCCTTTTCCACAATCCGCTGTTCTGGTTCGCCTATGTCGCGCTGCTGGCGCTCTCGACGATGGTGCGCTTCGTGCGCCAGCAGGAGGTGCTGGTCGTCGAACGCCTCGGCCAGTACAACCGCACGCTCACCGCCGGCATCAATTTCGTCTATCCGATCGTCGAGCGCGTGGCTTACGCTTTCGACATGCGCGAGCAGGTGATCGACGTGCCGGAGCAGGACGCGATCACCAAGGACAACGCCACCGTCACCATTGACGGCGTTCTCTATTACAAGATCGTCAACGCCAAGGACGCCGCCTATGGCGCGCAGGACATCCGCCGCGCCATCATCAATCTGGCGCAGACCAGCATGCGTTCGGCGATCGGCTCGATGGAGCTGGACAAGACCTTCGAGAACAGAAGCGAGATCAACGAGCGGGTGGTGCGCGCGGTTTCCGACGCGGCGCAGCTCTGGGGCGCGCATGTCACGCGTTACGAGATCAAGGACATCACAATGCCGGAGTCGCTGCGCCAGTCGATGGAGCGGCAGATGAAGGCCGAGCGCGACAAGCGCGCCGCCGTGCTGGAGTCCGAAGGCGTAAAGCAATCGGAGATCAACCGCGCCGAGGGCGAGAAACAGGCGGCGATCCTGCGCGCCGAAGGACAGGCGAAGGCGATCGAACTGGTGCGCACGCAGATCACGCAGCAAGGCGGCGATCAGGCCGTGCAGCTCGAAGTCGCGAAATCGGCGATCGAGCAATATGGCCGCCTCGCCAAGGCCGGCAATTCGCTGGTGCTGATGGGCGACGGCGCCGATCCCGCCGGCTGGATCGCGAAGGCCATGGCGGTGTTGAACACGGTGAACGCCGCCGAGACGCCGAAAGAGGCGTCGCGCCGCGCGCAGCAGCCCTGGCGCCAACCCGAGTGACAGCGGAGAGCATGAATGGAGCCGACGTTCTTCTATGATCCCGCAAACGCCAGCCTGATCGTTGGCCTCGCGCTGCTCGGCCTCGACATCGTCGTCATCGGCCTGTCGCCGGTGATGTTCTTCGCGCTCGGTTCGCTCGCGACGAGCGCGCTGCTCTTCGCGAGCGGCTGGCGGCCGTCGCTCATCGAAACGACGGCCATCGCCGCCGGCGCGAGCCTCCTCATCGCCATTCTCGGCAAGGGGCCGCTGCAGCGTTTCCAGCACGCGGACGTGCAGGAGGACCAGAGCAGCGACCTCATCGGCCGCGAACTGACGACGACGCATGAGGTGACGAAATCCGGCGGCCGCGTGCATTGGTCCGGCGTGACCTGGGAGGCGCGCCTCGCGGCGGGCGCGCCCGTCGAAACACTCGCGCCGGGCGCCCGCGCGCGGGTGACGCGGGTCGAGAATCTCGTGCTGGTGCTGGAGCCTGTAGCTTGACGGGCCGTCTCGAATAACGACGCGTCCACGACGCTCGGCATGCTATGAAGCGCCCCATGCCCGTTCGCCGCCTCGATCCCATCCTTGTCGACCGCATCGCCGCCGGCGAGGTGGTCGAGCGCCCGGCCTCCGCCGTGAAGGAACTGGTCGAGAATGCGCTCGACGCCGGCGCGACGCGCATCGACGTGGCGATCGAGGAAGGCGGCAGAAAGCTCATCCGCGTCATCGACGACGGCTGCGGCATGGATGAGAACGATCTCGCGCTCGCTGTCGAACGCCATGCGACCTCGAAGATCCCCGACGGCGATCTCACTCATATCGCCACGCTCGGCTTTCGCGGCGAGGCGCTGCCGTCCATCGCCGCTGTCGCCGATCTCACCATCGACACACGGGCGCAGAATGCGCCGCACGGCTTTTCGATCCGCGTCGAGGCGGGCGACAGGCGTGGTCTCACTGCGAGCAGCTGGCCGCGCGGCACGCGAATCGAGGCGCGCGCGCTCTTCGCCGCGACGCCGGCGCGTCTGAAATTCCTCAAGACCGAACGCACGGAGACGGCCGCCGTCGTCGATGTCGTGAAACGCCTCGCCATGGCGCATCCCGATGTGCGTTTCGGCTTTTCCGCCGACAATGGCGCGCTCTTCGATTACCCCGCCTGCGGCGACGACGCGGCGGGCCGGGCGCGGCGCATCGCGCAGGTGCTCGGCGAGGAGTTTCGCGCCAACGCCATAGAGATCGACGCCGAGCGGGCGGGCGTGCGCCTGACGGGACTGGCGAGCCTGCCGACCTACAATCGCGGCAATGCGCAGCTGCAATATGTCTATGTCAACGGACGCCCGGTCCGCGACAAGCTCTTCGCCGGCGCCATTCGCGCCGCCTATCTCGACTTCCTCAGCCCCGACCGTCATCCCGTCGTCGCGCTCTTCATCGGCTGCGACCCGCGAATCGTGGACGTCAACGTGCATCCCGCGAAAGCCGAGGTGCGCTTCGCCGACCCCGGCCTCGTGCGCGGCCTCGTTGTCGGCGCGCTGAAACAGGCGCTCGCGGAAAAGAGCCATCGCAGCGCCGACACGGCGCGCGCGGCGGTCGAGACATTCGCGCGCGCCAACGCCGCGCGACATGACGCGCCCTGGCGCGCGCCGCCACCCGCGAACTGGGACATTCGGCACTCTCCCCACGCGCCTTCGGGATTTGCGGAATCGCCGCAGGCGGCTTTCGACGTCGGCGCGCCGGCGGCGGACGCGCGCGTTCATGAAGCGCCGGCGCAGGATACGGACGCGCCGCTCGGCGCCGCGCGCGCGCAGTTGCATGAAACCTACATCATCGCGCAGACGCGCGACGGGCTCGTCATTGTCGATCAGCACGCCGCGCATGAACGCCTCGTCTATGAGAAGCTCAAGCGTCAGCGCGAGGAGACGGGCGTCGCGCGTCAGATGCTGCTGATCCCCGTCGTCGTCGATCTCGACGAATCGCGCATGAATGCGCTCGCCGGCGCCTTCGACGAACTCGCCGCGCTCGGACTCGCGCTCGAGCCCTTCGGTCCGGGCGCCGTGCTGGTGCGCGAGGCGCCGTCCATTCTGGGCGAGGTCGATCACAGGCGTCTTGTCGAGGACATCGCCGATCTTCTCGCCGAGGATGGCGACGCGCGCGGCCTCTCGCGCCGGCTCGACCATGTGCTTGCGACCTGCGCCTGTCATCATTCCGTGCGCGCGGGCCGACGCCTCGGCGCAGCGGAGATGAACGCTTTGCTGCGCGAAATGGAGACGACGCCCGGCGCCGGCCAGTGCAATCACGGCCGCCCGACCTATGTCGAATTGAAGCTCGCCGACATCGAGAAGCTCTTCGGGCGCAAGTAAGGTTGAGCCGCCGCGAACGGCGCCTATTTACGCTCCATGACGAAACAACGCCGCCATTGCATGCGCAGCGCAGCAATGCGGCAGGCGACAAGGGCGCTCCATGAACCGCCGCACCATTATGACCAGCGTTTACGCTCTCGCGTTTCTTCCGGCAAAAATCCGCGCCGCGCAGTCGGTGCAGATAGAAGCTTTCGACGCGGCGGGGAAAAGTCTCGGCGTCTCCAACGTCGACAAGGTCGTCAGGACCGAGGCGGAATGGCGCGCGCAACTGTCGCCGCTCGCCTTTGAGGTCACGCGCAGGGAAGGCACCGAGCGCGCCTTCACCGGCCCTTACTGGGACGCGCATGACGACGGGCTCTTCCGCTGCGTCTGCTGCGACACGGCGCTTTTCGACTCGAAAACCAAATATGATTCCGGCACAGGCTGGCCGAGCTTCTTTGCGCCTATCTCGAAGAACAACGTCATCGAGAGCGCGGACAATTCCTTCGGCATGCGGCGCGTCGCCGTCTCCTGCAAGCGCTGCGACGCGCATCTCGGCCATGTCTTCACCGACGGGCCGAAGCCTACGGGTCTGCGCTATTGCATGAACGGCGTCGCGCTGCGCTTCGTCGCGCGCGGAACGGCGCAGGGGCAGGCGCAATGAAACGCGTCGCTCTTTTCGCCGCCGCCATCGCCCTGCTCGCGACGCCGCTTCGCGCGGCGGAGCGCGCGGTGAGCCTGCCGCCCCCGGCCTATGATCCTGCGCCGGCGACCCCTGACGCACGGAAGCTCGTCGTCGCGGGCGGATGCTTCTGGGGCGTGCAGGGCGTGTTCCAGCATGTGAAGGGCGTCACGCGCGCGGTGTCCGGCTATGCTGGCGGCGCGAAGGAGACCGCGCATTACGAGAGGGTGGGACGCGGCGACACCGGCCACGCCGAGTCGGTCGAAATCACCTATGATCCCGGCAAGGTGAGCCTCGGCGAATTGCTGCGCGTCTATTTCTCTGTCGCGCATGATCCGACGCAGCTCGACAGGCAGGGGCCGGATGTCGGGACGCAATATCGCTCGGCGATCTTCGTCGCCGATGCGGAGCAGGAGAAAATGGCGCGCGAATATATCGCGCAACTTTCATCCGCGAAGGCGTTTCCCTCGCCCATCGTCACGCGCATCGAGCGCCTCGGGGCGTTCTATCCCGCCGAAGCCTATCACCAGGATTATCTCGTCCGCCATCCGGATGCGCCATATATCGTCTTCAACGATTTGCCGAAGATCGAGAATCTGAAACGGCTTTATCCCGCCATCTATCGGGGCGCGCCCGCGCTGACGAAGAATTAGCCGCCGAACAGGCGCCGGAAGAATCCCTTTGGCTTCTCGGGGGGCGGGGGCGACGGCGGCGGTGAGGGCGGCGGCGCGGCGGCGGCGGCCGTCATGCCGGCGGCGACGCGCGTCTGCGCCTCCTCGCGTTCGACGCCCGCGCGCGCGAGGAGCGCTGCAAGCGTCCTCGCATGTTCGGGCGGCGTCCATTCTCCAGCGCGACGCGCGTTCAGATAATCAGCGAGCCTCGCCGCCGTTTCGCCGTCGTGGCTTTGCTCGAAGTGGACGATCGCGAGCTCGACCGCCGATTCATCGGCAAGCTGACGCGCGGCGATCACGGCCGCGCGGCGAAGCCCTGCATCTGCTGCGAGACCAATGCGCGCCTCGCGCAAGGCGAGCGCGTCCTGCTCCTGCGTCAGCGCCCGCAAGGCGTCCGCCTGTCCGGCGGGGTCGAGTTCGGCGGGAGTTATCCCCTCGAGACCACAGGCCGCGACATAGCGCTGGAGCAGCGAGGGCGTTGCGCGCGCCTCGCTGCGAAACCTCGGACTCTGGGCCGCTTGCGCAAAAACGCCGCCGCGCGCAAGCGCCGCCGTCAGCGCGGGATCGACGCCATAGGCGGCGTAGCCGCCGAGATCCTCCAGATGCGAACGGGCCGGCGCCGAGGCGTCGGCGACGAGCGCCGCAAAGCTCGTCTGCGCCAGCGGCTCGAACACGTCCCACAGGCCCGCGGACTCGAAACGCGCCTTGAAACTCGCGCGCGCGAGCGCGTCGTTGAGCACGGCGACGAATTTCTCGCGGCGGCTCCTGAGACCTGCGGCGCGTTCGGCGACGATGCGGGCCGCCGGGCCGCTGGTCGTCGCCCGCGCGGCCGCCGCGGCGCGGCGCATCATGTCGTCGAGCAGCGGCTCGTCCTCGCCGATCCGGCGCGGGGTCAGCCCGTCGCCCTCGACGCGCAGCAGCCGCGCAAATGGCGGCCCGCCGGGGTCGGCCGGCGCGACGCCGATGTCGCCCGCCGCCGCCGTCGGACAGATCAGGCCGATATCGTCGCCGAGCGCCGCGCCATAGAAGTCGATCTCCACGGTCTCGCCGAGGCCCAACGGGTTTTTCTCGTCGCCGCGGCGAACGGTGACGCCATCGGCCTCGGCCCCTTCCGGATCGAGAATGAGATTGAGCAGATTGGCGACGACCACCGCGTCGCTCGACTCGACCGCGTCGGGATGCTCCCCCGGCTCGCCGGTCGCCTGGCGAATGTCCTCGAAACTCAGAGGATCGATCACCGGCTCTCCGGCCTGCTTCTGCTCCTGCATCCAGCCGCGCAGATGGCGGCGCTGCTGCAGGACGAGCGCGACCGAGGTCCGGCCGAGCAATGCGGCGCTCTCCTCCAGCGAATCGGGGATGCGCAGGCGCAGCGCGGCGCGTGGCGCGCCCTGTTCGCGCAGCCAGTGCTGCATGATGGCGAAAGGCGCCTCGCGCGTATCGGCGGCCGCCTCCGCCTCGAAGGGCATGGCTTCGAGCGTCAGCCGATTCTGAAAGGCGGGGAAGATGCGCCGCGCCGGCGCGAGCCGCGCGACGAGCGCGCCGCTCTCGCTTCGCTCCACGGCGCGGCGCTGGCCGATGGCCCAGACCAGCCGCGCCCCCGCCGAGGCCGTCTGCTCGCGCGCGAGGCGCTCCAGATCGCCGCGCGCCGGTAGCGGAACCAGCCGGAAGGAGACGGGGTCCGCGCTTTCCGCCTCGGGCAGGAGCGTCATCAGCAGGCGCCACTCGCCGCCCGGCGGCTGCTCGCGCTCGGAGCCCAGAACGAGGCGCAGTTCGGAGCCGTCGGCCGCGAAAAGACGCAGGAAGCGGTGATCGCTCGGAATATCCGAAATGACGATGCGCGCCCGCCAGCGCGCGGCGTCGATCACGTCGATGAGCGTGGGAGCGATCGAGAAGTCTTCGTCCCTCGCCGAGACGAGGGTCAATTGGGGGCGCGCGGCGATCGCCGCCGGGCTCTCGGCGCCGTCGAAGCAACCGATCACGAGCCGGCGTCGTCCGTCCCAGAAATAATCGAACTGTTCTCGCCACATCTGCCGCAGCGCCCGGATGATGCATGGCGCCGCAGCCATGCGAAGGAAAGGCGCCCAAAGAATAGCCGGGCCGGCCCCTGCCGCGCAAATCTCCGACGACGCCGCTTGACGCTGTTGCGAATCGCGCCCATCTTTCGAGGCGTAATCTTTCCAGCGGGAGAGTCCGGCGCGTCGCGCCGGCGCCGAAGGCGAAACCGCCCCGGAAACGCTCAGGCCAAAGGACCGCGGGAAGACGTAGGACTCTGGAAAGCGACGCGGCGCGCAAGCGCTTCGTCCACCGACGGGCGTAACCCGCAACGCAGGCTCGAAAGAGCGGCGTTCGGGGAAATCTCTCAGGTCACCGGACAGAGGGGGCGCGCAAGAGCGGCAGGCCCGCGTCTTGCGTCACACGCCCGCGCCGGAGAGTCCGATGACCGCCACGCCAGACGTCCACGCCGCGCCTCTCGCGCTTCTGCCGCTCGACCGCCTGCACCGAAGTCTCGGCGCGCGCATGGCGCCTTTCGCGGGCTACGACATGCCCGTGCAATACGCCTCGGGCATTGTCGCGGAGACTTTGCAGACGCGCGAGAAGGCGGGCTTGTTCGACGTTTCGCACATGGGTCAGGCGATTCTCGCCGGCGCGGGCGCCGCGCGGGCGCTGGAGAGCCTCACGCCCGCCGATCTCGCCGGCCTCGCCCCCGGCCGCACGCGCTACACGCAGCTTCTCGACGAAAGCGGCGGCATTCTCGACGACCTGCTCGTCACGCGCCTTCCCGGCGTCGAGGAGCGGCTGTTTCTCGTCGTCAACGCTTCCCGCAAGACGGCGGATTTCGCGCTGATCGCGGCGCGCCTTCCGCATTTCGACCTGAACATCCTCAACGACCGCGCGCTGATCGCCCTGCAGGGCCCGTGCGCGGCGTCGATCCTCGGCGCTCTGCTCCCCGGCGCCGAGGATCTTCCTTTCATGAGCTGGCGCGCTTTCGACTTCGATGGAGCGTCGTTCTTTGTTTCGCGCACCGGCTACACGGGCGAAGACGGGTTCGAAATCTCGCTGCGCGCCGATCGCGCGGAAGATTTCGTCATGCGCCTTCTGGCGCATGAGGACGTTGCGCCCGTCGGGCTCGGCGCGCGGGACGCCTTGCGTCTCGAAGCGGGGCTGCCGCTCTACGGCCATGACATCGACGAGACCACCGATCCGGTCGAAGCCGGCCTCGCCTGGTCGATCGGCAAGCGCCGCCGCGCGGAAGGCGGTTTTCCCGGCTTTGCGCGCATCAGCGCGGCTCTGGGAGACGGTCCGTCGCGCCTGCGCGTGGGCCTGCTTCCGCAGTCGAAAGCGCCGGTGCGCGACGGCGCGACCCTGCTTGCGCCTAACGGCGAAGAAATCGGCCTCGTGACGTCCGGCGGCTTCTCGCCGACGCTGCAACGGCCGATCGCGATGGGCTATGTCGCGCGCGGTCACGCCAGCCCGGGCGCGTCACTTTCGACGGACGTCCGCGGAAAGCGCGTCGACATGATCGTCACGCCGCTGCCCTTCGTCGCGCATCGCTACCACAAACCGAAAGACCAAGAGGACCAAACATGAGCGGACTGCGCTTCACGAAGGATCACGAATATGTCCGCCTCGACGGCGACGTCGCTGTCGTCGGCATTTCCGACTATGCGCAGGCGCAGCTTGGCGACATCGTTTTCGTCGATCTGCCCGCCGTCGGCAAGAAAGTCGCCAAGGGCAAGGAGCTCGCCGTAATCGAAAGCGTCAAGGCTGCGAGCGAAGTTTACGCGCCCGTGGGCGGCGAGGTGATCGAGGCGAACGCCGAACTTGGCGAAGCGCCTGCGCTCGTCAACGAAGACCCGCTCGCGCGCGGCTGGCTCGTGAAGCTGCGCGTGGAGAATGCGGCGGAAATCGACACGCTGATGGACGAAGCCGCCTACGCCGACTTCGTGAAAACATTGTAGCGGGGAGAGAGGATAAGAAGATGCGCTATCATCCGCTGTCCGAGGCCGACAGGAATTCCATGCTCGCGACGATCGGCGTCGAGAATATGGAGGAACTCTACGCCGACGCGCCCGCTTCGACGCTGCTGAAAGAACCGCTCGATCTGCCGCCACACAAGTCGGAGCTCGAGGTCGAGCGCATCTTTTCACGACTGTCCGCACGCAATACGCCCGCGGGCCGCGTTCCCTTCTTCGTCGGCGCCGGCGCCTACAAACATCATGTGCCGGCGGCCGTCGATCATCTGATCCAGCGCTCGGAATTTCTCACGAGCTACACGCCCTATCAGCCGGAGATTTCGCAGGGCACGCTGCAATATCTCTTCGAGTTCCAGACGCAGGTCGCGCTTCTCACCGGAATGGAGATCGCCAACGCCTCGATGTACGACGGCTCGACCGCGACCGCCGAAGCGGTGCTGATGGCGCATCGCCTGACAAAGCGGCGCAAGGCGCTTCTCTCCGGCGGGCTGCATCCGCATTACGCCGATGTCGTGCGCACGACGTCGCGCCTTGCGGGCGACGAAGTCGTGACGTCGCCGCCGGACGTTCGCGCGCGCGAAGACCTCATTTCGCAGATCGATGAAACGGTTTCCTGCGTCGTCGTTCAGACGCCCGATTTCTTCGGCAATCTGCGCGATCTGACAAAAATCGCCGAAGCCTGTCATCGCAATGGGGCGCTGCTGATCGCCGTCTTTACCGAAGCCGTGTCGCTCGGCCTTCTCACATCGCCCGGCGCCATGGGCGCGGATATTGTCGCCGGCGAGGGACAATCGATCGGCAATGCGCTGAATTTCGGCGGGCCCTATGTCGGTCTCTTCGCCACGCGTCACGATTACCTGCGGCAGACGCCGGGCCGTCTGGCGGGTGAAACGCATGACGCCGACGGGCGGCGCTCCTATGTGCTGACGCTTTCGACGCGCGAGCAGCACATACGCCGCGACAAGGCGACATCGAACATCTGCACCAATTCCGGCCTCTGCGCGCTTGCTTTCTCCATTCACCTCACGCTGCTCGGCGAAGCGGGGCTGACGCGGCTCGCGCGCCTCAATCACGCCAACGCCGCGCGGCTTGCGGACATGCTCTCGAATGTTCCGAACGTCGCGGTGCTGAACGACAGCTTCTTCAACGAATTCACGCTGCGCGTGAAAGCCGACGCGGCGACGCTCGTTGAAAAAATGGCGGCGCGCGGCGTTCTCGCGGGCGTTCCCGTCTCGCGGCTTCTGCCGAACGCGGGCCTCGACGACCTCCTCGTCGTCGCCAGCACGGAAGTGAATACGAACGAAGATCGCGCGGCCTTCGTCGCCGCGCTGAAAGGAGCGCTCTGATGCTCGACCGGCCTGCTCATATCGACGACATGGACGAGACGCCCGCAACCTTCACCGGCAATCGCGGACTCGATCAGGAAGAGCCCCTGCTCTTCGAGATCGGCCGCATCGACGCCACGGGCGTCGACGTCGATGAACCGCCGCCCGCGCAAACGCGCCTCGGCGGGCTCGAACGCAAGGGCGCGATCGGCCTTCCCGGTCTCACCGAACCCGAGACCATGCGTCATTACGTGCGCCTCTCGCGCAAGAATTATTCGATCGACGCGGGGCTTTATCCGCTCGGCTCCTGCACGATGAAGCATAATCCGCGTCTGAACGAGAAGGTCGCGCGGTTCGAGGGCTTCGCCGACGCGCATCCGCTGCAACCCGTTTCAACCGTGCAGGGCGCGCTCGAACTGATGCAGATGCTCTCGCATTGGTTGATGACGCTGACCAACATGCACGCCGTGGCGCTGTCGCCGAAGGCCGGCGCGCATGGCGAGCTGTGCGGGCTGATGGCGATCAAGACGGCGATTGCGGCGGTGGGGGAAAGCGAAACGCGCAATGTCGTGCTGATTCCCCAATCGGCGCATGGCACCAATCCCGCGAGCGCCGCCTTTCTGGGCTTTTCCGTGCGCGTCGTTCCCGCCGCGCCGGACGGAACGGTGCGCGCCGAAGCGGTGAAGGAAGTGATCGGCCCCGACGTCGCCGCGATCATGCTGACCAATCCCAACACCTGCGGTCTCTTCGAGCGCGACATCGTCGAGATCGCGCGCGTGGTGCACGAGGCGGGCGGCTATTTCTATTGCGACGGCGCCAATTTCAACGCCATCGCCGGCGTCTTGCGGCCGGGCGACTTCGGCATAGACGCGATGCATATCAATCTGCACAAGACCTTCTCGACGCCCCACGGCGGCGGCGGGCCGGGCGCCGGCCCGGTGGTTCTGTCGGAGCGCCTCGCGCCCTTCGCGCCGGTTCCCTTCATTCGCAGGGAAGGAGAAACGCTGCGCCTCGTCGAGCATGCGGAAGGAACGCAGAGCTTCGGCCGCATGACCGCCTTCCATGGCCAGATGGGCATGTTTGTGCGCGCGCTCGCCTATATGCTCGCGCATGGGGCCGATGGCGTCGCGCAGGCGTCGAAGGACGCGGTGCTCGCGGCGAATTACCTGCGCGCGTCCCTGCGCGACGTCATGAGCCAGCCTTTCGGCGACCGCGTCTGCATGCACGAGGTTCTCTTCGACGACGCCTGGCTGAAGGGAACCGGCGTTACGACGCTCGATTTCGCCAAGGCGATGATCGACGAGGGGTATCATCCCATGACGATCTATTTCCCGCTCGTCGTTCATGGCGCCATGCTGATCGAGCCGACGGAGTCGGAGTCGAAAGCCTCGCTCGACCTCTTCATCGCGACGCTTCGCGATCTCGCGAAAAGCGCGCATGAGGGCGACGCGCAGCGCTTTGCCCAGGCGCCGCGTCTCGCCCCGCGCCGGCGCGTGGACGAAACGCTCGCCGCGCGCAAACCGGTGCTGCGCTGGAGCGCCGCATAAAAAAGAGGAGGCGCCTTTCGGAGCCTCCTCTCATCTTCAGACTCGCGTCGAGATCATCGCGTGCGCGGCGGCAGGATCGGGAGCACGACTTCCGGCTGTTTCCCCGTCAGCGACTTCAGGAAGGCGACGATTTTCGTCGCCTCGTCGTCCGTGAGCTTCTGGCCGAGCTGCGTTTCGCCCATCACCGTCACAGCGTGCTTGAGGTCGAAGGTCGCGCCGGTGTGGAAATAGGGCGCGGTCAGTTCGACATTGCGCAGCGACGGAACCTTGAAGGCGTATTTGTCGGCGATGTTTTTCGTCACCGCAAAGCGGCCCCAGTCGTCCGCCGGCAGGTAATCCGCCGGCGGCGGCGCGACGACGCCGAATTTCGCAAAGGACGCGCCGCCGATGTTGACGCCGTTATGGCAGCCGGCGCAGCCCTTCTCCATGAAGAGCCTGGCGCCCGCCTTCTGATCGTCGGTCAGCGCCCCGTCGTCGCCCTTCAGCCAGCGGTCGAAGGGCGCGTCGGGCGTGATGAGCGTGGCTTCGAACAGCGCGATGGCGCGGCCGATGTTTTCATAGTTGAGCGGATCGGGCTGGTCGGGGAACGCCTTGCTGAAGGCGTCGACATAGCCGGGGATCGTCTTCAACTGCTCGATCGTGCGCTGCTTGGCGGCGGCGTGCTCGACCGGGTTGATCGCCATCGGGCCGCCGCGCGTCTTCAGCATCGCCTTGGGATTGGCCATGACCGAATTGACGACCTGGTCCTTGAGGTCCGTGTTGCGACCGTCCCAATACTGGGTCTTGTTGAAGACGGCGTTGAGAACCGTCTGCACCTCGCGGCCGGCGAGCTGGGCGTTGTGGCCGCCCGACAGCGCCCCGCCGTCGACGCCGCCCATGCTGAGATTGTGGCAGGCGGCGCAGCTCATGTCGCGCGTGTCGGAAAGGCGCGGCTCGAAAAACAGCATTTTGCCCAGCGCGAGCTTTTCCGGAGTCGCGGTCTCGCCGGGAAGCGCGGGCGGCGTCCGCGGCAGCGGCTCGAACAGCCCCTTCGCCTGGTCGCGAAGGGCGGCGTCCGCGAGGGCGGATCCGGCCGTGAGCGCCGGCATGGAAAGAGCTGCGACAAGAGAGGCGATCAACGAAAGACGCATGTTCGAGACCCGGTTTTCGGAGAGCGATCGAAGACGGAATCGATTTATAGCACGTCTCGCGCCGGGCGCGGCGCCAAACGCTGGCGCGACTTATTGGCTCGCCCAGAGGATTCGCGCAATCCAGCTCACCTCCTCGCGCGGGATCACGCGGTCCGGATAGGCGGGGTTGATCGACCGCAATTCGACCGTGCGGGCCGTCTGTCGTTTGAGCTCCTTGGCCATGATCTCGCCGTCGGTGGTCTTCACCACCACACGGTCGCCGCGGCGGACGGGGGCGGCGGGCGAGACGATCACCACATCGCCGTCGCGATAGAGCGGGAACATGGAATCGCCGGATATTTCCAGCGCATAGGAATGTTCGTCGGCGTCGGCGAGCACGTCGATCTCGTCCCAGCCGGCGCCGATGGCGAAGCCGGCGTCGTCGAAGAAGCCGCCCGCCCCGGCCTGGGCGAGGCCGATGAGCGGCCGCGTGTGCTTGCGGCAGGCGCTGCTGTTGGCCGAAACCAGCGCCATGAATTCGTCGAGGCTCGCGCCCGTCGCCTGCAAAACCTTGGCGATCGATTCGGTGGAGGGCCAGCGCTGGCGCCCGCTGGCCGTCTCGCGCTTGGAGCGGTTGAATGTCGTGGGATCGAGGCCCGCCTTGCGCGCAAGGCCCGAGGGCGTAAGACCGTAGCGCTCGCCGAGCGCGTCGAGGGCCGCCCAGATCTGGGCGTGGGAGAGAATGTCCGTCATCAGCGAGCTCAGGGTTGCAGCGGAAGGATTTCCTATGAATAGGAATATAACGGTTGACAAATGCGCACAATAGGAAACAAACGCGCCACCCTGACCGGGTTGCAGGTCTAAATTGCCGGAAGAGAAGCGTTTTTCCTCAGGCCGCCGACCTGGTGGCGGAAGAGAGCTGCGCGCCCTTCTCGCAACGGGGCTGACCGCCGCCGGCGCCGCGCTTGCCGCAGGGACGATCCTCGCGCCCGGCGAAGCCGCCGGCTTCCTGCGCGCCGTGACCGGAGACGACGGCGCGCGGCTCATGGCGCTCGTCATCTTCGCCGCGACCTATCTGGTGCTCGCGATCGGCAAGCTGCCCTTCTACCGGCTCGACCGCGCCGGCGCCGCGCTGCTCGGCGCGAGCCTGATGGTCGGGGTCGGCGCGCTCACGCTCGATCAGGCCTATCGCGCCATCGACCTCAACGCCATCACGCTGCTCCTCGGCATGATGATCGTCGTCGCCAATCTCCGGCTCTCCGGCGTCTTTCGCCTCGCCGCCGACTGGCTCGCGACCGCCGCGCGCCGGCCGATCTATCTCCTCTCGGCGATCGCCGTCGCGACAGGGCTGCTTTCGGCCTTTCTCGTCAATGACGCGATCTGCATCGTCATGCCGCCGCTCGTTCTGGATCTCCTGCGGCGCCTCGAGCGCGATCCGGTTCCCTATGTGCTGGCCATTCCGCTCGCCTCCAACATCGGCAGCGTGGCGACGATCACGGGCAATCCGCAGAACATGATCATCGGCGGCGCGTCGGGACTTTCCTACTCCGCCTTCGCGGGCGCGCTTTGGCCCGTGGCGGCGGCTGGCGTCGTTCTGACCATCGTCTTCATCGCCGCGGCCTTCCCGCGCGAGTTCTTGACGCGCGAGACGCTGGCGCCTCCCGGCGCGACGCGCGGCGCCTGGCATCCCGCGCTCGCCGGCAAGGCGCTGGCGACGACGGCGGCGATGGTGATTTTCTTTTTCGCCGGCGTTCCTGCCGCCAAGGTCGCGATCATCGCGGGCGCGCTTCTGCTGCTCACGCGGCGCGTCAAGTCGCAGAAAGTCTATCGCGAGATCGACTGGCCTCTGCTGCTGATGTTTTGCGGCCTTTTCATCGTCGTGGCCGGTTTCGAGGCCGCAGCCCTGACGCCCGAACGCGCGGCGGAGTTCGGCCGCCTCGCGCTCGAAAAGGCGCCGGCGCTGGCGCTCGTTGCGGCGACGCTTTCCAATCTCGTCAGCAATGTGCCGGCGGTGCTGGTTCTGAAACCCTTCGTCGCCAGCCTGTCCGACCCGCAGCACGCCTGGCTCGTCGTCGCCATGGCCTCGACGCTCGCCGGAAATTTCACGCTGGTCGGGTCGGTCGCCAATCTCATCGTCGTCGAGCGCGCGCGCGCAGCGGGCGTTTCGATCGGCTTCTGGACCTATTTCAGGATCGGCGCGCCGCTGACCCTTGTGACGATCCTCATCGGGCTCGCGATCCTTTAAGCGTTGGGCGCTTCCTCTTCCGCCTGCTCCGCGGCGCGGCCGGAGATTTTGCGCCGCACCCGCTCGCGTTTGAGCTCCTTGCGGCGCTGCACCTGGCGCTCGCGCGCCTCCTCCCCCGAAGGTTGCAGGATCTTGCGGAACTCGTCGCGCTTCTCATGGATGGACGCGATCACATAGCCCATGGGCACGCCGATATCGACGAGGACGGTCTCGGCGAGTTGCAGACTCGCCTCGATCGTTTCGGGAATGGCGTCGCTCGCGCCAAGACGATAGAGCGCCGTCGCGTGCCGGGCGTCGCGTGCGCGGGCGACGATGATGAGGTCGTTGCGAATCTCATGCGCGACCCGCACGATTTCTTCTGCGGCCGGGGCGTTCTCGACCGTGACGACCAGCGCACGCGCCTGCGCGACGCCGCAGCGCAGGAGAAACTCTCGCCTTGTCGCGTTGCCCCAGTAGATTTCAACGCCTTCTTCACGCCCCTTGGCGACGAGCGAGACGAGATCGTCGACCGCGACGAAGGGCACGTTGTGCCGCGTCAGCATGTCGCCGACGAGACTGCCGATGCGCCCGAAGCCGACGATCAGCACACGCCCTTCGGCAATCTGCGCCTCCGGCGCCAGATGGGCGTGTTGCTCATCCTCGGCCACGACGGCGCCGCCCTGCGCAATCTTGACGCCGACCCAGCCGAGGAAGGGAATGAAAAAGATGCTGAGCGTCACGACGACCATGGCGTCGGAGCCGAAGTGCCCGGGCAGAACGCCTGCGCCCATGGCCGAGGTGAGCAGGGCGAGGGCGAATTCCCCGCCCGGCGCGAGGAGCAGCGCCGCCTCGAGGGCGACGCGCCACTCGATGCGAAACAGAAGGGCGAGACCGAAGATCAGCGCGGCCTTCACGATTGTGAGCCCCACTGCGTTGAGCACGACAGGGCCGGGGTCGGCGACGACGGCGCCGATGTCGAGGCCTGCGCCGACCGAGACGAAGAAAAGGCCGAGCAACAGGCCCTTGAACGGCTCGATCGTAACCTCGATCTCGCGGCGAAACTCCGTTTCCGCCAGCAGCAGCCCGGCGATAAAGGCGCCAAGCCCCATCGAAAGGCCGGCCGCGGCGGTGATCAGCGCCTCGCCGATGACGACGAGGAGGCAGGCCGCCATGAACAGTTCGGTGAGCTGCGCCGAGGCCACGAGCCGGAACAGGGGGCGCAGCAGAAGCCGGCCGAAGACGATGAGACCGGCGAGCGCCAGAAAGGCCGGCAGGAACGCGGATGCGGCCTCGAAGGCGCTGAAGCCCTGCTTGGCGTTGGCGAGAACGGAGACAAAGAACAGCGCCGGCGCCACCATCAGATCCTGCAGCAGCAGAATTGAAAAGGCGACGCGGCCGGACGTCTTGGCGAGCCTTCGCCCCTCGGCCAGCACCGGCATGACGACCGCCGTCGAGGACATGGCGAGCGCGCCGCCCATCAGGATCGAGGGCGCCGGCTCGACATTGAACCAGAAGTGGCCGATCGCGGCGAGGACGGTCGTGGACACGGCGACCTGCGCCAGCCCGAGTCCGAAGACCAGACGCCGCAGTCTGACGAGGCGCTCCCAGGACAGTTCGAGCCCGATCATGAACAGCAGAAACACCAGGCCGAACTCGGCGAGGCTCGAAACGCCCTCGACATCGGTGATGGTGAACATCGACGCCCAGCTGTTCTCGCGCGCGAAGCGCCCGAGGCCGAAGGGGCCGAGCGCGGCGCCGGCAAGCAGAAAACCCAGAACGGGGCTGATCCTGAGACGATGGAACAGCGGCACGACGACGCCCGCTGTCGCAAGAAAAACCAATGCCTCGCGATAGGATTCCAGATGTACGGAATTCGTCATGCCGCCCTTTTCGTTCGCTGATTCCAGAGGTTGAATATACGGCGTGCGCAACTCATTGCGAGAAAAACAACGGCGATCCGGCGCCGGTTTCTTCAGCATCGAGGCGGAAGCGCCGACAAGAAAGACTGCGAGGCCGGCGCAGCAACGACCGGCCCCCGTTTTCGGCAATCAGATTGGCCAAGTTTCGAATCAGGCGAAGATTTCCACTGCTCCGTTTGCAAGACGGTAAATCCCGCCGACGATCCTGACCCGCTTCTCGTTGACGGCCGCGCTCAGAAGCGGCGTCGCGCTCTTGAGCGCCTCGACGCCGAGACGCACATTTTCCCGTGTCGCATTCTCCAGCTGATCGCCCGGCCGGCCCGCAACCGCTTTCACGGCGGGCGTAAGCGCCGCGACAAGCGACGGCAGATGACCGGGCAGCGTCGTCCCGTCCGAAATCGAGGACATCGCGGATTTGACCGCGCCGCAGGCTTCATGGCCGAGCACGAGCAGCAGCGGCGTCTTCAGGACCTCGACCGCAAATTCGAAACTCGCGACATTGTCGGGATTGACGAAATTGCCGGCGACGCGACAGACGAAGAGATCGCCGCGCGAACTGTCGAAAGCATATTCCGGCGCGATGCGCGAATCGGCGCAGCTGAGGATTCCCGCAAAAGGATTCTGTCCGCCGACGAGCGCCTCGCGTTCCGCGATGAAGTCGTGCCGCCGCGCGACTCCCGTCTGATAGCGCTTGTTGCCGTCCATCAGCCGCGCGAGCGCGTCATCCGGCGTCATCACATTTTCAGGCTTGGGCGGGGCGGAATGTGTCGGCCGCGCCTCTTTCCCGCGCGATTTTCGACCTTTCGCGTTCGCCTCGCCCGCAATCGTCAGCGCGGCCGCAGCGGCGGCGCCGAGCATGAAAGTCCGGCGAGGCGTTTTCCGGCCGTGAGCGATGTCGGGAAATCCACAGGACAGGCACATGATCAATCCCCCAAAGAATGACAAACTGCCTGGTTTCCGCCAGCTCAGGCTGCCCTCGATCATTAACCGTCGCACGGGGCCGAAGATAGGGCGCAAAAGAAACGCCGCCCCGAAGGGCGGCGTCCGGCGTGAGGATTAACGGAGCGGATTTCTCGATTTATTCCGTGGGAGCGGCCGCAACGGCGCGGGCGGGCTTCGCCGCCGGCCGGGCGGCGCTCGTCTGGGCCTTGACGGTGGCGTTGGCCGCCGGCGCCTGCGCCGCGGTCGCAACGCGCGTCCAGGTCTCGCCGCTGCACAGCACGCCCCAGAGGCAGCCTTTCAGGCTCAACTCATTCGCCGATTTGAGGCTGATGAAGCCGTCGTAGGTCTTGCCGTCTTCGGCGTTGAAGAGTTTGCCCTTCCATTCATTGGGGCCGGTCTTCGTCGCGCCGCGCAGGATCACGGTGCCGACGCCGCTCTGGTCCTCGGGGTTCTTCGCGGCGATCACCTTGGCGCAGAGCAGGCCGTCGCAGTCATAGAAGCTGAACTGCACGCCGCCTTCGGAACGCAGCCAGACGCCGCGGGGATCATTCGCGCTCACCGCGCCGGCGGGAGTCGCAAGGAGCGCGATGGCGGCGGCGGGAATCGACAGGCGCGAGAGAACGCGGACGAGGAGATCGAATACGGAGTTACGCTTCATTTCGATCGCTCCTTTGTTTGGCGATGTCGAATATTGTTGAACCTCATCTTGGCGAATCTTCGACCCTGAGCCGTTAATAAATTGACAACCATAAATCGTCTTCGACAACAGCAGGTTGAATCGTTTTGCTACACGCCGGACGTCGGCGTCCGGCGTGAGCCCGGCCGTAAAGTCGTCGCAATTTCAGGGCTGAAGCAGGCGCTTGTAGACCTCGAGCGTCGCGCGCTGCATTTCTTCGACCGAGAAGCGCGTCTGCACGTTTTTTCTCGCGCGAAGCGTCAATTCGTCGCGGGCCGAGGCTTTCATCGCCAGCGCTTCGAAGATCGCATGCGCGAGCGCCGAAGCGTCGCCCGGCGGCACGCGCCAGCCCGTCGCCAGTTGCGTGGACGTCTGCGGCGGCGCAAGAACGATCTCTGGCGAGGCGCCGATGTCCGAGACGATCACCGGCGCGCCCATCGCCTGCGCCTCGATCGCGATGCGCCCGAAGGCTTCGGGCTCGGTGGAGGGCGCGGCGATGACGGCCGCTGCGAGATAGGCCGCCGGCATGTCGTCGCAATAGCCGACGCTGCGCACGATTTCTCCAACGCCCGCGCGCGCGATCTGCGCCTCGACGCTGCGGCGGAAGGATTCGCTGTGCGCATCGCCGACAAAGAGGATGCGAAGATCGCGGGCGCCCTCGCTCATGAGCCGCCTGGCGGCCTCGATCATCACCGAATGGCCCTTGCGCGCCGAAAGCCGCGCGGGCAGCAGCACGATGCGCTCATGCGGCGCGACGCCCCATTCGGCCCGCAGCCGCTCGACCCGCGCCGGATCGACCACTGCGGGCGAAAAGGCGCGAAGGTCGGCGCCGCGCGGGATGACGACGATGCGGTCGCCCGTCAGCGGATGCAGCTCGCGAATGCGCTGCGCCGCGAATTGCGAATTGGCGATGACGAGATCGCCGGAGGCCATGATCGAATTGTAGCGAAGCTTGATCGGCGACACGCCGTAATAGGCGCTGTGATAGGTCGTGACGAAGCGCGCATTCGTCTGGCGCGTGGCGTAATAGGCGACCCAGGCCGGCGCGCGCGAACGGGCGTGGACGATGTCGACGCCCTCGTCGCGGATGATGCGGGCGAGCTGCACCGAATTGAGCGCCATCGCGATCGGGTTCTTCGTCGCCGCCGGAAAAGGCAGCCACTCGCCGCCCTTCGACTGCAATTCGCTGACCATCCGCCCGCCATGCGACGCGACGAGACAGCGCGCTCCCGCCTGGCTCAGCGCCTCGGCCATGTCGATGGTGGCGCGCTCCGCTCCTCCCGACTGAAGGTTCGGAACGATCTGCAGCACCGTTCGACCCGCCAGCGACTGGTCGGCGGAAGCGATGGAGGCGAGCGGATGAGCCATGGGAAGCTGCAAGGGCGAGCTGGCGGTGGACGGTTGCACGAGCACGCTCGCATTCTCTTTCGAGATTATTTACCAACTATGAGCGAATTGCGGAATTTCAAGCGTCGCGCAATTTTTGCCGCCGGGACTGCGGCGCAACCCCAATCGGGAGCCGACCGTGACCGAGCCCGACATCGATTTTCTCGACATCCCCAATCCCGCCGGCGGCGCCCCGTGGCGTATCGCGCGGCGCCTGCGGTCAGCGGTCGGCGCGGGGGCTCGGTCGCCCGGTCTCGTCTGGCTCGGCGGCTTCGCTTCCGACATGGCCTCGACCAAGGCGGGGTTCCTGGACGCATGGGCGCGGGAGCAGGGACGGGCGTTCCTGCGCTTCGACTACGCCGGCCACGGCGCCTCGGAAGGGAGCTTCGCAGACGGCTGTATCGGCGACTGGCTGGAGCAGACGGCCGCCGTCTTCGAACGCTCGACGACGGGGCCGCAGATCGTGATCGGCAGCTCCATGGGCGGCTGGATCGCGCTGCTGCTCGCCCGCCGCTTCGCCGAAAAAGGCGCGTCGGACCGGCTTGCCGGATTGATCCTGCTCGCGCCCGCAGTCGACTTCACGGAGGAGCTGATCTGGAAGGCGCTGCCCGAAGAAGCGCAGCGCGAGATCATGGAGAAGGGCGCCTGGATGCGAGCCTCGCAATATTCTCCGGACCCGACGCCGATCACCCGCAAGCTGATCGAGGATGGGCGCAATCATCTCCTGCTCGGAGGCGTTATTCGCGCGCATGCGCGCGTGCACATCCTGCAGGGAATGGCTGACCCCGACGTGCCATGGCGCCATGCGCTGACGCTCGTCGAGCATCTCAGCTTCGATCCGGTGACGCTCACCTTCATCGCCGACGGCGATCATCGCCTCTCGCGCGAACAGGACCTCGCCCAGCTCGCCTCGGCCGTGGAGCTGATGAGCGCGCCGCCGCCCGGCGAACCGGCGCGCGATCTCCTTTCCTGAGACGCGCGCCTCACGCCAGATTTACCTGGCGCGCCGGGCCGCAAGACGCTCGATTTTCGTAGCTAGATCGTTGCGCCGGAAACTGCGCGAAACCGCCTCGCGCGGACTGACCGCATCATTCGTCCCTTTTTGAAACGCGCCGGAAGCCTCGCGCGGCAAATTGCCCGTCTCCCAGGCGGTAAAGATAAGCTCGCGGGATGATTTGCGATTCCGGCTTTCGAAACGGCTGCTGACGCTCACAGGAAACTCTCCCAAAATCAATGTTGAACAGCTTGAGCACAACATAAGGTTGTATCGATGTCAAACAGGTTGCGTCTGCCGAATTAATCGGACCTTAAGCATAACGATCCGTGACCGAATTGCTTCAGCTTTGCATTAACGGGTGATGCGCATGATCGGACTGCAACGCCATGACCGGCGTTTTGGCGACAGCCGGCTCCGACAGCCGGCGCCGCCGCGGACAAATGAGTTGTCTCGACGATGCGCGTCTCTTTCCGGTTCCTGGCCACAGTGACGCTGGCGGCGTTGACGTCACTGCCGGAGACGAAGGCCGCCGACTGGTACACCGGCGTTCCCACCGACGGGACGCCGGCGCCAAGGGCGCCCCGCGTCGCCATCGACGTCGCGATCGACGGCACGTCGCAACGCGCGCTTTCGGGCGCGCTGATCGGCACCATCGCCCCCTTCACGGCCATGGATCGCAGCGGCATGCGCGTGCGGCTCAGCGGGCTTGCGGGCACATATGTCTATGCGCCGTCCAATCCCTTCCTGGGCGAGATTCACGGCACGATCGTCGGCGGCGCCTTTCTCTTCGGCTATGAGTGGGTGTTCAAACGCGCGACCGTCGCGCTTTACGCCGGCGGCGAGGTCGTCAACACGAGCCTCTCGCCCAACGATCCCAACAATTCGGCCAAGGGCGGCAGCGGCGGACTGAAGCTCGCGGCGGATTTTTTCACCACGCCCACCGACCAGACGATGATCGCGGGCGTGCTCTCCTATTCGACCAATTACAATTCCTATTACGGGCGGCTGAAATTCGGCATGGCGCTTTCGGACCATGTCTATGTCGGGCCGGAGGTCGTCGCGCTCGGCGACAATTTCTTCCAGCAATGGCGCCTTGGCGGCCATGTGTCGGGGCTTCGCTTCGGCGCCCTGCAATTCGGCGCGGCGGCCGGATTCCTGAATGACCGCGTGCGCGGCGGCGGCGTCTACGGAACGCTCGACACGCGCGTGACCTTCTGACCCGCGCGCGGGCAAGCGGAAAATCGAATCATCGTTAACTTGGCCTTCAGCGCATCCGTCTACATTCAAGCTTGGCAGATGTGAGGCTGTGTATGTCCGGGTTGCGTGCGTTCGCCTGGGTGGCGACAGGAGTCTTCGCGGTCGCGTTGCTGACGCAACCGGTGAGCGTGCAGGCGCAACTCGCGCTGAGCGTCACCACCATAGGCCTGCTGATCCTGGTCTGGATTTTCGGCCGCGGCCCGCTGGCGCGGCAAATCTATCTGTCGCTCTCGAGCTTCATCGTCATCCGCTACGTCTACTGGCGCCTGACCTGCACGCTGCCGCCGGCCTCCGATCCGATCGGCTTCGGATTCGGCATGGTGCTGCTTTCCGCCGAGCTCTATTGCGTCGCGATTCTCGTCATCAGCCTCATCGTCAACGCCGATCCGGTGAAGCGCAGGCCGCTCGAACGGCGCCGCGACGAGGAGCTTCCCGTCGTCGACGTCTTCATCCCGACCTACAATGAAGACGAATATATTCTGGCGACGACGGCCGCAGCGGCGATGTCCATGGACTATCCCAGGGACAAGCTGAACGTCTGGCTGCTCGACGACGGCGGCACCGATCAGAAGTGCAATGATGCGAATCCGGTGAAGGCGGAAGCCGCGAAGCTGCGGCGCGCGTCCTTGCAGGAGCTCTGCAGGCGGCTCGGCTGCCATTATCTCACCCGCGCGAAGAACGAGCACGCCAAGGCCGGCAACATGAACAGCGCGCTCGCTCATGTGAAGGGCGACATCGTGCTCGTCTTCGACGCCGATCATGCGCCGTTCCGCGCCTTCCTGCAGGAGACGGTCGCGCATTTCATCGACGATCCGAAACTCTTCCTCGTGCAGACGCCACATGTCTTTCTCAATCCCGATCCGATCGAGAAGAACCTGAAGACCTTCAGCCGCATGCCGTCGGAAAACGAGATGTTCTACTCGCTGACGCAACGCGGCCTCGACAAATGGGACGCCTCCTTCTTCTGCGGCTCGGCGGCGCTGCTGCGCCGATCCGCGCTGATGGAGACGGGAGGCTTCTCCGGCGTCACGATCACGGAGGATTGCGAGACGGCCTTCGAGCTTCACGCGAAAGGCTATTCCAGCGCCTTCGTCGACAAGCCGCTCATCGCAGGATTGCAGCCCGAGACCTTCTCGTCCTTCATCGGTCAGCGCGTGCGCTGGTGTCAGGGCATGCTGCAGATCATGATGCTCAAGAATCCGATGTTCAAGAAGGGCCTCAAGCCCATTCAGAAACTCGGCTATCTCTCGAGCATGACCTTCTGGTTCTTCCCCTTCCCGCGCCTCGTCTTCATGCTGGCGCCGCTCGCCTACATCCTTTTCGACGTGAAGATATTCGTCTCCAACGTCGACGAGGCCGTGGCCTTCACCGCGACCTACATGGTCGTGAACGTCATGCTTCAGAACTATCTCTTCGGCTGCGTGCGCTGGCCCTGGGTCTCCGAACTCTACGAATATTGCCAGGGCGTTTTTCTCAGCAAGGCGATCGTGTCTGTCGTGATGAACCCCCGAAAGCCGACGTTCAACGTGACGGCGAAGGGTCTCACCCTCGACAATGACCATCTCTCCGAACTGGCGTGGCCGTTCTTCGCCATGTATCTCGTGCTTCTGACCGGCACTCTGGTCGCGGCGTTCCGCTATGTCGTGGAGCCCGGCGTCAGCAATCTGATGTTCATCGTCGGTCTGTGGAACACGTTCAATCTCGTCATGGCGGGCGTCGCGCTCGGCGCCGTCTCGGAGCGCAAACAGCCCGACCGCCATCCGCGCCTCACCATCGATCGTAAGGGCTGGCTGGAGGTCGCGGGAGAAAAAGTCGCCGTCGAAATCGCCAATGTGTCGGCGGGCGGTTGCGCGGTGCGCCTCGTGGATAAAATGCCGGCGGCGCTGCTCGAAGCGGAGGACACGCGCGCGCGCCTCACGATCGAACCCATCGGAGAGCTCGTCGGCGACCGCAGCCTGCCGCTCGTCTTTCGTCGCACCCCGACGGGCGACGATCTCTACGGCTGCGAGTTCGATACGATGCAGGCCGAGGAATATTACGTTCTCGCCGATCTGATGTATGGCGATTCCGACGCCCTGCCGCGTTTTCTGGAGAGCCGCCGCAAGCACAAGAGCATCTGGGCCGGCACCGGCCAGTTCATCTGGTGGGGCCTCGTCGAGCCCGTGCGCGCCTTCGCCTATCTGTTCAAGCGCAAGCCGCAGGATGAGCAGGCGCCCGAAACCGCGCCTGCTCCTCCCATGGCGGCGACCGCCTGGCTGCATCGCCTGACCGCGCAGGCCGCGTCGGCGACGAAGAAAGCGGGCGAAACGGACGCGCTCGCTCCCGCCGCCCGCAAGGAATCCGCATGATCGCCGCCATCGCAAATATTTTCGTCCGGCGTATGGCTTGCGTCATCGCGACGACGCTCGTTGCGACCGAGACATTCGCGCAGGCGATTTTCCTCACCGCCCCGCCGACGATCTCGAAAGTCGAACAGCCGTCGACCGGCGCGCCGGTTCCCGCGCCCCTTCCCCCGCCCGCAAGGCCCGCCGCAAACGTCGCGCGGCCGGCGCCGGGACCAAAGCAGCGCGTGACGATTCTGCGTCATCTCGCCAACAATATTCAGGGCTATCGCCTCGCCGGTGAGACCGGCGCGTCGGAATGGCCGATGTATCTCACCGACAGGCAGGCGCGGCGGAAGCTGCAATTCCAGCTGGGCTATCTCTCCACCGTTTCGGTGATGCCGGAAGTCTCCACGCTGACGCTGACGATCAACGATCAGACCGTCGGCGCGACGCCGGTCAACGCCGTGCAATCGGTGAAGACCGTCGTCTTCGACATTCCGCCGGGGCTGATGCGCCCGGGCTTCAATTCGCTGCGCCTCTCCACCGAACAGCGCCATCGCGTCGACTGTTCGCTCGAAGCCACGCAGGAATTGTGGACGCAGATCGATCCGACTCAGACCGGCCTCATTCTCGACGAGGCCGACGCCGGCGTCGACGCGATCGGCGATCTCGCCGCGCTGCCGGCCGACGAACAGGGCGCGCTGCCGATCCGCGCGGTGACGCCCACGAATGCGAAGACGAGCGACATCGAACGTCTGTTGCGCGTCGTGCAGCTCATCTCCATCGTCGGCCGCTTCGAGCAGCCGGTCGTCGATTCCGGTCCGCTCGCGGGAGGGCGCTACGGCGTGAATCTCCTCGTCGGCACGGCCGCCGAACTCGCCGCGACGGCGGGCGCCGAAATGGTCGGCGTCGTCACTGGCCCGCGCGCCTTCGTCGTTCCGGGAACGCCCGAGCGGCGCACGACGATCGTTGTCACCGGCGCCGACGCGGCGCAGGTCGACACGGCGATGAAAGCGTTTCTCGTCGCCACCAAGCCGAAGGGCGCAGCCGCGGGATTGCGCGCCGCCGCGGCCTTTCCCGGCTTCCGCATGGAGGGCGGCCAGCGCGTGAAGCTCGCCGAGCTCGGCGTCAAGAGCGTGGAATTCGACGGCAGGCTTTATCGAGCGGCCTTCAACATCATAATGCCGCCGGATTTCTATCGCGCCGACTATGGCCGCGCGACCTTGCGCGTCGCCGGCGGCTATGCGCCGGGCCTGACCTCCAAGGCGCAGCTGGTCATGAACGTCAATGATCGCACGGCGGTGAGCCTGCCGCTTTTGAAATCGACGGGCGAAGTGTTCAAGGACAATCCGCTGCCGCTGCCGCTGGGCTTTTTGCGGCCGGGCCTCAACCGCATCGAGATCGAGGCGCATGTGCCGGCGCCGTCGGACGAGAGTTGCGACACGCTCGCCGCGAAAGTGGAGTCGAACCGGTTCCTTTTCCTGGACTCCACAGAGATCGAGATGCCGGCGATCGCGCGCGTGGGCCGCATGCCGGACCTCGCGGTGACGGCCACGGGCGGCTTTCCATACGCCGTCGCCTCGAACCGTTCGAAGCTCTATCTGCCGCGGCTCGACTCGAAATCCGTCGGCGCGGCGGCGACGATCGTCGCCCACCTCGCCATCGCCGCCGGCCGGCCGATCGATTTCGAGATCGCCTCGACGCCTCCGCAGGGCGACCACGGTCCGACGCTCGCGGTCGCGCCCTATGACGCGCTGGATCCCGATCTGCTGCGCAGGCTCGACATGCCGGTGGACGAACTCGCGCGCGCCTGGCGCGACAAGATCGGCGCCGAGAGCGCGAGCGACCACGCCGCGGCGCTGTCGAGCGGCGAGGCGGCGCGGCGCAATCGACTCGTGCTGCAAAACAATTTTCCCATGGCCTGCCATCCGCCGAAATCGCCCGACGCTTTCGGCGCGATCTTCAGGCGCGTCGATCTTCAGGCGACCGGCGCGACGGCGCCGGCGGCGTCCGAGGCGCCGACCGAAGCGGAAGATCCGAACACGCCGCGCGACCTCTTTCAGGAATGGGATGCGCGCGTGCGCAATGAGCGGCGGTTCAGCGCGACCATCGCGCAATGGGCGCGCAGCTTTGGCGAATGGAGCAAGGCGAAATTCACCGACGCCGGCGTGTGGATGCGCAATTTCGAACATGGCGGCGACAAGTCCGACATGACGTCGCAGACCCTGCTCGCGCTCGGCCAGAATATTCTGGGCGCGGAGAGCGGGGAGGTGTGGACCGTCGTCACCGCTCCGAACGCCGATCTTCTCGCCGACTCCGTCGCCTGTCTCGTCGATCCGCGCGTGTCGCGACAGATCGGGGGGCGCGTGTCGCTGCTCGATCTCTCCCAGGCGAAGATCAACGTAACGCCGGTCGACAATGCGCGCTTCGTCGTCACGCAGCCGCTCTCGGTCGGCAATGTCCGGCTCATCGCCGCCGGCTGGCTGTCGCTCCATTCGCTCTATTACGTCGCGGGCGCCGTCTCGCTCGCCGTGACGCTCGCGGCGGCGACGCGGCTCTTCGTCAAAAATGTCGGCCGGAGGACGCAATGAAGCGCGTCCCCTGCGCCATCGCGCTTTGCCTTGTCGCGACATTCGCGCGCGGAGAGTCCGCGCCCGCCGCGACGCCTCCCGAAACGCCCGCCGCCGAAGCCGCGCCCGCGCCGAAAAAGGCGCCGCGCCTCGCGCTCGATTCGCGGGAGCTGCCGCTCGGCGGCGCGCTGAAGACGCCCGCCATGTGGCAATCCTACAAGGCGCGCTTCGTCACCGATCAGGGGCGCGTCGTCGACACCGGCAACAATCTCATTAGCCACAGCGAGGGGCAGGGCTACGCCATGCTGCTCGCGGTGGCCGCCAATGATCGCGCGACTTTCGAGCGGGTCTGGGGATGGACGCGCGCCAATCTGATGGTGCGCGACGATCAGCTCATCGCCTGGCGATGGGAGCCGGGAAAACGCCCCGCCGTCGCCGACATGAACAACGCCTCCGACGGCGACATTCTCGTTTCATGGGCGCTGGCGGAGGCGGGCGACTTCTGGAACGACATGAGCTACCGCACGTCCGGAAGGCGCATCGCCGTGGAGCTCGCGCGCAAGCTCGTGCTGTTCAAGACGAAAATGGGCGCGATCCTGCTTCCCGCCGTGACGGGCTTTCACGCCGACGATCGTCCGGACGGGCCGGTGGTCAATCTGTCCTATTACGTCTTCCCCGCCTTCTCGCGGCTCCATCTCGTGGCGCCGGAAGTGGATTGGGCGGGGCTCACGCAAACGGGACTCGATCTGCTCGACGCGACGCGCAAGACTCCCGACGCGCTGCCCGCCGACTGGATTTCGCTGAAGAACCAGGAGGCGAAGCCGGCCGCGGACATGGCGCCGCAATTCTCCTATAATGCGGTGCGCGTGCCGCTTTATCTCGCCTGGGCGGGCGTTGGCGAGCGCGAGCAATATGCGCCCTTCATGACTCTGGTGAAGCGCACCAGAGGCGCGCTCGCCATCGTCGACGTCACCACCGGCGCCGAGGTCGGCCGTTTCGGCGACAGCGGCATTGGCGCGATCGGCGCGCTGACGGCCTGCGTCTTCGAAGGCGCGAAAGCGCCGCCGCAACTTCTTGCCGCCGACGCCGCGGACAATTACTACCCCGCGACCTTGCGCCTTCTGGCGCTGATCGCAATGCAGCTGAGGCATGGCGCATGTCTCGGATAACGCCCCGGCTCGCCGCCAGTCTCCTCGCAATGGCGCTTTGGCTGACCGCGGATGTCCATGCGGCGCCGTCGCCCACGGAGCCGGAGCCGCCCGCGCAGGAGAAGAAACCGCCGACGCCGGAAATGAAGGCCGCCTCGAAGGAGGCGAAACCGGCGCGCCCGGCGCCTGCGCCCATTCCTGTGGTGGGCGGCCCTGTCGCGCCCGACGATCATGCGCTGCGCTATTACGCCTCGCTGAAACAGATGGCGCGGGTCAATGCGGAGCTGACGCGCCTGCGCCGCCTCTATCCCGCCTATGAACCGCCCGCCGATCTCTATGAGGCGCCGGGCAACGGCGGCGTGGACGAGGAGCCCTTGTGGGCGCTGTATTCCGCCGACCGGATCGACGAGCTGAAAGCGGCGATCGCCGCCAAGCAGCGCGAGACGCCGACCTGGAAGCCATCCGCCGATCTGACCAAGAAGATGCGCCGCAAGGAATTGCGGCTCAGGATCGGCTCGTTCTGGAAGGCCGAGAAATTTCTCGACCTCGTCGATTACATAAAGGGCGAGAATGTCGATGTGAGCGAACTCGCCGAAGAAGTCGACGTTCTCTGGACGATCGCCGAAGCCTATGCGCGGGCCAAGCAGAACGAAGACGCGGTGAACATGTTCAAGCGCGTCCTCACCACGTCGAAGGATTCGCATATCCGGGTCGCGACGATCCAGAAGGCGCTGGGCTCGCTGCGCATGGCCGACGTCGAGACGCTGCTCTCTTCTGTCCCCGGCGCGGCCGAAGGCGCGAATGAATATGCGCCAATCGCCATCGACATCACGCGCGCGCGCATCGCGGCCTTCCTGCATGATGAGCGGGCGGAGGAAGTTCCCGTCCCCGACATGCAGAAATTCGAGGTCTACGCAAAGGAGAGCCGCGACGCCAACCAGCTCGGCCTCGTCGCATGGTACGATTACAAGCGTCGTGATTTCGCGGGCGCGCTGGAGTGGTTCAAGCTCGCCATACAGAACGACGGCGACGCGATGATCGCGCATGGCCTCGCCCATTCGCTGCGCGCGCTGAACATGCTGCGCGAGGCGGAGGAAGTCGCCTTCGCCTGGCATGAGCCGCTGGCGAACAACATCATCCTGTTTCTCGATCTCTTAGAGACCGACCTCACGCGCGAGATTCCGCCCTACATCGAATCCGACCGGCTCGCGCGCTATGCGAAAGTGACGATGGAGGCGGCCTCCGGCGAAGGCGCGCAGGCGCTCGCCTGGTACGCCTACAACAGCTGCCAGTTCGACGTGGCGCTGTTCTGGTTCGAGCGCGCGGTCGCGTGGTTCCCGAAGGACGCGACGGTCTATGGCTATGCGCTCACCCTGCGTCGGCTGAAGAAGGAGAAGGGGCTTTACGAACTCGCCAATCGCTATGACGGGCTTTTCGCCAAGGTCATCGAGATTCTCTTCCCCGACGGCTATTACCATCCGCCGACGCCCTGCGATCAGAAAGGCGCGGAATCGCTGCACGGCGCGCCATTCCATACGGCGGCCTATGTGGCTCCCGGCCCCGCGACGATTCCCGGCGCGCCGGCGAATTACGATCCGCAGGCGGCCAGCTATCTGGCGCAGAAGAACGCCTCGACGCCGATCGACATGCAGATTCCGCAGGAGATTCTGCTCCAGCGTGCAATGAAGAACATCAGGGGCCGATTCCCCGCCGTCGTGGCGCCCGAGAATCCGCTGCGCTTTCGCGCCCTGCCGATGGCGACGAATAATCGCGCTCCCGCGCATGGCCTGCCGGTCGCATCCGAGAGCCCGTTGCGCAAGGACCCGGCGACGCAGCCGCCGCCCCTCGTCGCCCGCCGCACGCCCGGCGTGGGCGCCATGCCCTATGAGCATTACGGCTTCAGCCTGCTTCCCGGCTGGAACGGCGTGGAGACGGCGACATGGCCGCCCTATTCGCAGCAGATCGCGCCCGCCGGCACGCAATGGGCGTCGCAGGACGCCGATCCCGCGAAGGCGGGAATAGCTGTCTTCGACGCGCGCAATCCGGCGAACGCCCGCGGCCTTCCGCCCGCCGGCTATGGCGCGCAGCCGACGCCCCGCGCCCCGCCGAACGCCTACGCCGCGCCCGGCCCGCGCGACGCTCCCCCGCCCGCGGCCCCGGCGCCTCCGGGCGCCGCCTATGGCCAATATCCGCAACCCGTGAGTCGCTGACATGATCCGCCTGCCGCGCCGCCCCCTCCTCGCCGCCGCGTCCTGCCTGATCCTCGCCGCCTGCGGCCAGAGCCAGCCGGAACGCCAGTTCACAGCCGACGCCGACGCCGCCGTCACCGGGCAATTCATCGCCGGCAAGACGCTCTCGGCGCCGATCGCCGCCGGGGAGGAGACGTCCGGCTTCGCCGTGCTGTCGCTGCCTCAGGCCGCCGGCCTCGGCGGCAAGCTCACCGAGAAACAGTTCCTCAACGGCTGGCGGGAGAGCGCGTCGCTCGACCGCGCGAAAATGGCCGGCGACTGGAACGATCTGACGATCGAAATCCAGTCGGCGCCGCCCGGCGAGGACCGTCGCGGCCAGATGCAGATCGCCAAACCCACGGCCGAAGGCGTGCGGCGCGAGATTCTCGCCCGTTTCCACGGAACGCCCATGCGCATCGTCAACCGGCCGATGCACAACCGGCTTGGCCCCTTCGGCCTCGCCGTCGGGGCCGGCGCGGGCGGGATGCGTTGCGCCTTCGCCTGGCAATGGGTCGACAATCTCGCCGTCGCGGCGCGGGGCGAAAGGGCGAATTTCTTCAACAGCGGCGAGACGCCCGCCTCGATCCGCCTGCGCCTGTGCCGGCGCGGCGTCACCGCCGACGACCTCGCTCTCTGGTACGAGCAACTCGAAATAGACCCGGCCAATGTCGCCCGCATCGCGGAAGCCTTGCGCCAGAACGCGCAGACCGGCGAAGGCGCGTCGCAGGTCGTCGACGCCTCCGACAGTCTGGAAGCCACGCTCATTGGCGGCCCGCGCGGGGCGGCGGCGCATGCGGCCGGCCCGCGTCGCCATGTCGCCCACCGCCCCCGCCGCGCCGCCCCGGACACGGCGCCCGACACATTCGCGCCCCTGACCACCCCCTCCTCGCCGAGCGCCTCCGGCCCGCGCTATCTGGGCGCGGTCGCGGGCGCCGGCGCGCAATATGCGGCCAGCGCGCCAGTCGGCTCGCGCGGCGCGGGCTTCGGGCCCGTGCGCCTCGATCCCGGGCTTCCGGCGCAGGCCTATCGCGGCCCCTCGGCCGCCCGCGCGGTGGTACCGCCGAGCCCGGGCGGAGCGCCGGTCTATCTTGCGCCCGCGCGATAGGGGCGCCGCATCGCGAAAGGAGGCTTGACAGGTTCCGCCTGCGCCTCGATGTTGCCGAACAATTCGTTCGGCATATCGAACGCGAGGACGCCCGCGAGGATTCATTGACCACTTCGTCTCAGGCGCGACAACCCGGCGCCGGGTCCGGCGGCAGCGCGAGGACCAACGGAAAGATCGTCACCTTTCCGGCCGATCGCCCCCTCCTCACCGACGGCGGCGGGCGCATCGCGCCGCTGACCATCGGCTACGAGACCTACGGCCAGCTGAACGAGGCGCGCAGCAACGCCATCCTGCTGTGCCATGCGCTGACCGGCGACCAATATGCGGCGGGCGTGCACCCCGTCACCGGCAAGCCGGGCTGGTGGGACGCACTGGTCGGTCCGGGCAAGCCCTTCGACACAGACCGCTATTTCCTCATCTGCTCGAATGTCGTCGGCGGCTGTATGGGCACGACGGGCCCGGCCTCGATCAATGTCGCGACAGGCAAGCCCTACGGGCTCGACTTTCCGGTTGTCACCATCCGCGACATGGTGCGCGCGCAGGCGATGCTGATCGATCACCTCGGCATCGACACGCTGTTCTGCGTGGCGGGCGGCTCGATGGGCGGCATGCAGGTGCTGCAATGGGCGGCGAGCTACCCCGAACGCGTCTTCTCCGCCATGCCGATCGCAACGGCGGCGAAACATTCGGCGCAGAACATCGCCTTTCACGAGGTCGGGCGGCAGGCGGTGATGGCCGATCCCGACTGGCGCGGCGGGCGCTATCTCGAACAGGGCGTACGTCCCGAGAAAGGGCTGGCGGTTGCGCGCATGTCGGCGCACATCACCTATCTCTCGGAGGCCGCGCTCCAGCGCAAATTCGGCCGCAAGCTGCAGGACCGCTCGGCGCCGACCTTCTCCTTCGACGCCGACTTCCAGGTCGAGAACTATCTTCGCTACCAGGGCCTCGCCTTCGTCGAGCGCTTCGACGCGAATTCCTATCTCTTCGTCACCCGCGCCTGCGACTATTTCGATCTCGCGGCGGATTACAACGGCTCGCTGGCGCAGGCGTTCAAGGACACCAAGACGCGCTTCTGCGTGGTCGCCTTCGATTCCGACTGGCTCTATCCGACATCGGATTCGCGCGCGATCGTCCATGCGCTGAACGCGGGCGGCGCGTCGGTCTCCTTCGTCGAGATCGAGTCCGACAAGGGACATGACGCCTTCCTGCTGCATGAGGAAATGTTCTTCGCGACGACGCGCGGCTTTCTCGAATCCGCGGCCGCCGCGCGCGGCCTGAAGGAGGCGCGCAAGTGAACGGCGACCCGCAGAATCCGCGCCTCGATCTGCGCGTCATCGCCGACATGGTCGCGCCGGGCTCGCGCGTGCTGGATGTCGGCTGCGGCGACGGCGCGCTGTTGCAGCTTCTCGAAGACGCGAAGGGCGTCGACGGACGCGGCGTCGAGCTGTCGCAGCGCGGCGTCAATGAATGCGTGGCCAAGGGACTGTCCGTCATTCAGGGCGACGCCGATACAGACCTCGCGGATTATCCCGACGACGGCTTCGACTATGTCATTCTGTCGCAGACGCTTCAGGCGACGCGGCGCCCGCGCGAGGCGCTGCGCAACATGCTGCGCATCGGCCGGCGCGCGATCGTCTCGTTCCCAAACTTCGGACACTGGAAAGTGCGCGCCTATCTCGCCTTTCGAGGCCGGATGCCGGTGACCGGCAATCTGGCGCACCACTGGCACGACACGCCGAACATTCATCTGTGCACGATCCGCGATTTCGTCGAACTCGTCGACGATCTCGGGGCGCATATCGAGCGCGGCGTGGCGCTCGACCGCGCCGGCTCGCCGATCCGCGTCAACGCGCCCTGGTGGGTGTGGAATCTCATGGGCGAGCAGGCGGTCTTTCTTCTCGAACGCGGCGCTCCCGGCAAATAGGCGCGGCGGAACATGCGACATGCGACGGTTTGTCCCGCCTGTTGTTCTTTCGCCGCAGCGCCATTCGCGTTAGCCTCAATAATGTCGATTGGATAACCTGCATTGCGCGGGGGGCGAGCGGCTTCCTTTCGGGATACGCTTCAAAAAGCAAGAAAGACCGTGCGAGGAGCATCTTCGCCGGAACGAGGAGACGCGGGCTTGAGCACGCATCCGGGGGACACCCCGCTGAGCTACGCCGTTCCGTCACGGAAGACGCGCGTCAGCCGTCGCGGGTCGCGCGCGACGGCAGGCGACCCGCCGGCCCTGCGTGATCTGCCGATCTTCTCCACCGTGGACGACGCGACGCTCGCGCGTCTCGCTCTGGAAGCGAAGGTTGAAGCCTTCGAGGACGGCGCCGTGATCTTTCGCCAGGGCGATCCGGTGAGCGCGGTGGTCGTGATCCTGCACGGCTTCGTCAAGATGCTGCGCATCGCGCCCAGCGGCGACGAGACGCTGATCGGCATCCGCTCAGACGGCGAGACGGTGGGCGAGCCGCCCTCGAACGCCAATGAAATCTATCGCGTCTCGGCGGAGGCGGTGGGGCAGACATCGGTTCTCAAGCTCCCTGCGGCGCGCTTTGCGCGTCTGATGAAGGAGTCGCCGGCGCTCAGCAGCGCCGTGACGCAGGACGCCAAGGACAAGATCGCGGCGCTCATCACCGAGATCGAATCGCTCAAGGCGCAGAACGCCGACCAGCGGCTCGCGAATTTCATTCTGTCGCTCTGCCCGCCGGGCGAGGAGCGATGCCGTTTCCGCCTGCCCTACGACAAGCGGCTGATCGCCGCGCGGCTCGGCGTGAAACAGGAGACGCTGTCGCGCGCCTTCGCAAAATTGCGCGACTATGGCGTGCGCACGGAAACACGCGACGTGCTCGTCGAGAGCGTGTCGCGCCTCGTCGATCAATGCGATCAGCTCGGCCGCCAGTCGCGCCTGCCCTCGGAGCGAGCCGGCCACGCGGCCCGCGACGACGCCGCATAGGAACCGCAACGCCCTTGTCCTGACGCGCCGGCGCCGCACTTATGATGCGGCGCTGTTCTTTTTTGCGCTGTCCCGCTTTCCCGGGCCAAGGAGCTTTGTCATGACATCGCGCATTACTTTCATCGTTCTCACGCTTTCCCTTTCATGTCTTGCTTCGGCGCAAGCGTTCGCGGGCGCGACCAATGGCCCCTCGGCGCTGGCGCTCGCCGCTCTCGTCGGCGACCGCGCGCCGCAGGTCGTCCCGCTCGAAAAACGTCTCCTCGCCGCCTTTCTCGACGGACACGCCGAAATGCCCCATCCCAAGGGCAAGAACATCGTTGTGAAGGCGGATTCGATCGACTGCCGCGCGAGCAATGTCGACGTCACGCAGCACGCCTGCACCCTCGCTTTCGGCGACAAGAAGATCGAGCTCGTGGGCCGCAAGGCGCATGAGCTATACGCCACGCTCGTCGAAAATGGCGTCGCGGCCGATGGCGCGGCCGGCTCGATCCATGTCGCGGTCACGGCGCTCGACTGTCAGGTCGACGCCGACGAAGTGCGAGAGAAAGCCGGCGGCGGCGCAAGATGCGCCTTCAATCCCTGAGTCGTTTCGAGCGCAACGAAGAGATTTCGCAAGAAGAAAAACCGGCAAAACTAAGGTAACGAGAGTCTTTCCGTAGCCGCCCGGCCCGGAAAGACTCCAGACGCCAGCAGGCGAAAACGCGATTCGCGATGTCGCCCGATATGGCCAAGAATTCGCCCCAAAGCCGTCCAAGCAAGGCCGCGATGGCCTGTTGATATTGGTGTCACGGGGCTCCCCGCGCAGCCTACGCAATTGATCGAACCTTCCCGCGGCGAGGAACGGTTCCGTCGTAAGGCGCGCCCGGCGAATGAATCCGATGACGGGAGCGTGCAACAGAGGATCCATGCGCAACATGGCTTCAGCCCACTCGACCGCCTTCACATCCTTGAAATCGCTCTCCCGCGCCATTCCCGCCGTCAGCGCGCTCGCATTGAGCCTTTCCGCTGGCCTGTGGATGCTGCATGGGCAACCCAACGCCCCGAGCGAAGTCGCCGGGGCGCCGAGGGCCGCTTCAGGGACGACGCCCGTGGCCTTTCCCTACGGGCCGATGCTTGTCGACATGGGCGCTCGCGCGCGCATGGCTTCGACAGCGCAGACAGCCCGGGTGGAAGCGAAAGTCGAGACGTCGCCGCAAACACCCGCCGCCGTTCCGGAGCAGCAGCAGGCCGCGACGACAGCCGTCGTGGAGGGCGAGGTCGCGCCCCTGCCGCCGCGTCGCCCGTCCGAGCTGAGATATTCCGCGAGCCGCGGCCCGGTCCGCGTCCCCCTTCGCCAGGCGCTGCAAAACGCGCCGGCCGCGCCGGCCGCCGCGCCCGCCGACAATCGCTCTATCTTCGAGAAGTTTTTCGGCGCGTCGACGCCCGCGTCGCCGCAAGCCGCGCAGGCGCCCGGACAGGCGCTGGCCTATGCGCCAGCGGAGACCGGCCTTTTCGGCGGAACGAAGCCGGCGACGGCGCCGGCGCCCGTCAGCCCTTCGACCGGCGGGGCCGACCGCTACACCGCGATCTACGACATCTCGGCGCATACGGTCTACATGCCCAACGGCACGAAACTGGAGGCCCATTCCGGCCTCGGCTCCCGGCTGGACGATCCGCGCTACGTGCATGAGAGAATGCACGGCCCCACGCCGCCGCATGTCTACTCGCTGTCGCCGCGGGAGGCGCTTTTCCACGGCGTCGAGGCCCTGCGCCTCACGCCAATCGGCGGCGGAAACATATTCGGACGCGCGGGTCTTCTCGCGCATACCTACATGCTCGGCCCCAACGGCGACTCCAACGGATGCGTGTCCTTCCGCAACTATGACGCATTCCTGCAGGCGTACAAGAGGGGCGAGGTGAAGCGTCTCGTCGTCGTCGCACATATGTAATCATCGACGCGGCGTCGCGCAGGGTCCGGACATTGAAATTCGCTCGCGTGAACCGGGTTTCCGCTCGCGAACCGTAGGGCTATGATGCCGCATGAGCTTTTCATGCCATGCGAGGACGCCTTGCGAAAACTCGTCGCCCTGACGCTGCTTTTTTCAATCGCCGCGATCTCGTCGGCCTTCGCCCAGAACACCTCCGCCGCGAGCACGGCGGAAGACATGGCGGCCGAGCAGGCCGCATGCCGGGAAGACGCGGAGAGATTCTGCGGCGGCAACACCATCTTCATTTTCGAGATGGAAAATTGCCTGAAGCGATACAGGAAGCAATTGTCGAAAGCCTGTCGCCAGCAGCTTTCTCCCACGGATTTCAGGAAATATTATCGCGAAGAGGCGCATCCCTTCGATTTTCTGACGGAGTGAGAAGCCTCGCGGTCAGGCGCGTCATAATGCTTGTCTTTCCGCGCGCGCTGGCCGAAAAGTCTCGCGCCTATCAATCGCCGGAGAGGACAGCGTGTCGAAGCAGGATGTGACGGTTTTCGTTTGCGTGTCGTGTCGCGACGGCGCAGACGCGGAGGTTCGTCCCGGCGCCGTCTTTCTCGACGCCCTTCGGACGCGGCTTTCGGAGCGTAATCTCACGCTTGCCGTCGAGCCGGTCGAATGTCTCGCGGTCTGCAAGCGGCCGGCGACGATCGCCTTCGCCGCGCCGGGCAAATGGACCTATGTCATCGGCGATCTCGACGTCGAGGCGCATGTCGACGAACTGATCGACGCCGCGCAAAGTTTCGCGGCCAGCGACAACGGCATCGTTCCCTGGAAGGAGCGTCCCGTATGTTTCAGGAAGGGCGTCGTTTCGCGCACGCCGCCCCTCCCGTAGCATCCTTACTTCTTGTCGGCCTTCGCGCGCTCGATCGCGGCGGAGATCAGCGCGCGCGCGTCCGCCGCGTCGCCCCAGCCAGCGACCTTCGCCCATTTTCCCGGTTCAAGATCCTTGTAGTGCACGAAGAAATGCTCGATGCGCCGCCAGGTCATCTCCTGAAGGTCGGTGTAGTTCTGCACATCGACATAGCGCTGCGTGAGACGCGTCGACGGCACGGCGATGATCTTCTCGTCGCCGCCCGCCTCATCCGTCATGCGCAGCACGCCGATCGGCCGCACCGCGATCACCGCGCCCGGCGCGACGGGCCGGGTGTTGGCGACGAGCACGTCGCAGGGATCGCCGTCGTCGGACAGCGTATGCGGGATGAAACCGTAATTGCCGGGATAGCGCATCGCCGTATAGAGGAAACGGTCGACGAAGAGCGTGCCCGAAGCCTTGTCGAGTTCATATTTGATCGGCTCGCCGCCGAGCGGCACCTCGACGACGACATTGACTTCATGCGGGGGGTTCGCGCCGATCGGAATGGCGTCGAGACGCATTGATATGGCTCCATATGGGGGATTTCGTTTCGGCGCGCTCTTTCATCAATGACACGCGCAGGCGACTATTCGGGGAGGCCGATTCGCGCCGCCGACTATCCCATTAAACGCGGCGCGACTCTAGCGTTGCGGTTCCGGCGCCGAGACGCTCGCGGCCGCATGCTCGGCGAGCGGCTGCATGTCTTCGGCCGACAGCGGCCCGACGAGCACGAAGGCGAAGCCCGCCGCCCGCCACTCGATCGCCGTGACGCTCGACCCCGTCCCGGCGCGCGGCCCCTGTGGCGCGCTCGCCGCGAAGGCGCGCTCGAAATAGAGGCCGACGCGGCCGCCGTCGGCGCGCTCATAAAGCAGGAGTCCCGCGGGGGCCGCGACGCCCGGCGCGATGCGGCCGCCGAGAAGGCGCAGGCCGACCTCCGAGAGATCGGGGAGGCGCGAGAAGCCGACGCGCTCCTGCAGCCAGGAAACCAGTTCCGCGCGGCTCGCGGCGTCGATCTCCACCGGCCGCGGATCGGCGACGAAGGTCGCATAGGTCAGCCCCGCCCGCGCCACATAGCCTTGAAGGATATTGAGGGCGACAGGCGCGCGCGTCTCGCTCCGGCCCGCAAAGATCAACGCCACCAGCGCAGCCACGGCGGCGCCCGCGAGGAGCGTCAGGACGGTTGAGACGATCGCCTGCCGCCGCCGCGATGCGCGGATTTCGTCTATTCGCCGTGGCTGGCGCGGGGCGGCGCCCGGCCGGCCCCAATGAACGGCGCCGGTCTCGATGGGCCCCTGCGCCGGGGCGGGCGCGCGGGTCGCGGCGTCGCGCAGGGAGAGCGGCAGGGTTTCCAGCGCCACGGGCTCGAAGGCGGCGCGCAGCGCGGCGTTCTGGCGTCGCCAGTTCTCGACCAGCGCCGCGGCCTCGGGATGCTGCAGCAGGTGATCCTCGACCAGCCTCCGGCGCTCGCCGTCGAGCTCGCCGTCGACGAAGGCGTGCAGGTCGGCTTCCTCGACGAAGACGGATGAGGACACGACGTTCGCCTATTTCACGACGCGCAAATGCGAGGCCGCGCGGCGCGCGGCGCCGTCGGAGGGCGCGATCAGCGTCGGCCCCTCCGCCGAGAGCGCGGCGCGGGCGCGGCGCAGGCGCGCGAGCGCCGTCTCTCTCGGCGCGCCGACAATGCGGGCGACGGCGTCATAGCCGAAGCCCTCCAGCGAGACGAGCAGCAGCACGGCGCGATCCTCGAAAGCGAGGTCGGCGAGGTCGTGCACGATCGGCGGGTGCCGCGGCGCCGGGCGCGGCGCATTGGCGAGCTTGCGGGCGGCGAGCGCCGTGAGCGCGCCATAGGCCTCGATCCGCGCCTCGTCATGATCGCCCGGACGCAACTCACGGGCGCGGACGCGGGCGCCGACGCTTTGAAGAGCGCTCTGCACGAGATCGTCGGAAACGGATGGGCCCGCGCCGGCGCAAAGCGCGCGCGCATAACGTCGCAGCGCGGGGGTCGCCCCGCCCAGCCCTTCGAGAATTTCGTCCGCTCTCCTGCCCATCTGCGGCTCGATCCAACGGCTTGATTTGTTCTTTGCGCAGCTAGTGACGTTTCCTATCGCATGATAGGGCAATCACGCGCGAATGGCCATGGCGCAGGATCGACTCCCGATGCGGTTTTTCCGGGGCGGGAGGCGAAGCGGCGGTCAGGGTTTCCTTTGGGCGAAAACCACGCTAAAGGGCGCCTGCTTCCCGTTTACGCATCAGAAATGGACGCCCAGATGACACAGCAAGCCGCGCCCGCCGCTCCTTTCGCCGGGGTTCTCGCCGGAAAGAAGGGCCTGATTCTGGGCGTCGCCAACAATCGCTCGATCGCCTGGGGCATCGCCAAGGCCTGCGCCGATGCCGGGGCCGAGCTCGCGCTCACCTATCAGATCGAGGCGCTGGAGAAGCGCGTTCGTCCGCTCGCCGCCGATCTGGGCGCCCATGTCGTGGGCCGATGCGACGTCGCCGAGCCCGAGACGATCGACGCGATCTTCACCGAGGTCGAGAAGCTCTGGGGCAGGATCGACTTCGTCGTGCACTGCCTCGCCTATTCCGACAAGGACCAGCTCGACGGCCGCTATGTCGACACGACGCTCGACAACTTCCTGATGTCGATGAACATCTCCTGCTTCTCCTTCACGGCCATCGCCCAGCGCGCCGAGAAGCTGATGCCGGAGGGCGGCTCGCTGCTGACGCTTTCCTATTACGGCGCCGAGAAATGGATGCCGCATTATAACGTCATGGGCGTGGCGAAGGCGGGGCTCGAGGCGTCCGTGCGCTATCTCGCCGCCGATCTCGGCGCCAAGAACATCCGCGTGAACGCCATCTCGGCCGGCCCGATCAAGACCATGGCGGCCTCCGGCATCGGCGACTTCCGCTATATCCTGCGCTGGAACGAATATAATTCGCCCCTGCGCCGCGTCGTGACGATCGAGGAAGTGGGCGAGAGCGCCGTCTATCTCCTGTCGCCCATGTCGCGCGGCGTCTCCGGCGAAATCCTGCATGTCGACGCGGGTTATCATGTCGTGGGCATGATGAACCCGAGCGCGGCGCCGAAGATGGCGGATTTGCTGGCGCTGCTGCCGCAGGATGTGAAGTAGGTAGTCACCCCGTCATGGCCGGTCTTGTCCCGGCCATCCACGCCTCCTTCATTCCCGAGTAAAATGCGATGAAGAAGCGAGCCTGTATATCGGCTCGACTTTCGAGAGTTGGCTTGTCCAAGAGTCTGTCCGTGAACTTCATTCTTGATTACAGAGCCTTCTGAGCATCAGGCGGATGGAAGCGAGGTGCAGAAACGCGAGCGCCTTGCAATTGAGGTTTTCGAAGTCCTTTGCCAGCCTTCGGCAGCGACCAAGCCATGAAAAGGTTCTTTCGACGACCCAGCGTCGGGGCAAAACCTCGAAACCTTTGGCGGCATCCGAGCGCTTGACGATCTCGGTGACGACGAAGGGCAAGGCCTTCTTCTGCGCGTCCCTGAATTGCGGGCCCTGATAGCCGCCATCCGCGAACAGTTTTTGCAGAAACGGGAATTTTCCCAACATCGTGCGCAGGACGAGAACGCCGCCGTCGCGATCCTGGATGCCGGCAGGATGAACGAGCGCGTGAAGCAGCAGGCCTATCGTATCGACGAGAATATGCCGCTTCTTGCCCTTGATCTTCTTTCCTGCATCGTAGCCATGCGGATCGATGCGACGCCCCCTTTTTCTGCGCCTTTCACGCTCTGGCTGTCGATAACGGCGGCGGTCGGGCTGGCCTCGCGCCCCGCCGCTTCGCGGCATTTCACGTAGAGAGCGCGGTGGATGCGATCGAGCGTCCCGTCATATGTCCAAAGATCGAAATAGCCGTAAACCGTGCTCTTGGGCGGCAAATCCTTCGGGATCGCGCGCCACTGACAGCCGGTCGAGAGCACATACATCAAGCCGTTCACAACCGCGCGCATCTCGACCGTGCGTTTCCCTCCACCCCGCTTCGCAGGTGGGATCAGCGGTTCGACGAGCGTCCATTCCGAGTCGGTCACGTCGCTCGGGTAGCGCAATTTGCTGCGATCGTATCGCGCACGATTTTCATTCGTCCACATCGGCGGCCCCTTCGAGAATCAGGCCGCATCATTGAATCATAACCGATTCATCCGATTCAACTTGTCCTCGGACCGACACTGAGGATTATTTTATTCGATTTTGAAGCGAAAAAACACCTTAAAGAGCGGAGCCAGCTCCACAAAATACTTGAGACGAATACCTGGATCTTCGGGGAGGAGTTCAATCTCTGGGCTAGCGACAAAGAGCTAACGACTGTCTTGAAGGCTCATAAAGCGCGGCTCGATCCTGAACTCGTCATCGATGAACCGGTCAAGCTGCTAACGCGAAAGCGCGGCATCGTCGACCTTATGTTGTCTCGTTCACAAAAGCGACATCGTGCCGATGACTATGAGCACCTTGTCATTGAGCCCCAAAGGTTAAGCTCACTCACAAGGAATTGACCCAGATTAAAGACTATGCGCTCTCTGTTGCGCGCGATGATCGCTATCATCGAGTGAAGGGTGTGAAGTGGCACTTTTGGCTTGTGTCGGACAGCTACGACGATTTCGTGGAGTCCGAAATCGCCTCAGGCACAGACCCCGAAAGACGCTTGGTGAATCGAGGCCCTAATTATTCCATTGGCGTGAAGACTTGGGGCGAAATTCTCGACGAAAATAATGCCCGCCTGCAATTCGTGAGGGATGCTCTCGAACACAACGTGGATGACGGCGAAGCCCTAGCATTTCTTGAGGAGCGACACCGTGAATTCCTCGAGGGCGTGATTGTTCAGGACGAGGAGGAAGGTGAAGCCTCGACGATTGAATCCGACGAAGAGCCTATTCTTGGATAATGTATAGGCCGCTGCGAAAGGTAGGCTCTTGCACGCGGCCCCTACGCCACCCCTCACACACCCTCCAGCCGCCCCACCACCGTCACCAGCAGCCCGCCGTCGCCATAAAGCTTCTTCGCCGCACGCTTGCATTCTGCCATGCCCACGGCGGCGATCCTGCCGTTGCGTTCGTCAAGATAGCTGGGCTCGAAACCGTCCATCTGCAGATCGACGAGTGGCTGGCGGCCTTGGTCGAGGGGTCGAGTGCAGCGCGTAGGAGCCGCTACCCGAATTGCGGCTTTCCATGTTATACAAGCCTATGTCGATCACCCTCACTCCCGATCAGGAAGCATGGCTCCAGGCGCATGTCGCTACGGGGGAGTTCGCCTCGATCGAGGACGCCGCCCGCCAGCTCATAGACCAGCGCATCGCGGAGCTTGCGACCGGCTTCGAAGATGACATGGCCTGGGCGAAACCCCTGGTCGACGAAGCCCGCAAGGCTCTCGCCAGTGGCGATGTTCTCACGCTTGAGGAGCATAAGGCGCGGAACGCGGCGCGTCTGGCGGCGCTGCGTCGATAGTGGCTCGCGTCCTCTTAACGTCCCTCGCCGACGGCGACGTCGATTACATTATTGCCGACCTTGCCGCAAAGGCGGGAGCGCGCATAGCTGCGCGCTATATTGCCGACTTCGACAAGCTCTACGATCGCCTGGCTGAATATCCGGATAGCGGCGCCCGGCGCCCCTCTCTTGGCGAGTCCGTGCGCGTCTCCGTCATCGCGCCTTACGTTGTGATCTACGAGCATATGCCCGCTGAGGGCACCGTCGTCATCATGCGCATTGTTCACGGACGCCGCAATATCACCGAGAAGCTTATGCGAGGCTCCTAGAAGTTGAGGCGGGGCGGCGTTCGCCCCTCACACCCCCTCCGGCCGCCCCACAATCGTCACCAGCAGCCCGCCGTCGCCGAGCAGCCGCTTCGCCGCGCGCTTGCAGTCCTCCAGACCGACCGCGGCGATCCTGCCGTTTCTCTCGTCGAGATAGCTCGGCTCGAAACCGTCCATCTGCAGATTGACGAGCTGGCTTGCGATCTTCGTCGAGGTGTCGAAGCGCAGCGCATAGGAGCCGATGAGGAATTTCTTCGCCTTGTCGAGTTCGTCCTCGGTCGGGCCTTCCTCGGCGAAGCGGCGCACTTCCTCCTCGATCACCTTCAGCGCCTCGCCCGCGCGCTCGTTGCGGGTCGCGGCGGCCCCGAGCAGCATGGGGCACTGGTCATATTCGTTGAGCTGCGAATAGACGCTGTAGGCCATGCCGCGCTTCTCGCGCACCTCGCGGAAGAGGCGCGCGGTGAAAGTGCCGCCGCCCAGAATGTGATTGGCGACGACGACCGCGAAATAATCGGGATCGCGCTTCGTCACGCCCGGACGGCCGAAGCGGATCGTCGATTGCGGAACGTCGAGGTCGACGACCTTGCGCGTTCCGACATTGGCCAGCGTGACCGGCGCGACGGGAATGAGATCGTTCTTCTGCGCGAAGGCGCCGAAGGTCTCGTCGAGCCGCTCGGAAAGCGTGGCGGCGTCGATGGCGCCGACGACCGCGATCGCGAGGTCCTTTTTCGCGAATAGCCGTTCGCGCATCGCGATGAGATCCTCGCGCGACAGCGTGTCGATGGTGGTGAGATCGCCGCGCACGGGGCGACCGTAAGGATGGTTCGGGAAGGCCGCCTCGCGGAAAGCCTTGGACGCCATGGCGTCGGGCTCGTTGAGATCGCGCTTCAGCTCCGCCGAAAGCTGGCTGCGCACGCGGGCGACGTCGGCGGCGTCGAGACGCGCCTCGGTCAGCGCGAGTTTCAGCAGCTCGAAGGCCTTGCCGGTGTTCTTCGAGAGCGTCTGCAAATGGCCCGAAATCGAGTCGCGGTCGGCGCCGAAGCCCAGATGAATCGCGAGTTCGTCGATGGCGCGATGAAAGCCGCGCGCGTCATGGGGGCCGGCGCCCTCGTCGAGCATGCCGGCCAGGAGCGTCGCGAGGCCGGGCTTGTCGGCGGGGTCCTGCGCCGCGCCGCCGCGGATCGCGAATTCGAGCGCGACGAGCGGCACGGCGTAGCTCTCGACGAGCCAGGCCGTGACGCCGCCGGGCGTGACGATACGCTGCACATGTTCGGCGCGGGAGGCCATGGTGACGACGGGAGCATGGGCGGTCATTGGGAAATCCCGAAAAGGAGAACGGCCGACGCTCGCGGCGCCGGCCTCGAAAGGATTCAGGCGGCGTCGGCCGGCGTCAGGAAGCCGGTGACGGAGCGGCGCTTGTCGAGCCATTTGCGCGCGGCCTCCGTGACGTCGGCGGCCGTGACCATCTCCATGCGCTCCGGCCAGGCCTGCACGTCCTCGATGGTGAGGCCGGTCGCCAGCGCCTCGCCATACCAGCGCGCGAGCGAGGCCTGGCTGTCCTGCGCATAGATCGCGTCGGCGATCAGCCGGGTCTTGGCGCGCTGCAGATGCTGCGCGTCGATCGGCGCCTCCGCGAAGGATTTCAGCACCGCGTCGATCGCCGCGTCGAGCTCTTCGAGCGACACGCCGGGCGCGGGCGTGGCGTAGACCCAGAGCCGCGTGTCGTCGACCGCCGAGCCGAGATAATAGGCGCCGGCGCCGACCGCGATCTTCTTCTCGACGACCAGCGTCTCGTAGAGCGCGCTCGTCGGTCCGCCGCCGAGCATATAGGCGAGCGTCTCCAGCGCCTCGGCCTCGCCGGGGCGGGCGGTCTTGTAGGAAGGCACGAGGAAGACGCGCTCATGCGCGGGCTGCTCGACCTTCTCGTCGGAGAGCGTCACGAGCCGGTGGGCGCGGTGCGGCGGCTCCTGCGTGCGGGTGCGGCGCGGCGGCTCGGCGCGCGCGGGAATCCGGCCGTAGCTCTCCTTCGCGAGCCGCTCGACCTCCGCCGCCTCGACGTCGCCGGCGACGATGAGAATTGCGTTCTCCGGCGTGTAGAAGCGGCTGTAATAATTCAGCGCGTCCTCGCGGCCGAGACTCTCGATCTCGTGGTTCCAGCCGATGATCGGCGTGCCATAGGGATGATGCGCGAAAAGCGCCGCCTGCACGGCCTCGTCGAGCTGGGCGGAGGGGTCGTTGTCGGTGCGCATGCGCCGTTCCTCGAGCACCACGTCGCGCTCGGGAAAAACCACCTCGTCGGTGAGGACGAGATTGCGCATGCGGTCGGCCTCGAAATCCATCAGCGTCGCGAGGTGCTCCTTGCCGATGCGCTGGAAATAGGCCGTGTAGTCGTAGCTGGTGAAGGCGTTCTCCTGACCGCCGAGTTCGGCGACGAGATTGGAGAACTCGCCCTGCGGATGCGCCGTCGTGCCCTTGAACATCAGATGTTCGAGGAAATGCGCGATGCCGGACTTGCCGATCGGATCGTCGGCGGAGCCGTTGCGATACCAGATCATATGGGTGACGACGGGCGTGCGGTTGTCGGGGATGACGACCACCTCGAGTCCGTTGTCGAGCCTGAAATGGGAGACGGCGGCGGCGCCGGCGGACGAGGCGGCGGCCGCGCCCGGGGTAAGAGACGGGGCGGTCGCCGACGGCTGCGAAGACATGAACGGCCTTTCCCGCGGCGCAGGGCCGCGCAAATCAGGAGACATTGGCCTCCTATATAGGCCGAAAATCAGTTCTTGTCAGAACCTCTCAGAAAGCTCGGCATCAGGCTCGACAGTCCGCCGCCGCTGCTCGCCTGCTGCGCGGGCGTGACGCTGCCGGGCTGCGCGACGGGATCGTTGTCGTTCCCGCCGCCGCCCATATAGCTCAGCGGATTCCACCAGCTGGTCTTCTTGGCGTCCGTGTCGCGGACCGAGCCCAGCGCCTGCGTCGGGTGGCGATAGCCGTCCGGCGGCTCGGTGAGCTGGCGGCGGGCGGGCTCGTCCGGCTCATTGGCGGCGTTGCGGGCGCGGGCGCTCATCACTCGCTGGAGGAGGCCGGGCTCGTCGTCGGTCCCGGGCGCGGCAGTCGGCGCGGGTCCGCGCACGCGCTCGAGAAGGCCGGGTTTCTTGGGGTCCGGCGGAGCGCCGGCCACGCGGCCGAAGCGATCGCTCTTGCGCTGCGTTCCCGGGGCGTTGCTCGGCCAGCCGTCGGGGCGGTCGACGCTCTCGCGCGGGGCGGGAAGAACGTCGGCGCTGCGGCTCGGCGGCAGCACGAGCTTCGGGCGCTCGCTGTAGTCGATCGACCTGGCGTCCGTCTCGGTGGACACGCCGACAAGGTCCATCACAGAGGTGATCGTGGATTTGTCGTCATAGGCCAGAGCCGGCGCGGCGTAGGCCGCCGCAAGACCGGCGAAAGCGCAGATGGCGCGACGCCGCGACCGTGCGAGCTTCATCGAAGGATCTCCCTGGTGCCCAAAAGGACGGCGACCGCGAGACGCGACGCCGAGACCTCTGCTTGACCCCGAAAGCCGCAACATGTGCGCGACTTGTTGGCGATTTAGTGGCGGGGCGCGCTTTTCCTTAAGCCAAAAGCGGCCGGCGCGCGAATCGCGGCCGCATCAAGGCCCCTCGGCCGGCGACTCCGGCGGGGCGAAAAGGCTCTCGTAAAGGAGAAGCGCCACTCCCGCCGTGATGAAAACGTCGGCGACGTTGAAAACGTAATTGGCCAGCGGGCCGACGGGCAGGGTCGTGTGGAGATAGAAAAAATCCGCGACCGCCCCGCGCGTGATCCGGTCCGTCGCGTTGCCGAGCGCGCCGCCGATGACGAGGCCGAGGGCCAGGGCCGTGAGCCGGTCCCGGGCCCTCGTGAGCCAGAAGGCCAGTCCGGCGACGATGACGCCCTGCGCCGCGAGGAGCGCCGCCCTGGCTGAGTCCTCATGCGCGGGAAACAGCGAATAGGAGACGCCGTAATTCCAGGACAGCAGCACATCGAGAAAGGGCGCGACATTGATCGGTCCACGCTCCGCAATGTCGAAGACGTTCAGCATCAAGTACTTGTGCGCCTGGTCGAGCGCGAGCGCGGCGAGCGCGGCGGCGAGGCCGAGGGCGCGAGGGGTCGGTCGGGGGGACAAGCGGGACGTCCTCAGAAGCGGAGCGGCGAAAAAGCCTCATCCCGCTTACTAGGCCGGGTCGGCCCGAGGGGCAACCGCGGCGAACGCCCACGATTCAGTTTGCACAAGCGTTGCCTTTTGTATATGTAAACCTCCCTGTGGGGTTATGCGTTATAACTTGGAGGGGCAAAATGTCATTTTTTAAGACGCCGGGCGTCGGATCCCGGCTGTTTCAGGCTTCCGCCGCTGTATTTGCGACGACGCTTCTGGCGTCGGGCGCCTTTGCGCAGGCTGCGCCGCCTCTGACGGCGCCGGGCGGGGACGCCAGGTCGACGGAAAACTACTGGACCGCGGACCGCATCAGGAACGCAAAGCCGATCGAACTCGTCCCCGGGCCGGGACACCGGCTGCAGCCGATCGACTCGACCGCTGCCGCGGCGGGCCCGTCGCAGACGGGCGCGGGAGCGCCTCCGACGACCGAGGACTCCAGCGCCATCGCGCGCCGGCTGCATCCGCCGATGCCTTTGACGGGCGCCGCGCCGGATGATGCTGGGACCAGCCGCAACACGAGCTCCTATGGCGCGCATTTCACGACGAGCCGGGTGTTCCCCGACGCCGCCACGACGACCTACCCCTACGTGACGACGGGTCGCCTCGCATTCCGTAATCCGCGGACCGGACGCAACTCGGTCTGTTCGGCGTCGGTGCTGCGGCCGCGCGTTCTCGTGACGGCGGGCCACTGCGTCTATCACGCGGGACCGACCAGCGACGACCCGAGCACCAACAAATACTTCTACAGCAATTGGGTGTTCATCCCCGCCTATAACAACGGCGCCGCGCCGAAAGGCACGTGGACGCCGGCCTGGGTGATCGTCTCCGGCTACTGGTCCGGCGGCAATGGTTCGGTGCCCAACCAGCAGGACGTCGCCATGATGGAAATGCGCGACAACACCGCGGGCCAGAAGATTTCGGCGTTCACCGGCTATCTCGGCTATTCGACGGGCGGCCTGTCGCCGAACCATCTGACGATCATCGGCTATCCCTGCAATCTGGACAATTGCGCGAAGATGCAGAACACGACCGCCGAAAGCTTCGCCAATGGAGGCAGCAACACGGTCACTTACGGTTCCGCGCAGCGCGGCGGCACGAGCGGCGGCCCCTGGATTCAGGATTTCGGCGTCGCTGGAGCCGGCTCTCCCTCCGGAACGGCGAGGAACTGGCTGAAGTCGGTCTCCTCCTACGGCCCGGTCGCCACCGAGCCGAAATATCTGGGCGGTTCGATCCTGATGTCGAGCGGAACGTCGAGCTTCATCGACCTTCTGAACAAGTCCTGCGCGCATCGGGCTGGAAACTGCTGAGTTTTCGCCTCACCTGACTTTGTAAAACGCCCCCGTCCGGAGACATCCGGACGGGGCGACTTTTTTTATGGTTTCCCTCTCTCGATCTGAGGTCGCCGCGGCGATGAAATCGCGGCAAAAGGCGATCTCCCCTTCTGTCTAATCTTGACTTTGCGTTGGCGGCGGAATATGTCCAGCCTGCTGTTGTCACTCGTCTTTAGAGAGTGCCAACAGCTTTCGCTTATCTCTTGCGACGGGCGGCCGAGGCCGCTCGAAGCGCAGAAAAGGAAGAATTGGCAATGGCGTTTCGTCCCCTGCACGACCGGGTCGTGGTCAAGCGTCTCGAAGGCGAGGAAAAGACCAAGGGCGGCATCATCATCCCCGACACCGCCAAGGAAAAGCCGCAGGAAGGCAAAGTGATTTCCGTGGGCCCCGGCGCCCGCGACGAGAGCGGCAAGCTGGTTCCGCTCGATGTGAAGGCCGGCGATCGCGTGCTGTTCGGCAAATGGTCCGGCACCGAGGTCAAGATCGACGGCGAAGACCTGCTCATCATGAAGGAAAGCGACATCCTGGGCATCGTCGACTGACCCGACCCCGCCCTTCCCGCTTTCAAATCATCTCCAGGAGTTTCTAAATGGCTGCCAAAGACGTCCGTTTCTCCACCGACGCACGCGACCGCATTCTGCGCGGCGTCGAAGTCCTCGCCAACGCCGTCAAGGTCACGCTCGGTCCGAAGGGCCGCAATGTCGTGATCGAGAAGTCCTTCGGCGCGCCCCGCATCACCAAGGACGGCGTGACCGTCGCCAAGGAAATCGAGCTTTCCGACAAGTTCGAGAATCTCGGCGCCCAGCTCGTCCGTGAAGTCGCCTCCAAGCAGAATGACATCGCCGGCGACGGCACCACCACTGCGACCGTGCTCGCCGCCTCGATCGCCAAGGAAGGCGCCAAGGCCGTGGCCGCCGGCCTCAACCCGATGGATCTGAAGCGTGGCGTCGATCTCGCCGTCGAGGCCATCGTCGCCGACCTCAAGGCCCACTCCAAGAAGGTCACCTCCAACGACGAGATCGCCCAGGTCGGCACCATCTCGGCCAATGGCGACCGCTTCATCGGCGAGGAAATCGCCAAAGCGATGCAGAAGGTCGGCAATGAGGGCGTCATCACGGTCGAGGAGGCCAAGAGCCTCGAGACCGAGACCGACATCGTCGAGGGCATGCAATTCGACCGCGGCTATCTGTCCCCCTACTTCATCACCAACGCCGAGAAGATGATCGCCGAGCTCGACGACGCCTATCTTCTTATCCACGAGAAGAAGCTGTCGACGCTGCAGCCGCTGCTGCCGATCCTCGAGGCGGTCGTCCAGACCGGCAAGCCGCTCGTCATCGTCGCCGAGGACATCGAGGGCGAGGCGCTCGCCACGCTCGTCGTCAACAAGCTGCGTGGCGGCCTCAAGATCGCTGCCGTGAAGGCGCCGGGCTTCGGCGATCGCCGCAAGGCCATGCTCGAAGACATCGCCATCCTCACGGGCGGCCAGATGATCGCCGAGGATCTGGGCATCAAGCTCGAAAACGTGACGCTCCCCATGCTCGGCCGCGCCAAGCGCGTTCGCATCGAGAAGGAGAACACCACGATCATCGACGGCGCCGGCGACAAGAAGGACATCGAGGCCCGCATCGCCCAGATCAAGTCGCAGATCGAGGAGACCACCTCCGACTACGACCGTGAGAAGCTGCAGGAGCGTCTCGCCAAGCTCGCGGGCGGCGTTGCGGTGATCCGCGTCGGCGGCGCGACGGAAGTTGAAGTCAAGGAGAAGAAGGACCGCGTCGACGACGCCCTCAACGCGACCCGCGCGGCCGTTGAAGAAGGCGTGTCGCCCGGCGGCGGCGTTGCGCTGCTGCGCGCCATCAAGGCGCTCGACGGCGTCAAGACCGCCAACGGCGACCAGAAGACGGGCGTCGACATCGTGCGCAAGGCCATCCAGGCTCCGGCGCGCCAGATCGTCGACAACGCCGGCGGCGACGGCGCGGTCGTGGTCGGCAAGCTGCTCGAGGCCACCGAATACGGCTATGGCTTCGACGCCCAGAAGGGCGAGTTCGGCGACCTGATGAAGCTCGGCATCATCGACCCGACCAAGGTCGTGCGCACCGCGCTGCAGGACGCCGCTTCGATCGCCGGCCTGATCATCACCACCGAGGCGACGATCACCGAGGCGCCGAAGAAGGAAGCCCCCGCGATGCCGGCCGGCGGCATGGGCGGCATGGGCGGCATGGACTTCTAAGTCCACCGCTTCAGCGACTGTTCAACACGGAAAGCCCCGGGGAGACCCGGGGCTTTCTTCGTTTCACGCGATTCATTCACTGGTAATTGTACAGCTCTAGTTTTCATTCGCCGCGAAAACGCGGCCCCATTGAAACAATGAATTTGTGGAGCGGATCATCATGCGGCGGCGTTTTCCCGTTTTTGTCGCGAGTCTTCTGCTGGCGCCCGGTCTTGCGGGGCCGGTTCACGCGGCCTCAAATCTCGTTGCGGTGTCTGCGCGCGGCGTCGACGCCGCTGGCTGCGGAAGCGTCGCGTGCCCCTGCCGCACGCTGCAATATGCGCATAATCTCGTCGCGCCCGGCGGCCAGCTCGACGTGATGGAAAGCGGCGAATATGGCGCGCTCACCATCACCAAATCGGTCAATGTCGTCTATGCGGGAACGGGCGTCGCCCTCGTGCAGCCGACGGGCGCGGGCAAGAACGGGGTGCAGGTCTTTGCCGGCGCCGCCGATGTCGTGCGGCTGCGCGGCCTCACCATAGAGGGCGGCGGCGGCGGCCTCAATGGCGTCGTGTTCCGCTCCGGCGCCCGACTCGAGATCGCAGACTCCGCCATACGCAACTTCACGAGCAACGGCGTCACGCTCGCCGGCGCCAACAGCCGTTTCTCGGTCATCGACACCGTCATCTCCGACAACGCCGGTTTTGGCCTGCGCGCCGTTCCCGCCGCGACGAATGCAAAGGGCGAAATGGACGGCGTGCAGCTTCTCGAAAATGCAATGGGCGGCGCCCTTCTGGAGAATACGTCCTCGGCGCTCACCGAGGTCGTGGTCACGAAAAGCGTCGCCATGGGCAATCGCGCGGTCAGTCCCGGCGCGGGCTTTCGCGTCGCCGGCGCCGGCGCGCGTCTGACGCTGCGCGAGACCACGTCGAAGGACAACAGGATCGGCGTTTCGGCCAACAATGGCGGCGTTCTTCGTGTTTCCGGTTCAACGCTCGTCGGCAACGATTTGGCGGCCGAGAAGCAGGGCGGCGTGATCGAAAGTTTCGGCGACAATGTCGTCAGGGCCAACGCCAACGACTCGCTCGCCACGCTGACGCCCGTGAGCAATCACTGAAATTTCACCAGATTTTTTTGGAGTCACAGCATGCTCACGCGATATTCATGCGCCATCGCAGGCGCGCTCGGCCTCTTCGCATCGTCGGCTCTTGCCGCCCCGATCCTGATCTTCGTCTCGACGCGCGGCACGGACACGACCGGCTGCGGGACCATTTCCGCTCCCTGCCGCAGTCTGCAGGTCGCGCAAGACGCCGTCGCAACGGGCGGCTACATCAGCATCCTTGACCCTGGCGACTACGCCCCTGTCGCTTTCACCAAGTCGGTCAATGTCGTGAACGAGAGCCGCGGCGCTGCGGTGGTGCGCGCCAACGCGCCGTACACCAGCGCGATCGGCGTCATCGCCAATGCTCTCGCCATCGTGCGCCTGCGCGGGCTCACGATCGAGGGAAGCGGGCCGAACACCTGGGGACTGACCCTCAACTCGGGCAAACGGCTGGAACTCGCCGACAGCGTCGTGCGAAACGCCGGTAACGACGGGGTGTTCATGAATAACCGCAACAATCCGACCTTCGTGTTTTCCAGTACGACCATCGCCAACAACGGCGGATTTGGGGTCCACGCCGCCGTGTCGGGCGGCTATGCGAGCGACCTGCGGCTGGTCGATAATTCGCTGGGCGCGATGTGGTTGGGGGGCGCGTCCTACACCAGCTTCAACGCAGTCGTCATCGAAAACAGCTCCGCGACGAACGCTCCGGGCGGCTCCGCCGACGGCCGCGCCGGATTTGCCGCCCAGGGCGCCGTTCTGGTCTTGAGAGGTGCCACGCTGCGCGGCTTTCCATTCGGCGTCATCGCCAACTCCGCTATCATTCGTCTGAGCCGCTCGACGCTGACGGGCAACGCCGTCGCCGCGAAGACGCCGGGCGCGCCGATGATCGAGAGTTCCGGCGACAATGTCATTCGGGGCAATACGGACGACGCGCTGGGCGCGTTCACGGCCGCGCCGCTTCACTGACGCCCGCATGCGTTGATGTTCGGGGGAATAATTTTCTTCGCGCCCGCGAAAGATCCATCCATGGGCTCCGCTTCCGGCGGGGCCTTTTTTCATGCGTCGCGGCCATTCGGCGCCTTTGTGCGGGAGCGACGAAAGCGCGCGGGCTCGGGACGTTGCGGTACGGATCGCGCTCGGTTAGCATTCGGTTACGCGCGGCGCTTCCGTTCGCGCGGCAACCTGAGAATCGGGAGTGGTTTCGATGGCGAGCAATCGCGGCGCCGGCGCGGACGCGGACTGGGCCGAACATGAAAAGACCTACAACGGCTTCCTCTGGCTCCTGAAGTTCTCAGCGGCGGCCTCAGCGATAACGCTGCTCGCGCTCTACTTCTTCCTCGCGCGCTGACCGCGCAAAGCCCCTCACGCCAAGCCGTCAGGGGCTCCCATGACGGCGACGGTTTTCAACGCAACCGGAGTTCGTCATGCGCATAGCCGTATTGGCTGAAACGGATAAAGCCGAGCCGCGCGTCGCGGCGACCCCTGAAACCGTCAAGAAATTCGTCAGTATGGGAGCGGAGGTCGCCGTCGAGGCCGGCGCCGGCGCCGCTTCCGGCTTCTCCGACGCGGATTATGCGGCGGCCGGCGCCATGATTGGCCCCGACGCCGCAACCACGCTCGCGGGCGCCGACGTTGCGCTGCGCGTGCGCCGCCCCTCGGCCGCAGAGCTCGCCGGCGCGAGGCAGAATCTCGCCGTCATCGCGATCATGGACCCCTTCGGCAACGAGGCGGCGCTCGCCGAACTCGCGAAGACCGGGGCCATCGCCTTCGCCATGGAGTTCATGCCGCGCATCACCCGCGCGCAATCCATGGACGTGCTCTCCTCCCAGGCCAATCTCGCCGGCTATCGCGCGGTGATCGACGGGGCGGCGGAATATGGCCGCTCCTTCCCGATGATGATGACGGCGGCGGGCACCGTGCCGGCGGCGAAGGTCTTCATCATGGGCGTCGGCGTCGCGGGCCTGCAGGCGATCGCCACGGCGCGCCGCATGGGGGCGATCGTCACGGCGACCGACGTGCGCCCGGCCACGAAAGAGCAGGTCGAATCGCTCGGCGCGAAATTCCTCGCCGTCGAGAACGAGGAGTTCCAGCAGGCGCAGACCGCGGGTGGCTACGCCAAGGAAATGTCGAAGGAATATCAGGCCGCGCAGGCTGAGCTCGTCGCCTCCCACATCGCCAAGCAGGACGTGGTCATCACGACGGCGCTCATCCCGGGCCGTCCGGCCCCCAGGCTCATATCGGCGGAGATGGTGCGATCCATGCGGCCGGGCTCGGTCATCATGGATCTTGCGGCGGAGCGCGGCGGCAACTGCGAATTGACGCGGCCGGGCGAAACCGTCGTCGAGAATGGCGTGAAGATCGTCGGCGCCGCCAATCTGGCGTGCAGCATGGCGCCCATCGCCTCGAACCTCTACGCCAAGAATCTGCTCGCCTTCGTGGAGACCATGATCTCGAAGGAGACGAAGCAGCTCGCGATCAACTGGGAAGACGAGCTGGTGAAGGCGACCGCGCTCACGCGCGACGGCGCCGTCATCGATCCGCGATTCAAACAGGCCTGAGCCGACCCGAAATCCATCCAGCAAAGGGCGTCAAGCGATGACCGATTCCACGCAGCAATTGCTCGAAAAGGCGCGGGCCGCGGCGGAGGCCGCCCGTCAGTTGGCCGACCAGGCCCAGCATTATTCCGACCAGATCGCCCAGACGGCGGCGGCGGTGACGTCGCATGGGCTCGGCGGCGGCGCGATCGATCCGGTCGTTTTCCGCCTCGCGATCTTCGCGCTCGCGGTTTTCGTCGGCTATTACGTCGTCTGGTCGGTGACGCCGGCGCTTCATACGCCGCTGATGTCGGTCACGAACGCCATCTCCTCCGTCATCGTGGTCGGCGCGCTGCTCTCCGTCGGCGTCGAGCCCGCGAGCGTCAGCGACACGGGCGCCGGCTGGGCGCGATGGTTCGGCTTCATCGCGCTCACGCTCGCCTGCGTGAACATATTCGGCGGCTTCCTCGTCACCGAGCGCATGCTCGCCATGTACAAGAAGAAGGGCTGACGCCATGAGCGCCAATATCTCGGCCCTTCTCTATCTCGTCGCCGGTGTGCTGTTCATCCTCGCGCTGCGCGGTCTTTCCTCTCCCTCCACTTCCCGCGATGGCAATCGCTACGGCATGATCGGCATGGCGGTCGCCGTGGCGACGACGCTTCTGCTGCATCTGCCTCCGCTCGCGGGTCTGGTCCTCATCGTCATCGGCGCGGCCGCGGGCGGAGGCGTCGGCGCCTATGTCGCGCAGCGCATCCCCATGACAGCGATGCCGGAGCTCGTGGCCTTCTTCCATTCGCTCGTCGGCCTCGCCGCCGTGCTGGTGGCGGGCAGCGCCTTCTTCGCGCCGCACGCCTTCGGCATCGGCGCGCCGGGCCAGATCGAAGGCGGCAGCCTCTTCGAAATGTCGCTCGGCGCCGCGATCGGCGCGATCACCTTCACGGGTTCGATCATCGCCTTTCTCAAGCTCTCCGAGCGCATGAGCGGCAAGCCGATCCTTCTGCCCGAGCGTCACACGATCAATATCATGCTCGGCGTCGCGCTCGTCGGGCTGATCGCCCTGTTCTGCGGGACGGAGAGCGGGATCTGGCTATTTCTGCTGATCCTCGTCTCTTTCGTGCTGGGCGTCACGCTCATCATCCCGATCGGCGGCGCCGACATGCCGGTCGTCGTGTCGATGCTCAACTCCTATTCGGGCTGGGCTGCGGCGGGCATCGGCTTCACGCTGGGCAATCTCGCGCTGATCATCACCGGCGCGCTGGTCGGCTCCTCGGGCGCGATCCTCTCGTATATCATGTGCAAGGGGATGAACCGCAGCTTCATCTCCGTCATCCTCGGCGGTTTCGGCGGCGAGGTGGCGGCGGCCTCTGGCGCAAAGGAGACGCGCAACGTCAAGCAGGGCTCGGCGGACGACGCCGCCTACATCATGCAGAACGCCGGCAAGATCATCATCGTGCCCGGATACGGCATGGCGGTGGCGCAGGCGCAGCACGCACTGCGCGAGATGGCCGATCTTCTCAAGAAAGAGGGCGTGGAGATCAGCTACGCGATCCATCCGGTCGCGGGCCGCATGCCCGGCCACATGAACGTGCTGCTCGCCGAAGCCAATGTGCCTTACGACGAGGTCTTCGAACTCGAGGACATCAACTCGGAGTTCGGACAGGCGGACGTCGCCTTCGTCATCGGCGCCAATGACGTGACCAATCCGGCGGCGAAGACAGACCCGTCGTCGGCGATCTATGGCATGCCGATCCTCGACGTCGAGAAGGCGAAGACCGTTCTTTTCCTCAAGCGCGGCATGGGCTCTGGCTATGCGGGCGTCGAAAACGAACTGTTCTTCCGCCCCAATACGATGATGCTCTTCGGCGACGCCAAGAAGACCGTCGAGTCGATCGTCAAGGCGCTGACGCACTGACCGGTCGAAACCGTCGCGAACACGAAAAAGGGAAGGCCCGGGATTTCTCCCGGGCCTTTTTTGTCGCTCGATTTCGTCGATCAATCGATCGTGAAGGCCGCCGGCTGAAACCAGCTGGCGACGTCGGGCCATCCGCTCTCATTGCCGGTGTAGAAGACGCCCGGCGAGCCGTGCTTGTCCGTCCCGAATTCATACTTGCCGGCCAGGTAGAACGTCCGCTGCGGGAAGGGATGGAACAGGAAGTATTTGTAGTTGCCGATATTGTCGACGCCGAAGTCGAAAGAGAAGCGATCATTGTATTTGTAGTGGATCTTGGTGTCGACGACGAAGAAGGGATCGAAGGACTGGTAGATCCCGTAGGCGCGGTCGTTATTGGCCATGGTGCGCCACATGCGGCCCTGGTAGCGGGCTGCGAGCGTAAATGCCCAATGATCGTCCGGCCGGTAGGTCAGCGCCAGCGTTCCGCGCCAGTCGGGCACGTTCGGCACGGTCTTGCCCGCGACCGACGTGCACCACGGGAATTCGAAATTCGCAGGATTTGGCGCCCAGGTCGGATTGGAAATGATCCGTGCGTTGAGCCAGGTGGCGCTGCCGAGCACTTCGAGGCCCTTGAAGATCACATTGTCCTTCTGCAACGCCACCTCGACCCCGCTGTTGCGGATTCGCTGGACATTGGTCGGCGACTGGACGAGTTGCACCGTTCCGGGAATGAAGCTCTGCTGATTGATGATCGCGTCGCGGACTTCCTCGTCGAAGAAGGTCACGCGCGCGGAGCCGTCCGGGCCGACCTTGCGCTCGATGGCGATCTCCTTGGTGAGCGCGACCTCGGGCCGCAAATTCGGATTCGGGTTGGCGGCAACGCCGCTCGCAGCGATCGTCGCGAGGCTATAGAGCTCCCTCGCCGTCGGGAAGCGATTGGCCATGCCAATCGAGCCCGTGATCGTCCAGTAATTATCCGGCGTATATTGCAGCGATCCTTTCGGCGAGAAGCGCGTGCTCGCGCGGTTGGGCTGATAGATGGGCATCCATCCGGTTGGATTGCCCGTAAAGCCCGTGCCGAAGTTGTTGACGCCTGCGGCCTGGTTGTAGCCGTCCGTGGCTGCCCAGTGTTCGGCGCGCAGACCGGTCGTGAATTTCAGATCCGGATATATGTTGAAGGCGTCCTGGAGCCAGAGCGCCTGCGTCCGCGTCGTGCCCTGCGCGATGGAAACCGCGCCGCCAAGGCTCGAGGCCTGGCCGGCTGTCCAGTTCGTCGTCAGCCAGACTGGATTGTTGAGGTGGAACTGGTCGCCATGGAGACCGAAGCTGATGTCGTGGCCCTTCAATATCCCTTCCGGCGGGCGCACGACGCCTTTGAGATCCAGAAGCGTCCAGTAAGTGCCTGTGAAGACCGTGTCGCGGCCCGTCTGCGTGTAACCGCCGAGCGGGATGGCGGCCGACCAGGGAGAAATCTGATTGGATTGCAGATAGGAGAAGTTCGAGGCCGACAGTTCGAAGTCGAAGACGCCGCCGCTGTTCGACCTGATCGCCGCAGCGTTGGTCAGCATCTTCTCCTGAACCCGGTAGTAGCCCTGGGTCGCGAAGGTCTGCAGCGTGCTGTTGCTGAGCGACGGCGGCGTGCTTGACGCCTGAGCGCCGAAATAGGGTCCATAGCCCGAGACGAGATAGTTTTCCGGATAGGACGTCCCGTCGTTCGACCAGAATCCGAGCGTATACGTGCCGCGAATCGTCGAGCTGAAGTCATAGGCGAACTTCAGCTTGCCGTTGACCTGATCATTGGCGAGATTGCCCGCCGAGCCGATGACGTTCGCCGGCCCCATGCCATAGACGTTCGTCGCGAAATAGGCGCCCGGATAGGCGTAAAGATTATTGACCGTGACATAGGTGAGCGGCTGCTGCGACCCGCGCTGCCAATTGCCGGAGATCGTCCAGGAGAAGTCGTTGATCCTGTCGCCGGCGAAGACGCTCATGACATTGTTCACGAGACCCTTCGACGTTCCCCACAGCGAGAAATCCTGGACTGACAACGTCTCCTTCGCGGTGACTTCCAGCTTCTCCGGCATGCGGGTCGTGATCTTGAGCACGCCGCCCATCGAGTTGCCGGGATATTGCGCCGAGTAGGGGCCGTAGAGGAAGTCGACGCGTTCGATTTCTTCCGGCGCGACAAGGCCCCAGCGCGGAGCGCCGATGGTGTTGTCGTTGCCGATGAGCGCCGTCAGCAAAAGGTCGTCGGCGTAGACGAGGCTGCGCGCCGAGGAGCTCACGCCCCAGGTGCGGGTCTGGAGAACTGCCTGGGTGTCGCCGTTGTTGCGTTTGCGCACGAAGAGCGACGGCATGTATTTCACCGCGTCTTCCGTGTCGACGATGTTGATGGTGCGCTCGATCTGCTTGCGCGTGACGCTCGCGACCGTGTTCGGAAGCTGCCATTTCTCGACGAACGCCGGCCTGCCGTCCGGCAAGGTCGGCGACCATCTCGAAAGGACGGGGGAGGGTTCAGCCGCGGGCGCCGGCGTGGCGCCGCGCGCGCCCTGCGAAGGAGCGCCTGCTCGCCGTTGGGTCGACGCCCGCGGGGCGCCGGCGCCCACGTCGATCGTCGGCAGAGACTGCTGGGCCGCGGCGGAGCCGACGCCCCATTCCGGGAGAACAATGAACGCGAGCGCGCAGACGGAGACGCCGCGCAAGAGATGCTGACGGTGCATGATTTCGGTTTCCCTACCCTACGCCGAAAAGGCGGCGCTTCTGATCGCGGCCCGAGACGCCGCCGGTTCGTTGCTGCGAGGATCAGACGCGGGCAGGCGGCGCACGGGCGGGAGCGTTGCGATTGAGGGAGAATCCGATGACGGGCGCCGCGCTCTCCGCAATGGTGATCCGCCCGAATATCCGGACCATGCGCACGGGCGCGGCCGCCGTTTCGACCGGCGCGTCTCCGACCCCGAGCTGGCAAAGCGCGCAGGACGCATGATCATGTGCCGGCGGCGCCGTGTCGCCGCCGTTGAGGCGCCCGGCCGACGAATCTGCGGTCGGCCCGGCGACAATCGAGTGGATCTCGCACCGGATCGCGTCCGCGAAGACGCCGCCGGTCGTCGCCAGACCGCCGGCAAAAGGCGCGCCAAGCTGCGTCAGAAGAGCGACGCAAATGAGGAACGTTGCGAACAGATGTCGACGCATGAGCGGTGCGACGGGCCCTTCCGACTCAGCGCGCGCCCGAACGTGCAGGTCCCCGGGACCCGGGGGCCTTCCGTCGAATGGCGGGGCGTAGGAATTTCGAAAAAACGCGTGTTAACGTTAACGGCTTGATTGTCAACAATGTCGCCAGACGTGAGACAGTCCAAGGCCGTTCGCGTTGTCAGTGCTTAAAAAATCCGTTAAGAGACATTTATGTCACAGGGGCGCGACATCAGCGACAGACTACGCGCGGCCATCGCGGTCGTAGCAATATGGTCGCTCATGTTCAGCGTTGTGACATCGGGCGCGGTCAACGCCAGCGCGGCGACCTTCGTCCTCAAAAACAACGCCGCCGCCAGCGTCGGCCTTTTTGCGTGCTTCAAGCGTCACATGACGCATCACGCCGACGCGGCGGGCGAAGCGGCTCCCGAAAAACGCACATCAACAGATCGCCATTGTCCGGACTGTTGCCTCGCGGCGCACGCGGGCGCGGCCGTGTTGCCCGAGCGGCTGGCGACAGTCGTGCGGCCCGCGCCGGCGGCGGCGCCCGTCGCCTATCGCGTCGCGACGTCGCGCGAGCCCAAGAGCGTTCCGCCTCCCCGGGTCAACGGCGCGCGCGCGCCGCCCGCCTAACTTGGAAACTTTCCGATCGGCTCGCCGAAGCATTGGCCCACGTGCTGCATGCTTTAAGATGGCCGGTCAGGGACGCCCATTGCGTCCGGATCACGACAAAATCAACAGCAGACGTCCGCCTTCGCCGGATAGTGCGCGCGCGTCGTCGAGAATGAGTGAGTTCAATGGATCATACGTCGCTATCCCCTCTCAGCATGTTTCTCAACGCGGGTCCGGTCGGCAAGATCGTTATGGCGATGCTCCTGCTCGCCTCGGTCTGGACCTGGGTCCTGATCGTCGAGGGCGTGGTCGCCGTGATGCGCATCAGCAAGGCGGCGGCTTCGGCGCGATCGGGCGGCCCGGTCGGCGTCCTTGCGCCCGTCGAGGCGGCCGGTCGCGAAGCCTTCGCCCTCGATCTGCCGGACGAGACCATCGGCGACAAGCGCGAGCGCATCGCCGAGCACATGAGCCGCACGGCGCGCGAATTTCTCACGAAGGCCGAAGGCGGCCTGCCCAATCTCGCGGTGATCTCCTCGGTTGCGCCCTTCGTCGGCCTGTTCGGCACGGTGTGGGGCATCATGACCAGCTTCGCGGGCATCGCGCAGTCGCAGGACACGAGCCTCGCGGTCGTCGCGCCGGGCATCGCCGAGGCGCTCGCCGCCACAGCCTACGGTCTCGCCGCGGCCATCCCGGCGTCGGTCGCCTATAACCGTATCGGCTCGGCCTTCGCCCGCCTCGGCCAGCAGGTCGCGCATTACATCGAGGACGAGGCGCTGCGCATGACCAGCGCTCCCAACGCCCGCGCCCGTCAGCAGAAGGAGGCCGCATAATGGCGCTCCCCAGCCGCTTCAAGAACAACAACGATCTCTACCAGCCGCTGGCCGACATCAATGTGACGCCGCTCGTCGACGTCATGCTGGTGCTGCTCGTCATCTTCATGGTGACCGCGCCGCTGCTCGCCAAGGGCGTCAAGGTGAACCTGCCGCAGGCGAGCTCCGCGCAGCCCATGAACCACAAGGATCCGATCGTCGTGACGGTCGGCAAGGACGGCGCGGTCTCGCTCGGCTCGGACGCGGTTTCCGAGGAGGCGCTGATCGACGGCATCCGCGCCATGATGGGCGACGACCAGAGCCGCATCGTGCATGTGCGCGGCGACACCGAGGCGGTCTATGGCCAGGTCGTCGCGGTGATGGACAAGCTCGCGAACAATGGCATCACCCATATCGCGATCATGACCCATTCGCGCAGCAAGACCGGCCCGGCCACGAAGACCGGGGCGCCCGCGTCAGGCGCTCCTGCTGCGAGCACGCCGGCGGCGGGGGGAGCGGCTAAATGACAGACGTCGCGCTTATGCCGGACATGCTCGGCGAAGGTCAGGAGCCTCCCGGAACGCCGCGCGTACAGCCTCCGTGGCTGCGGCCGGTCGCGATTATCGCGATCGTTCTGGCGCATGTCGCCGTCTTCGTCGGCTTCATGTATGCGGGGGCGCCGAAGATTACCTCGCTCGACTCGATCAGCATGGATCTCGTCCCCGAGGGCGACTTCTTCGAGCAGCAGGAAGTCAGCGAGGCCGAGGACACCCCTCCCCCCGTGGCGGTGGAGGAGCCAGAACTCGCCCTGCCGCCCCCGATGGTGATGTCGCCCGACGCGCCGCCGCTCCCGGCGAAGAAGGAAGACGCCGAGAAGGTCGAGAAGAAGCGGGAAGAGCGCAAGGAAGTCGAACACGCCCAGGAACGCCGCGAGGCGCAGGCGCGGCGTCGCTATGGCGCGCCCGAGGGCCACGCGGCGGGATCGGGCGCCTCGCAGGCGACCTGCCTCGCCCATGTCGCGGCGGCGTTGCGCCGGCATACGCCGGGCGCGACGAGTCTCGGCCCGGGCCACGCCAGCGTGACCTTCCACATCAATGCGGGCGGCGGCATCTCGGGGATATCCGCCTCGGGCTCGAGCCCGGCGCATGCGGCGCTCGCGCGGCGCATCGTCTCCTCGTCGCGCGGACCGAGCAGTTGCGCCTCGGCATTCGTGAGCCAAGGCTTCACCTTCCACTGACAAGAACCGGCGGACGCAATTCGCGTCCGCCGCATCCGGCCCTCGATCCGGCCGAAACCGGAAATCGCCCAGCATGAAGATTTCGCCCCGAACCGGTCTCGCTTTCGCCTGCTCGATCGCAGCTTTGGGCGCCGCTCACGCCGAAACCGCGAAACCGGCAGCGCCTCCTGCGCCGCCCGCGGCCACGACGGCGTCGCCCCCCGCCGCCCCCGCCAAGCCCGCCACCGCCACCGCCACCGCCAAACCCGCGCCCGCAAGCACAGCGCCCGCGGCTGCGGCGAAGCCGGCGTCCCCCGCCCCGGCGGGCGCCATGTCCGAAAGCAAATATCTGAGCCTGCTCTACGCCGAAATCGCCCGGAACACGCCGCAGGACAACGCCTCCGGGCCGGGCGAGGTGAAGGCGAGCTTCATCGTCGGCGCCTCGGGCAAGGTCGAGAAAGTCACCATCGACAAGACATCGAGCCCGGCTCACGCCGAGATCGTCAAGAAAATCCTGGCCGGCGTCCAGACGCCGCCGCCGCCCGGCGGCTCGATGGACGTGGGGCAGGTCTTCCGGTTCCGCTAGCGCCATGAAGACGCTCGCCGCCAGCCTCTGTCTGATCGGCGCCCTCGCGGCGCCCGCGAGCGCCTTCGAGTGGGACGACGGACGCGGCGCCTTTCCGTTCCGTCCGGTCACGACCCGGAATTACGAGGCGGCGAAAGACCTCGAACACATGCGCCGCTTCGAAAAGGACGGCGGACGCCGCGTGGAGACGCTCAATAGCGTCTCCGCGCCGCGCCCGGCCGCCGCGCAAATCCTTCGCCCCCCAAGGCCCGCCCGCTCCGGAGCCCGCGCGAAGCCTCCACCGCCTGGCCCCGAGGGCGACGGGTTGAGCTTTTTCGGCCTCGAATGAACATGTGGCGGAGCGACCCGCCCTTTTCGCAAAAGGAATTCACCGGCGAAGGCGCCAGCCCGCGTCGCCGCATCGAAAGGCGCAGAGATGAGTAAAGCCCGTCCCGTCAAGTTTCGCGCCGGCCTCGCCGCCGCATTCGCCTTCGGCCTGACGACGGCCGCGCTCGCCGAGAACGCTCCGGCGGCGCCGGCGGAAGGCGCAAAGGCCCCGTCGGCCGCGTCCCCGTCTCCCGCGCCCGACGCGGGAGCGAAGGCGCCGATGAGCCATCACGCCGCGCCCGCCTGCGCCGATCCGCGCCCGGATTGCGCCATGACGGTTAATCCCGCCTTCGACCGCAAGGGCAGGCTCTGGGTCGCCTTCGCGGTCGGCAAATCCGTCTACGCCGCGTCTTCCGGCGACAATGGCAAGACCTTCTCGGCGCCGATCACGATCGCAACCATCGGCGACGGCGTGATCGACTCGCATGGCGACTCGCGCCCGAAGATCGTCGCGCTGAATGACGGCGGGCTCCTCGCCAGCTACACGACGCGCCCGGACAAGGTGATGATCGGCACGATCTTCACCGCCCGCTCCACCGACGGCGGCAAGACCTTCTCGGCGCCGCAGCCGATGCTCACCGAGGGCGGCCAGCGTTTCGAGACCTTCGTCGTCACACCCAAGGGCCGCATCTACGCCGGCTGGCTCGACAAGACCCATGCGCTGAAGGCCAAGGCCGAGGGCAAGGAATTCGCCGGCAGCGGCGTCGCCTTCGGCTGGTCGGACGACGGCGGCGCGACCTTCAACGGCAAGTCGATCCTGATGGACCACGCCTGCGAATGCTGTCGCATGGCCTCCGCGCTCGACAGGGACGGACTGCCGGTCTTCGCCTGGCGGCAGGTCTTCGACGACGGCGTGCGCGACCATTACGCCGCGAAGCTCTCCGCCGACGGCGCGACGCTCGCGGGCGGGCGCGTATCCGACGACAATTGGGCGATCAACAGCTGCCCGCATCACGGGCCCGGTCTCGCGATCGACGCGAATGGCGTCTGGCACGTCGCCTGGTTCACCAAGGGCAAGAACCGTCAGGGCCTTTTCTATGCGCATAGCGCCGACGGCGGCAAAAGCTTCTCCGAGCCCGAGAAGCTCGGCGACGACGCGCGCGCGCCGTCGCATCCGACGCTGCTCGCGGTGAAGGGCCGGCTCTACCGCGTCTGGAAGGAGTTCGACGGAACAACGACGACCATACCGATGCAAATCTCGCGCGACGGCGGCAAGAGCTGGAGCGCGCCGCGCGTCATCGCGCAGACGGCCGACGCGTCGGATCATCCCGAACTCGTCGCGAACAAGGGCGCCGCCTATCTGTCCTGGGTCACGAACAAGGAGGGCTATCGCCTCCTGCCCCTGCCGCGCGACGAAAAGAGCGCGGCGGCGCTGCGGTGATCGCAATGACCCGACGACCGATGCGTCTCGCCGCCCTGGCGCTTTCCTTCACCCTCGTCGCCAGCGGGGCCTTAGCGCTCGACTTCCAGCCCTACGGGCGCGGAGCCTTCGCGGAGCTCGTGAAGGCGCATGCGGGCCGGCCGATGATGGTGCATTTCTGGTCCGTGACCTGCCCGCCCTGTCTTGCGGAGCTGCCGCAATGGGCCCGGATCATCGACGAGAAGAAGGGCGTCGACGTCGTCTTCGTGAACATCGACGATGATGAGGACCGTCCGCGCGCCGAAGCGCGCTTGGCGAAAGCGGGCCTCTCGAAGGCGACGCATTACGGCTTCGCCGACGGTTTCGTCGAGAAGCTCTATTTCGAGGTCGACAAGATGTGGCGCGGCGAACTGCCCTTCACCGCGCTCGTCGCACCCGATGGCGGCGTGACGACGGTGACGGGGGCGGTCGACGATCCGCTGGTGACGGCCTGGCTGGCGAAGAACGCGGGAAAGTAAAATCCTTCTACCGGGTCGCGCCCGGCTTCCACAGCACGTCGCCCTTCTCGCGGTTGACGTAGCGCGAGGCGACGAAGAGGAAGTCCGACAGGCGGTTGACATAAGCGAGCGCGGTCGGAGAGAGGTCCTCGCCCTCCGTCTCGCCCAGTGTCACCATCACGCGCTCGGCGCGCCGGCAGATGGTGCGCGCGAGATGCAGATAGGCCGCCGCCGCCGTGCCGCCCGGCAGCACGAAGGATCGCAGCGGCGCGAGGCCGGCGTTCAGCTCGTCGATCTCCTTCTCCAGCCGCTCCACCTGCGAGGGCAGGATCGAAAGCCGCATCGCGGGATCGATCGGATTGGCGGGATCATGCGGTGTCGCGAGCTCCGCGCCGAGGTCGAAGAGATCGTTTTGTATGCGCTCCAGCATCCGGTCGAGCGCCGCGTCGCGCGCCTCGATCGCAAGACGCGCGACGCCGATCGCGGCGTTGGTTTCGTCTATGTCGCCATAGGCCGTGACGCGAATGTCGTCCTTGCGCCGGCGCGCGCCCGTCGCGAGCGAGGTCGCGCCCTTGTCGCCGCCACGCGTGTAGATCCTGTCGAGCTTGACCATTCGTCAGCGTCCCCGCGCATAGAGCACCGCGAGCACGAGCGCGAGCGCCAGAAATTGAAGGCCGACGCGCCAGCGCATGAGTTTCTGCGAGCGGCCCGGCGCGCCGCCGAGAAACATGTTGACGAAGCCTGCAATCAGCACGAGGCCGACCGCGCCAACGGCGACGGCGACGAGAATGTTGGAAATAGCCATGGCGCTCCCCGCGGATTTCTCCTCAGGGAGTAGTGAAGCGCGCAGACGAGGGCAAGACGTTTATCGCCGCAGGAGGCGCTGGAGATAATCCAGCTCCTCCGCCGGGCGTTCGGGCTGGCCGAGGCGCCGGCGCAGCTCCTCCTGCACGCGATGGGCTCGCTGCGCCGGCGGCAGGCCCAGCGGATCGTATTTTTCGCGAGACGCGTTCTTGCCCTGGGACGAGCGGCCGAGCGGGTCGCGTCCCTTGCCGCCGCGCGTGCGGGAGCGGCCGGCGCCCTGCTGGCCTTCCTCGCCCTCCTCGCCCCGCATCTGTTGCGCGAGCTTGTCGGCTCCCTTGCGCAGCGCCTGCACGGCGCGCCCCTGCGCGTCCACCGCCTTGCCGCGTCCCTCGCCCTGGGGCCCGAGCGCTTCTTCGGCCTCTTTCATCGCCTTGCGGGCTTCGTCGAGTTCCTCGTCCGCCTCGCCGCCGTCGGCGCCGAGCGCGTCCTGCTGACGTTCGAGCCTTTCGCGCAGGCTCTTCTGGCGATTGCGCTCCCCACCGGCATCGTCGCTCCGCTGTTGACCTTTCGCGCCGCGGCCCGGCCGATCCTCGTCCTCGTCCTCGTCGTCCGGATTTTTCATTCCCTGAAAAGTGTCGTCGCGCAGCTGCTGCTCCTCGCGCGAGAGCTGATCGAGTTCCTTCAACGCCTTCGACATTTCGCGGTTGCGCTGGCTCTGACGCGCGCCCTCCTGCGCTGTCTGCACATTCTCCATGATGTCCTGAAGCTCGTCGAGGAGCCTTTGCGCCTCCTCCATGTCGCCGGACTTCATGGCCTTCTCGATGTCGTCGAGCATGGACTGCAGATCTTCGGGCGTGACGCTGTTTCCGTCACTGGCGCTTTCGCGCGGCTGCTGTCCCGGCGTGGGCCGCGCGCCGAGTTGCTCGAGGAATTTGTCGAGCGCCGCGCGCAGCTCCTGCGAGCGCTTCGCGATCTCCTCCTCGCTGTCGCCGCGCTGCATGGCCTCGCGCAGCGCCTTTTCGGCGGCGCGCAGATCGCGCTCCGCTTGCGAGGAGTCGCCGTCCTCTATGCTCAGCGCCATCGCCCACAGCATGTCGGCGACGCCGCGCAAATCGTCGTCGCTGCGCCGGCCCTCCAGACCGCGGCGCGCGGCGCGCAGGCCGAGATGAACGGCGGCGGGCGTGTCGAAGGCCTCGGGGGCGAGCGAAAGCGCCTCCAGCGCCGCGCGCACATTGGCGCGCGCATCCGGGTCGAGCGCCAGATTGCGCCGCTGTTCGACGAGCGCGCGGGCGAGCGGCTTGGTGAAGCGGCGCTGCGGCAGGATCACCTCCACCGGATCGGACGCGCCCTCATTGCCGGCGGCGTCCTTCGCGACGAGGTGCATGGCGACTTTCGCGCCGGCGTAGGGGCTGTCGGCGAGATCGATCGTCGCCTTGCCTTCGCCGAGCGCGCCGGGTCCGGCGGGCGGCGGCAGCGCCATGCGCGGCGGCTCATAGAGCGCGCGGCGCTTCGCCTTTCGGCTGAAGACCGCCTCGACGCCCGCGACGCCGTAATCGTCCTCGGCGCGATAGGCGAGCGTCATGGAGCCGCGCACATTGTTGCGTGGCTTGTCGGAGAGAGAAATTGTCGGCGGTCTGTCGGGAATGACGGCGACGTCGAATGTGCGGCCGTCGGGAAGCGCGAGGCGCGCGTCGTCCGTGAGACTGTAGCTGCGCTCCTTCGCGGCGGGGGGGTCAGCGGGCTCGACGGGCGCAAGGCCGCCCTCCATGGTCACGCTCGTGTCCGTCGGGCGCAGGCGCAGAAGCGAATTCGCCGGCGCTTCGATCACGCCGCTCTCCTGCGCAAGCACGATCGGCGGACGGCCGGTGTAGGCCGGCGGTTCGAACCACGCGTCGATGCGCTGCGAAGCGCCAAGAAGATTCACCGCCCGCCAGTCGAAGGCCGCGGCGAGCCGGGCGCGTTTCTCGTCCCCGGCCACGAAGGCCGCCGCAATCGCCGCGACAAGCGCGAAGGCGCGCAGCGCATAGGGGTCGCGCTCCGGCACGCGCGGCGACGGCGGGGCGACGGGGGTGCTGGCGAGCGCCGCCTCCAGCCGCTTGCGATGCAGCGACCAGAGCGCCGCGGTCGCGGGATCGGCGTCCTTCGCGGCAAGCGTGTCGTCGAGGGAGGCGGCGGGCCGCAGGGCCGCGTCGGCGCCCGCGTCGAGGCGGTGGAGCGCGGCGCGCCGGCGGGGCCAGCCCCGCGCAAATTCGCGCGCGAGGAGGAAAAACGCCGCGAAGCCGAAAAGCGCGACCCCGGCCACGCGAGCCTCGACAGAAACCGCGCGCCAAAGGCCGATCCAGGACAGGGCGAGGAAAAAGAGGCCGAGCGTCGCGAGCGCCGCCCCGAGACGCCATACCCGCTCCGCGAGGATCGCGGCGGCCGAACGTCTCAGCATCGTCTCCAGCTGGAGCGAATTCGCGCCCGTTTCGTCTTCCGGCGTGTCGGCGTCCTGCTTCTCGGTCATTCTCTCTCCGGCCGCGAGTTTCGCCCCTCTAGATGGCGTTTCCAAGGAGATTGGACAAACCCTCGGCGATGACGGTTAACATGGCCGGCCATGACCCGCGCGAAAAAACCCGCCCCCGACGTCGTCTCCGGGCCTTCCACCGACCTCGCCGCCCTGCCGGCGCCGGTCACGGCGATCCGCGAGAAAATTCTCGCCGCGCTGGAGAAGAACGACGTGGAGGCGCTGCGCGTCCCGATCGACTGGAACGAGGTGCGTCCGCTTTTCGCGAAAAGCGGGACATTCAAGGCCGGAACGGACCCGATCGAGATCTTGAAGGCGCTGTCGTTCGACGGGAGGGGGCGGGAGATTTTGGCGATCCTCCGCGCCGTGCTGGCGCAGCCCTTTGTGAAGGTCGCGCGCGGGCCCGTCACGCTCTATGAATGGCCCGCCTTCGCGCGCCATCCCGCGCCGGCGGCGACGAATGACGAGGCGCGGGCGAGGTGGCGATGCGTGCGCTTCGCCGATCTGGCGCGCTCCAACGCCGAGGGGAAGCCGCGCCCCATGCGGCTCGGGATCGCGGCGGACGGCGTCTGGCATTATTTCTGGAGCGAGGACTGACGCGCCGCCTCACAACGCCGCGTGAAACCGTATCGGCGCCCCGGTCGACGGCGTCACGAGATCGCCCTCCCACATCACCTTCGCGCCGCGCACGAACGTCCCGACCGGCCAGCCGACGACCTCCTTGCCGTCATAGGGCGTCCAGCCGACGCGCGAGGCGATCCATGAATTGCGGATCGTCTCCCTGCGCTTCATGTCGACGATCGTGAGATCCGCGTCGTAACCCACCGCGACGCGGCCCTTGGCGGCCATTCCGAAGAGGCGGGCGGGGCCGGCGCTGGTGAGATCGACGAAACGCTGGAGCGTCAGCCGGCCGGCGTTCACATGGTCGAGCAGCAACGGCACGAGCGTCTGCACGCCCGTCATGCCCGAAGGGCTCTCGGGATAGGGCTTCGCCTTTTCCTCCAGCGTATGCGGCGCATGGTCGGAGCCGATGACGTCCACGACGCCCTGCCGGAGTCCGCGCCAAAGGCCCTCGCGATGGCGCGCGTCGCGCACCGGCGGGTTCATCTGCGCAAGCGCGCCGATGCGCTGATATTCGCTCGAATCCATCGTCAGATGATGCGGCGTGACCTCGACGCTGGCGAGATCCTTGTGGTCCGCGAGCAGCGCGATTTCCTCTTCCGTGGTCACATGCAGCACATGGATCAGCGCGCGCTTCTCGCGAGCGATCCTGAGCAGGCGCCGCGTCGAGCGCAGCGCGGTCTCCTCGTCGCGCCAGACCGGATGCGACGAGACGTCGCCGGGAACGCGCAGCGGCTTTCTCTCGTTCAGACGATCCTCGTCCTCGCTGTGGAAGGCGGCGCGCCGCCGCGTATGGGCCAGAACCTCCGCGATCCCCGCGTCGTCGGCGATGAGCAGCGAGCCCGTCGAGGAGCCCATGAACACCTTGATCCCCGCGGCGCCCGGCAGGCGCTCGAGCTCGCCGACGTGTTTCGCATTGTCATGCGTGCCGCCGACCCAGAAGGCGAAGTCGCAATGCATGCGCCCGCTCCCGCGCGCGACCTTGTCGGCGAGCGCCTCGGGGGTGCTCGTCAGCGGATTGGTGTTGGGCATTTCGAAAACGCCCGTCACCCCGCCCAGGACGGCGCTGCGCGAACCCGATTCGAGGTCTTCCTTTTGAGCGGCGCCCGGTTCGCGGAAATGCACCTGCGAGTCGACCACACCGGGCAGGACGTGCAGGCCGCGGCAATCGACGCGCTCTCCGGCCGAGGCGCGCGAGAGGTCGCCGATCTGTGCGATCCTGCCGTCGCGTATCCCTACGTCGCGCAGGCCCTCCCCGTCCTGGTTGACGAGCGTGCCCCCGGAGAGGATGACGTCGAAATTCATGGATGGCGCCTCGCTTGCAGTGTCATGCTCCAGATAAGCAGTTGACGCTCATGCGCCAAGGGCGCGCGCGACACAAGGAAAACTCGACACAATGACGACAGCGATCCTGCTCGCGGACCGCGGCGTAATCGAAGTCGCCGGCGCAGACGCCGGCAAATTCCTGCACAATCTCGTGACGAACGACATTGCGTCGCTGGAGCGGGGCGAGGCGCGCTTCGCTGCGCTTTTGACGCCGCAGGGCAAAATCCTTTTCGATTTTCTGGTCTTCGCGACCGGCGAGGGGCGATATCTCCTCGATTGTCCGCTTTCGCTCGCTGCGGACCTCGAAAAGCGGCTGAACATGTACAAGCTGCGCTCGAAACTGACAGTCGAGAACCGCAGCGCCGAGCTCGAGGCTGGCGCCTTTCCTGACGCGACAGAGGCCCCGAAGGTCGAGGCTCTGGCGCTCGCCAGCGATCCCCGCGCGGCGCTGGGGTGGCGCGCGATTGCCGAGAAAGGAAAGATCGTAGCGCTCGGCGAGCGGGGGGAATATGACGCGCGCCGCATCCGCGCCGGCGTGCCGTTGGGCGGCGTGGACTTCACTTATAACGACGCCTTCCCGCATGAGGCCGACATGGACCTTCTCGCCGGGCTCGACTTCAAGAAGGGTTGTTATGTCGGGCAGGAGGTCGTCTCGCGCATGAAACATCGCGGCCTCGTGCGCAAGCGCGTGACGCCCTATCGCGCGAAAGGCGATGCGCCCGCGCCGGGCGAGACGATCCGCGCCGGCGAGATCGAGATCGGCGTGACGGGCTCACGCGCGGGCGACGAAGGGCTGGCGCTGATCCGGCTCGACCGGCTCGCCGACGCGAAGGAAAAAGGCGACGCGCCGATGGCCGGCGGCGTCGCTCTGGAGTTCGTCGAAAAGAACTAGACGGAACGGAGCAGCCGCCCGCCGACCCCGGGGATCGACAGGCGGCCTCAGCTCGACGACTCAAGATCTGCGGGAGCAGCCTCTGGCGCGGCGCTCCCGAAAATCACTCGGTCAGGAGCGCGACGCCCTCCTTGCCGAGCAAACGATGCACGTTCAACAGGAGCTGCAGAACAACGCCGAACACGCCCAGCGCCATCCAGCCGAAGAACACGAAGCCCCAATGCAGCGGCGCGACGAAGAGTTCTTCCATGAACCAGAAGGTGTGGCCCCATTCGTTCAGCCCCACATTCGGGATGATCATGAAGGGGCCGATCGAGACGATGAGATAGGCGAGCGAGTATCCCCTGGAGAAATAGGGAATCCGCGTCTTCGCGTGGAAGAAGCAACCCACCGCCAGGATCGAGTAGATCGGGTAGCTCATGTAGAATTCGATGATGTGCGAGGGCGTGAAGTCCGTGTCGCGGATCACCGTCATGTGCCAGGTGCCGTCCTGCTCGGTGAAGAAGGACGCGCCCCAATAGATCGCCGCGGCGTAGACCACCAGCCACTTCACATTATCGACGATCGAGCGCATCTCCTGCCGCGGCGTGACCGTCGACATGTCGCGCACGCGCGTCTTCCAGAGATAGCCGGCGAGTGCGAGGCCGCTGACGAGCTCCAGCGGGATCTCGGTCCACAGGATCGACATCCAATACGTCTGGAACTCCGGCGCAAAGGAGTCGAGACCGGCCCGCCAGCCATAGATCTGCTCGTAGATGCGCACGATCAGATAGAAGCTGTTGAGAAGCGCCAGCCCGATCCACAGGCCCCTCAGGTCGACAATGGGCTTTTCGGCGGCGACGGCGCCTGAAGCTGTTTGCATTGACAGGCTCATTTTTCTTCCTCCGTTTCGGCCGGCAAACGCTCGGCGTTTCCGGCAAAGCGAAGGATATGGAGTTGGGCGGGCTTGCCAGCGTGGCGGATTTGCCATTATCGTGACAAAGTCTGACAGCGAATTTGCCGCTGAACAGGCGTTTTCTGCCAGCGGGAGCGCAAATGGACATCGTCATTCTCGGCTATGCGGATTGTCTGGGTCAGGGCTTCATCGGCGCGGCCGATCTGCTCCTGATGAGCCGGCGCATGCTGAAGTCGACGGATCGGCCCGAGCCCTATCGCGTCGTGACGGCAAGCTATGACGGCAAGCCCATTCGCGACGGCTTCGGCCGCACCCATCCGGTGGACGCTTCCTTCGCGGCGCTCGACTCATGCGCGGCGATTATCGTCCCGCCTTTCCTCTGCAGCTGCGACGATCCCATGCCGCCCACCGCAGACCTCAATGCAGCGGCCGGCTGGCTGCGCCGCCAGCACGCAATGGGCGCCATCGTGGCGGGATCATGCAACGGCGTCTTCCTTTTGGGCGAAGCCGGACTGCTCGACGGCCGACGCTGCACGACGACATGGTGGCGCCACGACGATCTGCGCGCCCGATATCCGCGCGCCGACATCGCTCGCGGCGCCTCCCTCATGGAGGACAGGCGCGTCGTCACGGCCGGAGGCCCCCTGTCGTGGATCGATCTGTCGTTGCGCGTGATCCGCGAACTCTGCGGCGCGGAAGCGGCGAAGAAAGCGGCGGACTTCACCGTGGTCGACACGGCGCCCTCAACCCAGACGATCTACGTTCCGCCGGGTCATCTCACCGCCTCAAATCCTTTCGTGCTGGAGGCGGAGCACATCGTGCGGAAGGCGGGAAAGGCCCTGGTGACGTCGCCCATGCTTGCGCAGGCGCTCAACGTCTCCGAGCGCACGCTGCATCGACGCCTGAAGGAAGCTACAGGCGAAACGCCGAAATCTTTCATCGACCGCGTGCGTTTCGAGGCGACGCGCATGCTGCTCGAAACGACGCAGAGTTCGGTGAAACAGCTGGCTTCGGCCTCCGGCTATACGGACGAAACAAGTTTCCGCCGCGCCTTTCGCCGCTACGCCGGCATGACGCCGGGCGCTTATCGCACTTGGTCGCTGGCGCGGCGCGGCGCGAAGTCGTGACGGAGGCGACGCCAATCGGCGCCGCCCCGCGCGCCTTCGTCACACCGCCAGCGTCAGGCCCTCTGGCGCCGAGGCTCTCACCGGCGCCTTGGCGGGTTGGCGCCCCTTGAAGACGAAATTGCGACGCGCGGCGTGATAGGCCGGGTCCGGCCCGAAAAAATTGACGCCCATATGCGAAAGCTCCTCGCAGCGATAGGCGGCGAGCGGCCGGGTCCTTTCGTCCGACAGGCGGCGTTCGTGCTTGTCGCGCAGGAGAGACCAGAAATCGGCGCGACGCGCGATCTCTTCGGCGCGGGCCGTCACGCCGCGCTCGAACGCCTCCGCGTCGCCGCCGAGAACGTCGTCGACAAAGCCGATGGTCTTCGCCTCCGCGGTCCCCATCGGCCTGCATGCTTCCGTCAGCTCGAGCGCTTTTTCCCCGCCGACGCGCCTGGGCAGCACATAGGTCCAGTATTCGGAGCCGTATAGGCCGCCCATGCTTTTGTAGTGGGGATTGAGCACGACGCCGTCACGCGCAAAAACATGATCGGCGGCGAGCGCGAGGATCGCCCCGCCCGCTCCCGCATTGCCGCGCACTCCGGCGACAACGACATGCGACATCGTATTGAGGATTTCGTGAACGAGATCGTCGATGGCGTTGATGTTGCGCCAGGACTCCAGCGCCGGATCGTCCGCCGCCTCGATCACATTGAGATGGATGCCGTTCGAAAAGTAATCCTTGCCGCCATGGAGCGCGATCACTTTCGTCGGCCGGCTTCGCGCGAAGAGAAACGCGTCGCGCAGGCGATAGCATTGCTGCGTGCTCATCGCGCCATTGTAGAATTCGAAATAGATATGGCCGACGCCGTTTCGCTCGACATAACGAATTTCGCGGAAGGTGCGGTGGTCGATCTCGGCGACGACCGGCAGCACCGCCTCGGGCGTCCCGCGCAGCAGGGGGCCGAGAACCTGCGTCGCCGGCAGCTTGATTCCCGAAATCAGGCAGAACTCGGCGTCGCACATGGCGCAGCCGGCTCCCGAGGCGACGAGGCTGCAGGCGCCCTTTTGCGCATTGGCGTCGTCTTTCGCCTTGAGATGGGTGATCCAGACCGCGCCATCGACGGTCGCGCGGCAGATGGCGCCGTCGCGTTTGGCCAGAATGGCGCCCGGCGCGCCCTTGAGACGGTCCTCATGATGCGCGCCATAGAGAAAGAAGGGCAGGCCGAACATCTTGTCCAGCACGCCCGGCGCGCTGTCCGCCGCGCGGGTCTTGCGTACGACTTCGTCGCTCGTGTCGCGCGTCCAGTCGATCGCGCGATCCTTCTGCATCATCGTCGGACGCAGACGGCCGCGCACGCCCGGACGCGAATAATCGAGCGGCGGCGGCCGGAATGCGCGCGACTGGAATTTTTCGACCGCCTCCATTACGCCGCGCACGGCGGCGTCCGTCACCTCGTTGCGATAGAGACTGCCCTTGGCGTCCGCGACAGCCGGCAGGGGAAATTCATGGCTCGCCCATATGGGCCCGGCGTCCATCTCGGCCGCCGCCTGCAGCACCGTCACGCCCCAGCTCTTCTCGCCGGTCATGATCGCCCAGTCCAGCGAGGACGGCCCGCGATCGCCCATGATTCCGGGATGCACGATGAGGCAGACATGTTTTGTCCATACCGCCTCGGGAACCGCGGCTTTCAGCATGGGCGCGATGATGAGGTCAGGATTGTTCGTCGCGACCGCCGAGAGCATGGCGGCTTCACTCGTGGCGAGCGTGACCGCCACCTCGTGTCCGCGGTCGGTCAATTCGATGAGCAGGCGCTGGCTGAGACTGTTGTGCGCCGTGGTGAGAAAAAGAATTTTCATATGCACCCCCATTTTTACTTGAGAAAAGTCGACTGGAATCTCTCCCGATATTCATGCGGACCGACATTCAGGCGCCGCTGGAATGAGCGGCGCATCCGGTCCAGCGCGCCGAAGCCGCAAGCCTCGGCGATCGCCTGCAAGGACATGTTCGTCTGTTCGAGCCTGCAGCGGGCCGCCTCGACGCGCGCATGCTCCACGAATTTCGCCGGCGTCACGCCGGTCTCCTCCAGAAAGCGGCGCGCGAAATTGCGCGGGCTCATCGACAGCTGTGCGGCGAGGCGCTCCACCGTCAGCTTTTCGCTGGAATTGCCGAGAATCCAGGACTTCAGTTCTCCAATGTCCCGGCAACCGGTCGACTCGGCCTGCAGGAAAGGGCTGAACTGGGTCTGGCCGCCCGGTCGGCGCAAAAAGACCACCATGATTCCCGCAACGACGCGCGGCGCCTCCCGCCCGAGATCCTCCTCGATCAGCGCCAGAGCGAGGTCGATACCCGCCGTAATGCCGCCGGAGGTATAGACGCCGCCGTCGCGGACGAAGATGCGGTTGGGCTCGACGCAGAGCGACGGATAGGCTGCGGCCAGGCGGTCGCAGAACGCCCAGTGCGTGGTGACCCGCCGGTTGTTCAGGAGGCCGGCGCAGGCGAGCAGGAACGACCCCGTGCAGATCGAGGCCATGCGCCGCACGCGGCTGGACATCGCCCCGATCCAGTCGATCAGCCTTTCGTCGCCGCAGGCCGCGACCATACCTTCGCCGCCGGCGACGATGAGCGTGTCGAGGCTGTCGATCCCGGCGCAGCCATGCGCCGCCATGATCTCCATCCCGCATTTGCTGCGGACAAGGCCGGGCGTCGCCGCGATGACGAGCGTTTCATATCCCGGTTCGCTCGCCCGTCCCGCCATCCGCAATACGCGATCCGCGTAGAAGAAGGCGTCGAGCGGGCCGCAGAGATCGAGGATTTCGAAGTCGGGATAAATCAGGAAGCCGATTTTTCGCACACGCGATACATCTCGCAGGGGCTCGACTTCCTGATCGAAAATATTGGGATCGAAATATAGCTTCTCACGCGACATATTTAATATAATTTCGCCATTCTCGAATGGCTGCAATGACAAAAATCCGATAGAATCGGCCAAGACGAGGGCAGCACTCTCGAAGCTGAGAAATTCAGGGGTCAGCTTATTGTTTTTGTTTTTCTAAAACTGGAAGCGGGTCGGACGGCTCGATAATTCGGCTTTCGCCAGCGTAAAACCGCCGACGATCGACAATTATCGGGACAGACTGGCGATTTTTTCGAATTTGGGATGAATCGCGTCGAGAGCGACATCCACGCCGCGGATAATCGCGACATTCGCCAGAAGAAGGACGGCCACGCAAACCGTTGTGATGATCACGTCGGACAGGAATATCCGCTTCTCGCCGCCGCTTGTAGAATGATCGCCCATCGCCGAAGCTCCCGAATATGTCGCCGCCCTAAATCCGTTTGATGAAACTTATTTGACGGCCGTTAAGACCGTATGTGCTCCAACGCACGAGGGAGCGCTTTCGTTTCATCACAAAGCCCGATAAGTTCCGCCGCGACCTGATCGGACCATTGGATTTACCATAAGCCGGTAAAGACCACGTACGGTAGAGCCACAGACAGACCAAAAGGAAGGGCCACAAGGTGAGCGGAAGCCAGAACACGAGCGGCCGGGTGACGGCGAGCGTCAATTCTCTCGCGGGCGAGATCGTCGACCGTCTGGTCGCCGGCGCGGAGCGCTACCGCGTTTCCGTCTCTCGGGGCGGGCTCGGCGAATTGCTGATCGACGCGGGCTCCAAGGTCGCGGGCGGAATAGACGCCGGCCTCCTCCTCACCGAAATCTGCATGGGCGGCCTCGGGAAGGTCACGCTCTCCCACGCGCCGGGCGCCGCCAAATGGCCGTTCTGGCTGACGGTGGGCAGCAATGATCCGGTCGTCGCCTGCCTCGCCAGCCAATATGCCGGCTGGAGCCTGAGCCACGAGAAATTCTTCGCGCTGGGCTCCGGTCCCGGCCGCGCGCAGGCGCGGGTCGAGAAGCTCTTCGAAGAGCTCTCCTATCAGGACAAGGCCGACCGCGTGACCATCGTCCTCGAAAGCGGCTCGCCGCCGCCGAAGGAGGTCGTCGAAAAGGTCGCGTCGAAGTCGGGCGTTTCGCCGGACAAGGTCGCCTTCATCTATGCGCCGACCCAGTCGCTCGCCGGCAGCGTGCAGGTTGTCGGCCGCGTGCTGGAAGTCGCGCTGCACAAGGCGCATGAGCTGCATTTCCCGCTCGACAACATCGTCGACGGAGTCGCCACGGCGCCGCTGTCGCCCCCTCATCCGGATTTCGTGCAGGCCATGGGCCGCACCAATGACGCGATCATCTACGCCGGCCGCGCCCATCTCTTCGTGAAGGGTCCGGCGGCTGCGGCGAAGGAACTCGCCGAAAAGCTGCCCAGCCACAATTCGCGTGACTACGGCCGCCCCTTCGCGGAAATCTTCAAGGCCTACAAGGGCGACTTTTACCAGATCGACGGCAGCCTGTTCTCGCCGGCCGAGGCGCTGGTGACGGCGGTCGAAACCGGCGAAACCTTCCGCGGCGGCGAGATCAATGTGGCGCTGCTCGACAAGTCGTTCGGGGGTTGAGCCTCGAATCTCTGTCCGCCAACGCGGGGAGAGTTTCAGCGTGAAGGGTCCGGGAATTTAGTGGCGTCGTCAAACGTGCTGGATCAACCCCGAACCCCTCGCGCGGCCGTTCTGCCGACAGGCGGAAAAAGGCGTCCCCGCGTCGCGGTCTTCACCGACAAGCTCGACTGGCATGTCGAGCATACGCTCGCGGCCTTTCGCGCGCTCGGCGCGACGCCGATTGCGGTGCGCCTCGCGGCCTGCAGGATCGACACGACGCGAACCTTCGGCCTTGCGATCCCGGGCTTTCACGCGCTTCCCGACCTCGCGATCGTGCGCGCCATCGGCGACGGGTCGCTGGAGGCGATCACCATGCGGCTCGGCGTGCTGCATGCGCTGGAGGCGCTGGGCGTCCCCCTGATCAACAGCGCGCGCGCGATCGAGCGCTGCACCGACAAGAGCATGGCGAGCTTCCTGCTTGCCCGCGCCGGCGTCCCGAGCCCCGAGACCTTCGCCACGCAGACGCTGGCGCAGGCGCGCGCCATCGCGCGGCGCGAATGCGCGCATGGCCCGCTCGTGATGAAGCCGCTTTTCGGGGCGCAGGGCTGGGGCCTGCGCCTCATCGAGAAGGAAAGCGATCTTCCCTCGCTCGAAGAGGCGCGCGGCGTCTTCTATCTGCAACGCTTCGTCGGCCCCTCGCGGCCGCCCTACGAGGACATGCGCATCCTCCTTTCCGGGGGAAAAATCATCGGCGCCATGCGGCGTCGCTCGAGCCACTGGATCACGAATGTGCGGCAGGGCGCGAAACCCGTCGCTGTCGAACCGACACCGGAGGAGCGCGACATGGCGCTCGCCGCCGCCGCGGCTCTGGGCGTCGATTTCGCCGGGGTCGATCTCATCACGGCGGCGGACGGCGCGGCGATGGCGCTGGAGGTCAACAGCATGGCGGGCTGGAGCGGGCTGCAGCGTGTGACGCCCTTCTCCATCGCCGAACGCATCGCCGCCGACGCGCTGGAAAAACTGGCGGCGGCGAAACGTGACTGAGGCGGCCGTCGCGCCCGGGACGGTCGCCCGCGCCTTCATCGCCGCCTGCGAGGCGGAGCTCGCCGCGCCCAAGCCCGGAAATGTCCATGTCTTCGCGGACGGGCATGGCATGGCGGCGCAGGATTTCATCGACAGCGCGAAGGCCGCCGCGCCCGAAATCGCAGCGCAAGGCGCGAACGTCGGAAAGCGCATCCTCGGCGCCATGCAGGCGACATGGACGGCGGTGGGTCAGAACACCAATCTCGGCATCGTGCTGCTTTGCGCGCCCCTCGCCCATGCCGCGCTCACCGCCGAAACCGGCGACCTGCGCCGCGAGACGTCGCGCGTTCTCGCGCGACTCGACCGCGCCGACGCCGACGCGGCCTTTCGCGCGATCAGCCTCGCGCAGCCGGCCGGACTCGGCTCGGCGCCCGCGCACGACGTCGCCGAGCCCGCGCAAACGACATTGCTGGAAGCCATGCGGGCGGCGTCGGACCGCGACCGCATCGCCTTCCAATATGCGAGCGGCTTCGTCGATATTTTCGGGATGGGCGCGGAGACGCTCATCCGCGCCCGCGCCGCCGGCCATGACGCGCCGCGCGCGACGCTCGAGGTTTACATGGCTTTCCTCGGCGCCTTTCCCGATAGCCACATCGCCCGCAAATACGGTCTCGAAACAGCGCAAGCCGTGCGTGATGAGGCGCGCCGGGCCGCTTTGCAAATTGGCGCCGCGACGCGCGAAGAGGCCTTTGCAATTGCGCTGGACCTCGACCGTTCGCTCAAGGAACGGCGGCTCAATCCGGGCACGAGCGCGGACATGACAGTGGCTGTTCTTTTCGCCGATTATCTCGCGGCCATCTTGGCAAGCGCTCGCAAAAATGGTTGAGTCCGCGCCGCGCGGGGTGGTCTCGCGGCTATCTGGCCAACCGGTCGGGCTTTTCGCCCGATGTCGAAAACAAAGATAGGGCGCTCGCGGCGCTCGGCGCGCGGGCGCGTCAGGGATTTGGAAAGGGAACGCACATGGCAGTTATCAACAAGATGCTGGTCGGCGAGTCGCTGGTTGGCGAAGGCAATGAAGTCGCGCACATCGACCTGATCATGGGACCGCGCGGTTCGGCCGCCGAGCTCGCTTTCGCGAACGCTCTCGTCAACAACAAGGACGGCTTCACGACGCTTCTCGCGGTCGTCGCTCCGAACCTGCTCTGCAAGCCCAACACGATCCTGTTCAACAAGGTCACCATCAAGGGCGCCAAGCAGGCCGTCCAGATGTTCGGCCCGGCTCAGCACGGCGTCGCCAAGGCCGTCGCCGACTCGGTCGCCGAGGGCGTGATCCCGGTGGCCGAAGCCGACGACCTGTTCATCTCGGTCGGCGTGTTCATTCACTGGGACGCTTCGGACGACAAGAAGATCCAGGACTACAACTATCAGGCCACGAAGGAAGCCATCGCCCGCGCCGTTCGCGGCGAGCCGAAGGCCGCCGAAGTCGTCGCCAAGCGCAACGAGGCCAAGCACCCCTTCGCGCCGAACTGAGAACCGCGCATTCCTGCGTAAATTTCGGGGAGCCGCTCGCTGCGGCTCCTCGTTCATGATGCGGATGGATAATCGACGCTGCGGCAATGTCCGGGCGTCGAGGCGAAAAAAGTTTTGGCATTCCGCGCGTGCGCTGGACAACAGGACGCCGCTGGGACGCGAACAGCACGGGAAGGGATGGAAATATGGCTTCGTTCTTTGAGAAGATTCTAGGCGCGCTGTTTCCGAAGCCATCGAGCGGCTTCGTTTCGTCGAGCGCAAAGATGGGCGTCGGCGAGTCGCTCGTCGGCGAGGGCAATGAGGTCGCCCACATCGACCTCATCATGGGTCCGCGCGGTTCGGCTGCGGAAAAGGCCTTCGCCAACGGGCTCGTCAACAACAAGGACGGCTTCACCACGCTGCTCGCGGTGATCGCGCCGAACCTGCTCGTCAAGCCCTACACCATGATGTTCAACAAGGTGACGATCAAGAACGCCAAGCAGGCCGTGCAGATGTTCGGCCCGGCGCAGCATGGCGTCGCCAAGGCCGTCGCCGACTCGGTCGCCGAGGGCGTGATCCCGCTCGACAAGGCCGAAGATCTCTTCATCTGCGTCGGCGTCTTTATCCATTGGGACGCCAACGACGACCAGAAGATTCAGGACTTCAACTATCAGGCCACGAAGGAAGCCATCGCTCGCGCGATGAAGGGCGACCCGACCGCGCAGAGCGTTCTGTCCGCCCGCGTGACGGCGAAGCATCCTTTCGCCGCCAACTGATTTCAGCCTCGTCTCGCGTTCAAAAAGGGAGCCTTCGCGGCTCCCTTTCTTTTTGCGGCTCAGCGAGCCGCGCAATATCGTCTCGCGTCAGATTGCCGTCGTGCAGGGCTGTGGCGACAAGCGCGCCGCTCGCGCCCATCTGTTTCAGCGCCACGAGATCGTCGACGCCTCTCGCTCCGCCCGCAGCGTAAACGCGCCGGCCTTTTGCGCGCGAAACAAATCGGCCCAGGCGCGTCATATCCGGCCCGAGACCGGCGCCGATGCGAGCTAAAGTCATGACGATGACGCGCGATGGCCAAAATTCCGTATTCACGAGCAGCTCCGCATCTCCAAGAAAATCTTCGCCCAGAAAATCGAGCGACAGAATCATGCGTTCGTCGTCGCGCAGGCGGCGCATCTCCTCCGGCTTTTCGAAACTTTCGCTGCCGACGATGACATCGACGTCGCGAAGCCGCAGCCAGCGCTCGACGTCGCAAGCGGTCCGAACGCCGGCGTCGACCCAGAGGCGCAACGCGGGAAAAGCGGCGCGGATCGCTTCGATCGCCGCGCGTGCGTCGCCGCGCCTTTCGATTGCGTCGAGATCGGCGATATAGAGTGCGTCGAAATCGTGGATCCTCAGCAATCCGTCGACGACATCTATGGGCGCGCTTGATTTTGCGAGCGGCGTGACGATGGGCGCATATTCGGCGCGCCGCCCCGCGACGGCGCGGACCACTTCGCTGTTTCGAATATCGATGACGGGAACGACATGCATGGGGCATTATACGCGGGACGCTTCGTCGGGCGGAGAAAGGTTGAAGGAAGCATGAATATTTCGCGCATTCTCGCGGCGGCGCTCGCTTTGACCGTTGGCGGCGCCGCATTCGCGCAAACCTCCGCCCCGCAAAGCGACTGGCCATGCAAACAGGTGCGCGTGCCAGAGATCGCGCTCGGCGGCGTGTGGACCGGGCCGTCGATCGAGAAGGAACGCAGAGACTGGCGGGGAGACGCGGCGGTCGCCGATCTCGTCACGCGTATCGCGCCCCGGCGCACGCCGCTCGAGGAAGCGGAAAGGCTCATCGGCGATTTCGCGAAAGGCGCCGGCGAGTCGCGCAAGGCGCGGCTGACGCTGCTTTTCGCCGGCGTCTATGAGCGCATGAACGACGAACGTCGCGACGTCGTCAACGGTCTCGACCGCTTCGGCCGCCGCCTGAAGGACATGGCGGAGAAGGCCCGCGAGGAGACGCAAACGATGCGCGAAGTCCAGGACCGCAAGCCGCAGGACCCGGAGGCGATCAGGAAGGCGAGCGAGGCGCTGCAATGGCGCCTGCGCATGTTTGAAGAACAGCGCAAGATGGTCGCATTCGTTTGCGAAAGCCCCGCGCTGATCGAACAGCGCTTCGGCGCGCTGGCCCGCGCGATCATGGCGGCGATGGAAACGAGGTAGAGCCATATTCGGCGAGCCTGCCGCGGATTCGCGTCCTGTCTCCCCCTTCGCAGCTGTGCCCGCGAACTTTTTTCCTGAATGGGCCCTACTCGCGCGGCTCGGGCTTGCGCTCCTCGAGCGGATGCTTTTGGGCCGCCCAGCCGTCGGTTCCCTGCGGGTACCAGAAGACATTGGCGTAGCCGAGAGACATGGCGCGCTTCGCCGCGTTCCAGGACATCCAGCAGTTTTCGAGGCAGTAGAAGACGAGCGGTTTGGCCTTGTCGCTGGCGGTGGCGCGCGCGAGTCCTTTTTCCAGATAGCGCTGCGTGGCTTCCGCGAGCTCGCCGTAGCCCGTGTCCGGAAGCCAGACGCTGCCCGGGATGTCGAAGCGCGGCTGCTCGCGCCATACTGCGCTTTTGGGGAGGCCCTCCGGTTTTGGCGCATGCGGCAGCGCGTCGATGAAGACGGCCGCCTTCGCCTTCCACATGTCGAAGGCTTTCGCCGTGTCGATCACCGTCGCGCCTGTGAGCGTCGCGGGAACCGGCGCGCGATAGGCGTCGAGACGATAGCCTTCCGGCTCGCGCGGGCGCGGCGGCGCCTCGCCGCGCGCGTTGGTCGCGGCGAGGCAAATTGCAAGAAACAAGAAGGCGCGGGTCACTGCGACCTTGCGAGGGGCTGGCCCGTTTCGTCGAGCAGCGGGACGCCATAATCGCTGAGGATCTTCTCCAGAGCGCCCTTGTTCTGCGCGATGAAGGCGTTGAGATCGCGCTTCCAGTTCTGGTCGGAATGGCGCACGCCGAACGCGATCCGGAAGGCCATGCGCGTTCCGGGGGTCTCCGCCAGCGGCGCCACATTGAGCTTCGCGCTCGACTTCTTCGCGTAGAAGCCGGCGATTGGCCCCCAGAGGAGCGCAACGTCGATGTCGCCGGTCTCGAGGTCGTGGATCATCGCGGCGCTCGAGGATTCGACGCGGGTGTCCACCATGAGCGGATATGGTTTGACCGAACCCATCAGGCCGTTCCGGGCGAGAATGTTCCCCGGCGGCGTGTTGGCGACGAGGCCGATGCGGTGCGGTTTCTCCTTCAGCCGAGGATCGTCGAGAGCGGTCATGCCGTCGAGGTCCGATCCGGCGCGCGTCACGATGGCGTAGGTCGTGCGGTAATAGGGATTGGTCGGCTGTACGAGGTCGTTGCCCTGCGGCATGCCGAGGATGACGTCGCACAGATGCGCGTTGAGCGTGTTTCGCACGAATCCTGTGGCGCCCGGGTAGAAGGAATAGGCGAGCTCCTTGCCGAGCTTCTGCGCCAGATATTCCGCGATCTTGTTTTCGAAGCCTTCGCCCTTTTCATTCGAGAAGGGTAGATTGTTCGGGTCGGCGCAGACCCGCAGCACTTTCGGATCGATAAGTTCTATTCCGCCCGAATTGTCGGACCCCTTTGCGCCGAAATCCGGTCCCATATGCTGGGCGAAGCCGGTCGCCGCCGCGAGGCTGAAGGCGATCACGAGCGCCGGCTTGCGCCAGCGCTGCTTCAAACTTTTTTGCCGCTTCACGCAATTCTACTCCTGACCTGCCGGGGGCCTTTCGGCGCCGCGGGCCAACCAAGCTTCTCCCAGATAATCTCGCTTTGTGGTTTTGACCACGGAAAAAACAAAAGGTCCGGAAGCCGCGGCGGCTCCGGACCAATTGTTCAGGCATGCTCCCGAAAGAGAACGCCGGGCGGCTTACTTATTGCCCATGCACTCGGCCTCGGCCTTCTTGAAGGCCTCGGGCGCCGGCTCCTTTTTCTCCGGGCGACCGGGCTGGACGGCGCCAGTCGAGAGCGCGCGGAGATAGACGTAAAGGTCGTCGATGTAGCAGGAAGCGTTCTTGTTGTCGGAGAAGGCCGGCATGACGCTGTTGCCGTTCTGACGGCCGCCGATCACGATGCCGGCGAATTCCGCATAGTCGAAGCGCTTCACCGACTCCTTCAACGCCGGCGCGTAAGTCGAGCCGCCGCCGTTCGGGCCGTGGCAGACGTGGCATTCGGCGTGATAGCGGCGATAGCCGGAGAAAGTGTACCAGTCCACCGTGCCGTCGGCGCCGACGTTGTAGGTGGGGTCGCCTTTCGCGTCGTAATATTTGCCGTCGACGGATTTGACGGCCTTGGGATCTCCGGGCGCCTCGGCCATGGCGGAGGTTCCCACAAACATCATGACGCCCAGGGCCAGCGCCCCGGCAAGCGACGATTTCATCACACTCTCCCTGATCGGTTCTCTAACCTTGGAAACAGCGGCGCTCGGCGACACCCGACGGAGGGGTGCGCCGAGCGCCAGATTTGCTTATGCGCCAAGCGTCTCGCTTAGTTCGGCAGAGCGAAGACGGTCAGCACGCCGCCGAGGGCGGTGTAGTTGGCGAGCGAGGCGTAGTTGCCCACCGCGCCGAGACCTTCATTGCTCTTCGACAGACCAGCCGCAAGGCCGATGCCGGCCCAGCCGCCAACGCCCGAGAGGACCGCGACATACTGCTTGCCGCCTGACTCATAGGTGATGACGTTGCCGATGATTCCCGACGGAGTCTTGTACTTGTAAAGCTCCTTGCCGGTCTTCGTGTCGACGGCCTTCAGATAGCCCTCGAGCGTGCCGTAGAAGGTCACGCCGCCGTCGGTCGACACCGCGCCCGACCACACCGAGAACTGCTCCTTGTTCGACCAGACGATCTTGCCGACCTTGGCGTCCCAGGCGATGAAGTTGCCGGTGTTGTTGGTGCCGTCGCCGAGCACCTTGCCCGCCGGATACATTTCCAGCGTCGCGCCGACGTAGGGCTGACCCGCGGTGTAGGACACGCGGAACGGCTCGTAGTCCATGCAGACGTGGTTCGTCGGCACCAGGAACAGACCCGTCGCCGGGTCATAGGAGACCGGCTGCTGGTCCTTCACGCCCAACGCCGCCGGGCACACGCCCTGGGTGTTGGTGTCCTCGCCATTCTGCTCGGTCGAATATTTCGACACGACCAGCGGACGGCCATAGGTCTTGGAGTTCTTGTCCATGTCGACCTTGGTCGCCCAGTTCACGGCCGGGTCGAACTTCTCGGCGACGAGCAGCTCGCCCGTCACCCGGTCCAGCGTGTAGCCGAAGCCGTTGCGGTCGAAGTGGACGAGCGTCTTGCGGGTCGTTCCGCCGATGTTCTGGTCGGCGAGAACCATCTCGTTGATGCCGTCATAGTCCCACTCGTCGTGGGGGGTCATCTGGTAGACCCACTTGGCCTTGCCCGTGTCGAGGTCGCGCGCCCAGATGGTCATGGACCAGCGGTTGTCGCCCGGACGCTGCTTCGGGTTCCAGGTCGAGGGGTTGCCCGAGCCGTAATAGACGAGGTTCAGTTCCGGATCATAGCTGTACCAGCCCCAGGTGGTGCCGCCGCCGATCTGCCACTGGTCACCCTGCCAGGTCGAGATGCCCGAGTCCTTGCCGACCGGCTTGCCGAGATGGGTGGTCTTCTCCGGGTCCATCAGCGTGTCGCTGTCGGGGCCCATGGAGTAGCCGCGCCAGGCCAGCTTGCCGTCCTTGATGTCGTAAGCGGTGATGTGGCCGCGCACGCCGAACTCGCCGCCGGCGATGCCCACGAACACCTTGTCCTTGAAGACGTGCGGAGCGGCGGTGGAGGTCTGGCCCTTCGCCGGGTCGCCGTTCTTCACCGACCAGACCAGCTTGCCGGTCTTGGCGTCGAGCGCGACAAGCGTCGTGTCCGCCTGGGCCAGGAAGATCTTGCCGTCGCCATAGGCGAGGCCGCGGTTCACCGTGTCGCAGCACATGACCGGAACGACGGACGGATCCTGCTTCGGCTCATACTTCCAGAGGATCTTGTGATCCGGATCCTTCAGGTCGAGCGCGTAAACATTGTTCGGGAACGGCGTGTGGAGATACATCACGTCGCCGACGACGAGCGGGGCGCCTTCGTGGCCACGCAGCACGCCGGTCGAAAACTGCCACGCCGGAGCAAGCTTGCCGACGTTCTCAGCCGTGATCTGCTTGAGAGCCGAATGGCGCAGATTCGCGTAGTCGCCAGTCGGCGAGACCCACTGCTTCGGGTCCTTCTGAAGCGCCAGCAACTCGTCGGCCTTCGCCGCGCCAGTCAGCGCGAGAACGGCCACCGAAGTCGACAACAACAGCTTATGCATGAGCTTTTCCTCCTGACGACGCCGAGGCGCGCCTTATTGTTGCGCCGCCGCCGACGTCGCGCCTCTCAGGGCGCCTCGACATTGGGAAGGCGTTTTCCGTTTCATGTCCCGCGCCGTTCGGTCAAAAAATCCGCCCGACGTCGAGAAGCTTCCAGTTCCCGTCCGGAAGGCATCTTTTAACTCGGAAACGGCGGGATAATATGTTGGGAGCGGTTGAATCGCAATCGCAAAAAACGCAGGCGTCAGCGTTTGCCGACATGCCGCCAAGGCAACGCATAATGCTAAATAAAATCAATATATTACATCGCGCGGCGGCATGTGCCGCGCTCCTTCTTTCGCTCGTTCCCGGGCCATCGCCCCTGCTCGCGCAGCCGTCCTTCACGCTGACGGAGCTCGCTCCGGGAGTCTTTGCGCATCAGGGAGAAACATCCCTGATGACCCGGGAAAATTTCGGGGGCATCGCCAATCTCGGCGCCGTCGTCGGCGACGACTCGGTCGCGGTGATCGACACGGGAGGCAGCCTGATTCAGGGCAAGGCCTTTCTCGCCGCGCTGCGCGAGAAGACGCAAAAGCCGGTTCGCTACGTCATCAACACCCACGCCCATCCCGATCACGTCTTCGGCAACGGCGCCTTCGAGGGGCCGGGCACGGTCTTCGTCGGCCACAAGAACCTGCCGCGCGCGCTCGCGGCGCGGGGCGCGCATTATCTCGCCTCCTTCCGCGAGGCGATGGGCGACGCGCTGGACGGCGTCACGATCATCTCACCGACGATGCTCGTATCCGATTCGTCAACGCTCGATCTCGGCGGACGTTCGCTCGTCCTGCAGGCTTGGCGAACCGCGCATACCGACAGCGATCTCACTGTGCTGGACCCGGCGAGCGGAACGCTTTTCGCCGGCGATCTGCTTTTCCTGCAACATGTGCCGGTGGTGGACGGCAGCCTTCTGGGCTTCCTCGACGTCGCGGAAAAGCTTTCGACGATCAAGGCCGAGCGCGTCGTGCCGGGCCACGGCCCCCTCGTCGCGCCCTGGCCGAAGGCGCTCGACGACGAGCGCAATTATCTGACCCGTCTGACCGCCGATCTGCGCGCGGCGATAAAGAAGGGCGAGAGCGTCACCGACGCGACCAAGGCGGCTGGCGCCTCGGAGCAGGGCAAATGGCGGCTGTTCGAGAATTACCACGCCCGCAACGCCACCGCCGGCTTCGCTGAACTCGAATGGGAGACGCCATGAGCGGCCGCTGCATGACTTTGTCTCATCCGTCGGGCGCGAATTGAGCTAATCTCCCGCAAAAGACCCGTCAGGAGGAACCCATGTCGAAATGCTTTCGCGCCTCAGGGCTTCTCGCCGCGTTTTTCGCCGCGACGCTCGCCTCGCCCGCGCGCGCCGAAACCGCGCCGGACCCATGGCCGGGGCTCGTGACGGATATTTTTCAGGGCCGCGCGATGGCCGAGCGCGACGGAGTCATTGCGCTCGAGGCGCCGGTGCGCGCCGAGGACGCGGCGATCGTGCCGATGACCCTGCGCTTCCCCGAGCCTGCGCGGGTAAAAACCGCAACGCTCGTCATCGATCAGAACCCGATGCCCATGGCCGCGGCCTTCACGGTCGGAGAAAAAGCGGGCGTGAGCTTCATCAGCACGCGCGTCCGGGTGAATTCCTACACCAATGTCCATGCGGTGGCGGAGACGCGGGACGGCAAGCTGCATTCCGAAGTGAAATTCGTGAAGGCGGCCGGCGGCTGCTCGGCGCCGGCGGTCAAGGACCAGGACGAGGCCAACGCCAATCTCGGCAAGATGAAATATCGCGAGTTCAGGAGCGCGGAGGCGGGCAGGCGCGAGGCGCAGATCATGATTCGCCACCCGAACAATTCGGGTCTGCAGATGGATCAGATGACGCATCTCTACATACCCGCCCACTATATCGACCGGGTCGAAGTGCGGCAGGGCGACGAACTCGTCTTTTCGATGGAAGGGGGGATTTCGCTGTCGGAAGACCCGAACTTCCGCTTCACCTATGCGCCCAATGGCGCGAAGACGATGTCAGTCGTCGCGCATGACAACAAGGGAAACGAGTTCAAGGCCGAATGGCCGGTCTCCGACGCCTCGTAAGGCGGTCGCCGCAGGACATGAACAGACAAAAGGGGAGCGCCGCGCCGCTCCCCTTTTCGTGTCACGAACCCCAGATCGTCAACGCCGCGCAGAAGGCGAGCGGGAACGTCGCCAGGGCGCAGATCGCCAGAACACACGCAACTTTCTGGAACTCGGGCGCGTCGTCGCGCGCCTCCCGCCTCTCGGTCACAAACGCCATCTCACCCACTCCGTCGCCACAACGCCACCATTCGGCGCGCCCGAAAACGGTCGCTCCATTTGATTAACGCGCGAGGGAGCGGATTCGTTGCAATTTTATCGGTCAACCGGGACGAATATGTCGAGCTTGTGACATGATGATCAATCGGTGAAGACTTACCGCGCTGCAGCGACGAGCGGCGCCGGGCGACCGCGAACCGGCTGGGGCGCCGCGGGCGCGGCCCTTTCGCTGAACAGCTCCGCGAGCTTTTCCGTCATGGCGCCGCCGAGTTCCTCCGCGTCCACGATCGTCACCGCGCGGCGGTAATAGCGCGTGACGTCGTGTCCGATGCCGATGGCGATCAGCTCCACCGGAGACTTGGTCTCGATGTCGTGGATGATCTGGCGCAGATGACGCTCCAGATAATTCCCCGGATTGACCGAGAGCGTCGAATCGTCGACCGGCGCGCCGTCGGAAATCATCATCAATATCCGGCGCTGCTCGGTGCGCGCGAGCAGGCGCCGATGCGCCCAGTCCAGCGCCTCGCCGTCGATGTTTTCCTTCAGGAGCCCCTCGCGCATCATCAGTCCGAGGTTGCGCCGCGCGCGCCGCCAGGGCGCGTCGGCCGCCTTGTAGATGATGTGGCGGATGTCGTTCAGGCGGCCCGGGTTCGGCTTCTTTCCTTCATTTATCCAGAGTTCGCGCGACTGCCCGCCCTTCCAGGCGCGAGTCGTGAAGCCGAGGATCTCGACCTTCACGCCACAGCGCTCCAGCGTGCGCGCCAGAATGTCGGCGCAGGTGGCGGCGACGGTGATCGGGCGTCCGCGCATCGAGCCGGAATTGTCGAGGAGCAGCGTGACCACCGTGTCGCGGAAGTCCATGTCCTTCTCGCGCTTGAAGGACAGCGGCTGCTGCGGATCGATGATGACGCGGGTGAGGCGCGCGGGATCGAGCATGCCCTCCTCGAGATCGAACTCCCAGCTGCGGCTCTGCTGCGCCATCAGGCGGCGCTGGAGCCGGTTCGCGAGCCGGCCGACGACGGAAGAGAGATGCAGGAGCTGCTTGTCGAGATAGGCGCGCAGCCGATCCAGCTCCTCGAGATCGCAAAGTTCCTCGGCGCGCACGATCTCGTCGAAGCGCGTGGTGTAGGCGTGGTAGTCCGCGCCGGAGCGTTCGGCGGCGGTCGTCGACGGGCGGCGCGCGTCGGGCGCCTCCTCCATGTCGCCGGCGTCGGAATCCTCCTCCGTCTCGCCATAGGGCGCCTCGGCCGATACGCTTTCGCCCTCCTGCTCCGAGTCCTCGGCGGCGAGCGCCGTCTCCATCTCGGCCTTGCTCTTGGCCGTGTCGTCTTCCTGGTCCTGATTCTCGGTCTCGTCCGGGTTCTGGGGCTGCTCCTCGCTTTCGTCCTCGGCCTCCGTTTCCTCGGGCGCCTCGCCGCTCGCCATGTCGAGATGGGAGAGAAGCTCGCGAACGATCTGCGCGAAATGACGCTGGTCCTCGACCGCGCCGACGAGCCGGTCCAGATCGGCGCCGGCGCGCTCCTCGATGACGTCGCGCCAGAACTCGACGATCTTCGCGCCATGAGGCGGCGGCGCGAGGCCAGTGAGCCGCTGGCGGGCCATGAGCGCCAGCGCGTCCTCGAGCGGCGCGTCCTCGCGGCTCCTGATCTGGTCGGAATGGCCGCGCTGGTAGCGGTCGTCGAGCATCGCCGCGATATTGGCGGCGACGCCGTCCATGCGCCGGGCGCCGATCGACTCGACGCGGGCCTGCTCCATGGCGTCGAAGGCGGCGCGCGCCTCCGCGGTATCGGGAACGTAACGGCGGTGCACCGCATCGTCGTGACATGCGAGTCGCAGGGCGATCGAGTCGGCCTGGCCGCGCAAAATGGCGGCGTCCTTCGGCGAGAGCTTGCGCGGAGGCTCCGTCAACCGCGCCTTGGCGCCGTCCTCTCCCGTGACGAGCGACGGCCGCTCGGGCGCGAAGATCACGTCGAGCGCGGGAGTTTTCGCCATGGCGCGCATGGCGCCGGAGACGGCGCGCTTGAAGGGCTCCTGCGGGGCTTCCTTGGGAGAGGCGGGACGGCGGTTTGTCGGCGCGGGGGGCATTCCGCAGTATATGCGCAACCGCGCGCGCCGCCGCAAGTCGGGCTTTGCCGGGAAAGCTCGGGGCCGCGCCGCCCCATACGCCTCCCCATGCGCCTCCCATGCGTCGCCCCGCCGCATGACGGCGCCCCTCGCCGGCCCCGACAGGCATTGATCAGGGCCGCCAAAAGGGGATAACTCGAAGTTCCTCGCGGCCCGATTCCCGGGATGGCCTTCGAACCCCGCCATGATGTCCAAACGGCTGACCTTCGTTGCGCTTTTTTCCGCCGTTTCGTGCGGGGCGGCCGATGCGCACGCTGTGATTGTCAACGCGACGCCGAGCCCCGGTCAGCAGGTTTCCGGAACCGAAATCGCGATTGAAATCCGCTTCAACAGCAGGATCGACGCCACCCGCTCGAATCTGAAGCTGACGACGCCCGAGGGCGCGAGCGTGTCCCTGCCGCTGATCGGCGACGCCGCGGCGGACAGGCTGAAGGCGCAGGCGCGCGGCCTCGCCCCCGGCGCCTATCGGCTCCACTGGCAGACTCTCAGCCCCGACGGCCATATCACTCAGGGAGACATTCCCTTCAGCGTGGGCCGCTGAGGAATGCAGCTCTTCATCGAGATATACGGCTTTCTCGGCGTCGTGCTGCGCGGCTTCATCCTCGCCGCGCAATCGCTGACCGTCGGCGGACTGGCGTTTCTCGTCCTGCTTTCCTGGCCCCTCGCGCCGCGGCTCGGCGACGCCGGGGAGAGAATTTCGACCCGCGCCCTGCGTCTGATCTCGTGGAGCGCCGGCGCGCTCGCCGCGGCGGAGGCGGTTGCGGCCGTCTCGCTCGCCGTCATGCTGGCCGGCACGCTGGAGATTTCCTTCCCGGAGGCGATCAGCGCCCGCGCGGCCATCGCCGATCTGATCGCTGCGGCGATCGCCCTGTCCATCGCCCTCGTCGCGCGCAACGGCGGCCCCGCGTTACGCTTCCTCGCGCCCGCGCTCGGCGCGCTGCTCCTCGTCGTGCAGGCCGTCTCGACGCATGCGACGAGCCAGCTCGAGGGCGCGGTCTCCCTTGCGGCGGCGGAATTGCTGCACATGTCCAGCGCCGCGGTCTGGATCGGCGGCATTCCTTTTTTCCTCATCGCGCTGACGGAAACGAACGGCGCCCCGACGCAGCCGATCGTCGGACGCCGCTTCTCGCTCATCTCCATCGGCGCCGTTGCGGCGCTGCTTTCGGGGGGCGTCTTCCTGGCCCTCGATTATGTCGATGCGCCGCCGGCGCTTTACGGCACGTCCTACGGCCTCATGCTCGGCGCCAAGATCGTGCTGCTCATGGGCCTGCTCTTTCTCGGCGGCATGAATTTTCTCGCCGTGCGCGGCGCGGCGCCCATGCTGCGCACCCGCCGCTTCGCCGAGACGGAGATCGGCGTCGGACTGACGGTCCTGTTCTGCGCCGCCTCGCTCGCCTCGCTGCCGCCGGCGCGCGACATCATCGAGCGCGCGAGTCTGCCGGAGATCGTCGAGCGTCTGGAGCCCCGCTGGCCGGTGCGTCTGGAAAGCCCGGATCACTCGGCCCTGTCCGTCTCGCAGGAGGCCATGGCCGCCGAAACCGCCTCCGCGGCGGCGCAATCGCGCTGGGCGGCGGACATCGCCTGGTCCGAATACAACCACCATTGGGCGGGGCTCTTCGTCCTCGCGATGGGCGCGATGGCGCTGATGGAGCGCGGCCGGCGCCTCGCGCCTTTCGCCCGCCACTGGCCGCTGATGTTCCTCGGCCTCGCGGCCTTCCTGTTCCTGCGCGCGGACGAAGCCGTCTGGCCGTTGGGCAAACTCGGCGTGATCGAGAGCCTGCGCGATCCGGAAATCGCGCAGCATCGCCTGCTGACGCTGTTGATCGTCGCCTTCGGGATCTTCGAGTGGCGCGTGCGGCTCGGCCGCGTGAAGGCGGGATGGGCGGCCTATGTTTTCCCGCTCTCCACGGCCGTCGCGGCGGGCTTCCTGCTGACCCACTCCCATGCGCTGACCAATGTGAAGGAAGAGACGCTGCTCGAAATCACCCACACGCCGCTCGCCCTCGTCGGCGTCGCGGCGGGATGGTCGCGCTGGCTGGAGCTGCGGCTCGACGGGCGGGCGGCCCGCATCGCGGGCTTCGTCTGGCCCATCGCCTTCATTCTGGCGGGGCTGATGCTGCTCTTCTACCGCGAGGCCTGAGTCAGACCTTCCGCTCGGCCTTGCTGAAATTCGAGAGATCGCCGGACGCCGCCGCCGCGCGCCGCCACGATCTGGCGATGGCGGGATATTTGATCTCCCTGCAGATGCGGGCGACCTGCTGCGAGAGCTTCTCGCTCTTGCAGGCGGGGCAGGCGGGCGTGTCCGACGAACGAACGAGAAGTTCGAACTGAGAATTGCAGTCTTCGCAGACATAGGCGTAAAGCGGCATCGGCTCCTCGCGACAGGCGCATTGGCGTTCCGCTCCTTGCGAGAGCAAATTCCGTTCCTGAACTTTTGCCGCCCTGTGGCGCTTTACAGCTCAATGGATTGACCCGTTAAAGGGTCCAGAAATCGTCATGTCGGGAATCGGACATCAGACCATGACCGCCCCTTTCGCGCCCGAGCTTTCCGTCACCCGCTGGTTCAATACGCCCGCGCCCGTCACCCTCGCCTCGCTGCGGGGCCGGGTCGTGCTGCTGCACGCCTTCCAGATGCTGTGCCCCGGCTGCGTGGCGCATGGCACGCCGCAGGCGCAGAAGGCGCACAGCCTCTTTCGCAACACCGACCTCGCGGTGATCGGCCTGCACACCGTCTTCGAGCATCACGCGGCGATGACGCCCGTCTCGCTCGAAGCCTTCATCCACGAATATCGCCTCACCTTCCCGATCGGCGTCGATGCGCCCGGCGAGGACGGGCCGATCCCCGTCACCATGCGCCGCTACGAGATGCGCGGCACGCCGACGTCGATCGTCATCGGCCGCGACGGGCGCATCCGCCATCATGGCTTCGGGCAGGAGGACGACATGGCGCTGGGCGCGCTTCTCGGCTCCCTGATCTCCGAGGTGCCGCCGGAAACATGACGCCCGCGCCCGTCCGCCCGCTGGTTCTCACGGGGCCGATCGCGCCTTTGGGCGAGGAAGGAGCGTCGAGCGCAATCGACAAGCGGCCCGCGCCCGCGCCGTGGCGAATTGGCGCGACGGGGTTGGAGGGCGACGCGCAGGCGGACCGCAAATATCACGGCGGGCCGGAGAAGGCGCTGCATCATTACGCCTTCGAGCATTACGCCGACTGGGCGAAAGAGATCGGCGACGCGCAGGCGCTCGAAGCGGCGGGCGCCTTCGGCGAAAATCTCTCGACGACCGGCTGGACCGAAGCAAATGTCTGCGTCGGCGACATCGTGCGTTTCGGAAGCGCGCTGCTGCAGGTGAGCCAGGGACGCCAGCCCTGTTTCAAGCTCAACATCCGATTCCATTGCCCGGACATGGCGGCGCGCGTGCAAAAGACCGGCCGCACCGGCTGGTATTACCGCGTGCTTGAAACCGGCGTCGCGGAAGAAGGCGACCTTTTGCGCCTCGTCGACAGGCCCCGGCCCCACTGGCCGCTCGAACGCCTCACGCGCCTGCTTTACCGCGACACGAGGGACCGCGAGGGACTGACCGCCATGGCGGCGCTGCCGGAGCTCGCCCAGAACTGGCGCGACCTCGCGCGAAGGCGGCTGGAGAGCGGGAAGGTGGAGGACTGGGACCGGCGGCTTTTTGGGGAGCGGTGGCTCGTTAACTAGCCCACCGACGGTATGCTCACGCGGCGGCGAAAGCGAGACTTACGACCTGGCTTAGTTTCCCTGCCTGATGACGGTCAATGTTGCGAACTTTACGGCTTTTCAAGCGTCTGAATTTTTGGCATTTCCTCTATTAGATTCTCTTTACCAGATCGGCTGGGATTGAAATTGCCATGGGTATTCGGTTAGCGCCATCACCAGTTTCGTTCATACATGAAACTAAGCTGCCCGCGTCTGATGCGGCGGCGGCGGCGTTTCTTTCATTTATGCCAGATTACTTCAAGGATAAAGTGTATCTGTTGCATGGGATTCGACGAAAGGTTGCTACAAAATTTTCTATTGAGAGTCCGTCCCAGAAGTTAGTCAACAATTGCAGAGCTTTCGTAGCATGAGCCGAATCGACGCGAAACGCAGGAACACGAGCGCTGTGATATTGAGGTTTTCCCAATCCTTGGCCAGTCTTCTACAGCGGTTTAGCCAGGCGATTGATCTTTCGACGATCCAGCGCATGGGCAATTTCACGAAGCCCTTCGCCTGATCGGATCGTTTTATAATCTCGATTTTGAGACACGGTAGGATTTTGCCCGTTGCGTCGGCGAAGATCGGTCCCTGATAGGCGCTGTCAGCCAACAGCTTTTCAAGAAAGGGAAACCGCCCATGCAACGTCGAAAGCAGCAAGACGCCGCCGTCTCGGTCCTGAATGTCGGCGCCGTGAACGACGGCGCCCATCAACAAACCTTGCGTATCGACGAGTACGTGGCGTTTCTTGCCTTTGATCTTTTTGCCGGCGTCATAGCCATGCGGATCAATGCGCGCCCCCCTTTTTCCGCGCTCTTCACGCTCTGACTATCGATGATCGCCGCGGTGGGGCTCGCCTCTCGTTCCGCTCGTTCGCGACACATGACGTAGAGCGCGTCGTGCATGCGATCCAGAACGCCGCACCAGGCCCAATCGCAAAAATAACGATACACTGTGCTCTTCGGGGGAAAATCCTTGGGAATGTACCGCCATTGGCATCCCGTGCTCAGCACATACATGATGGCGTTGAACACCGCCCGCATGTCCACTTCACGCTTGCGCCCGCCACGCTTGGCCGGAGGAATAAGCGGCGCCACATGCCCCCACTCCTCGTCCGTCACATCACTCGGATAACGTAACCTGTCGCGATTGTATTTCGCCCGGTTTGCCTTCGTCCACATCGACGGCCTCCTACGAATCAGACCGCCTCCCATCCATCACAACAGATTCATTCGATTCAACATCTTTCAGGACGGACACTTAGATGGAAAAATATTCTCGCCTTACGAGACATCGCGGATGGTGCATCTCATGTACACCTTAAATTTGATGGCTACATTTTTATTCGATTTCTATAATAGAAACGACAAAGCGAAGCAGTTTTTAGATGATTACGCTGAAAATTTTGATAACAAGGATGAATTAGTCAATAAGTTTGAACATGGAGCATTATTATTTAATCGGATGAAGTTTGCCAAGGGGTCGTCATGGCTGACGAAGTCCAACTCTTTTTCGCTCTTCCTTGTCATCGTAAGGAATATTAACGCTATTGAATCGCTTGGACCAAAGCAAACAAAAGAAAGGCTGATTGCTTTTGAAGCAAATTTGCCGAAGGATTACGAGATCGCAGCTAGAGGGTGTTATGCACCTTGGATCATGAAATCTGCTGCGCGCTTGAGCATGAGACATGCGAAGGCGACGACGTGGAGTCCTGCGAGGGTCTGAGCATAGCGCTCGTAGTCTTTGACGAGCCGCCTGCATCGCGTCGCCCAGGCGAATGAACGCTCGACCACCCAGCGCTTGGGCAGCAACACGAAGCCCTTCTTCGCTTCGGCAAGTTTGACGACGCACAGTTCGGCGCCTTGCGCCTTCGCCGCCTCGGACGCCTTTTCGCCGGTGTAGCCCTGATCGACATAAACGAGTTCGACGCTTTCGCCTGTCACATCCTGCACGGCTGCGATGAGCTTGCCGACCTCGGCGCGGTCATCGACATTCGCCGGCGTGACATGCAACGCCAGCAAATGGCCCAATGTGTCGACTGCCATGTGCAGCTTCGAGCCGCGCTTTCGCTTCGCGCCGTCATAGCCCGCTCGTGGGCCGCTCTCAGGGGTCGAGCGCAAGGTGCGGCTGTCGATGATCGCCGCCGTCGGCTCCGCCGCCCGCCCGGAAGCGACGCGCAACTGGGCGCGCAGATCCTGCGCAAGCGCCTCGAACACGCCCGCCGACAGCCAGCGCTGCGATTGCTGATACACGGCGAACCATGGCGGCAGATCGTTGGGCATGGCGCGCCAGGCGATGCCGTAGCGCAGCACGTAACGCAGGCCGTTGAACAGCTCGCGCAGCGAATGTTGACGCTGCGGCGCGCCTTCGTCCATGAGCGTCAGATAAGGCGCAACCAGCGACCATTCTTCGTCGCTGACGTCAGACGGATAAGGTTTGCGAATCGGAGACATCCGATTCTACTAAGACAATCAATCACCAAAGTACATAACACCCTCTAAGGAAGGGGTTAACAATCGTAAGGAGCGTGAGACGCGCAACGCATGGATTTTACATGCTGTCCTCGATCATCCTCCACCAATTATGCAGGTATGAGAGAGCACGCGCCCGGATCAATCCTCCGACAATCTCGTCTTCCCCGGCCCGTGCGGCGCCTCGGCCAGCGCTTCGAGATGCGGCTCCTTGCGGGCGCGGCGCAGGGCGGCCTCCAGATAGATCGTGAAGGCGTCGATGTCTTCCTCATGGGTGCGGTGATTGATGATCGCCGCGCGGATCGCCGGGACGCCGTCGAGGATGGTGAGCGAGGGGGCCGCCTCGCCGCGCTCGTGCAGCTCCATCACGATCTCGCGGGCGAGCGAGCCGTCGTCGTCGCCCGTCACGCCGAAGCAGACGATGTTGAGCGACACCGGCGCGCGCATGAAGAAATTACCGCTTCCCTCGATCCACGCCTCCAGCCGCTTCGCCATGCGGCAGGTCTGCTCGATGCATTGGCCGAGCTTTTTCGCGCCGAAGGTCTCGATCGTCATCCACGCCTTCAGAGCGCGAAAACCCCGCGAGAGATCGGGGCCGAGGTCGCAGGGCCAGGTCTCGCCCGCCGCGAGCCCGCGCGGGGCGCGCGTGAGATAGGCGGCGTTGGCGGCGAAAGCCCGCTTGTGGGCTTTGGGGTCGCGCACCAGAAAAAAGCCCGCGTCATAAGGGGCGTGCAGCCATTTGTGGAAGTCGAAGGCGATGCTGTCGGCGCGCTCCAGCCCCTTTACGAGAGGTTTGAGCGCCGGCGACAGGGCGGCCAGCGCCCCGAAGGCGCCGTCGACATGGAACCACATGTCTTCGGTGTGCGCGACGTCGGCGAGGCGGTCGAGCGGGTCGATCGCGCCCGTATCGACCGTCCCCGCCGTGCCGACGATGAGGAAGGGCCGGAATCCCGCCGCCCGGTCGGCGGCGATGGCGTGGCGCAGATAGCTGATCTTCATCGCCCGGCGCTCGTCGGAGGGGATGAGCCGCAGATGACGCGCGCCCAGCCCGGCGAGCTCCATCGCCTGCCGCACGCAATTGTGCGCCTCGCGCGAGGCGTAGGCGATGAGCTGGCCGCTCTGCGCGCACAGCCCGTTCAATCGCACGTCGCTCTCGCCATAGGCCTGATCGCGCGCGACGAGCAGCGAGAGGAAATTCGCCATGGACGTGCCGGTGACGAAAATGCCCGACGCGTCCTGCGGAAAGCCGAAGGCCTGCGCCATCCATTTCGCGATCTGGCGCTCGACGTCGATGGCGATGTGATTGCGCCCGCCGCAATTGGAGTTCAGGCCGGCGGCGAGCATTTCCGCGATCATGCCGACCGGCGTGCCGGCGCCCTGCACCCAGCCCATGAACATCGGATGGATGTTGCCGGTGGCGAAGGGCTTTATGTAGCGGTCGAAGTCCTTCAGCACATCCGCGAAATCGCGCTCCTCGACGGGAAGGTCGCGGTCGAAGCGCGCCTTCGCCTCCTCGGTCGGCGCCCGCCAGACCGGGCGCTCGCGCAAATCGCGCAGATAGTCGATCATCTCGTCGAGCGCGCGATGGCTCTTCGAGCGGAAATCTTCCCAGTCTTCGGGGTCGAGATCGACCGGCTGCGTCATGATCTTAAAGGCTCGCGCGCCGGCGGTTCACGGGAAGGCGCAATCCGGTTGCGGTCGATCGTCGTTGACGATCCATCTTGACAGCAAATAGCCGGTAATGCCCGCCGGGCGCAACCGCCCTTATTTTTCGAGGTTTACGACGACCGAACCGACGCCCTCGATCACGCCCTCCGCCCGGTCCCCCGGCTGGAGCGCGCCGACGCCGACCGGCGTGCCGGTGAAGATCAGGTCTCCCGCCGCAAGCGCCACGAAGCGCGACAGCTCCGCGATGATCCCGGGAACGCCCAGGATCATGTCCGAAAGATCGCCCTGCTGGCGCGGCGCGCCGTCGACGGAGAGCGTGATGCGCCCGCGCGCGGGATGGCCGATCCTGGCGGCGGGCTGGATGACCCCCATCGGCGCGGAATTGTCGAAGCCCTTGGACATGTCCCACGGGCGGCCGGCGTTGCGCGCCTCCGTCTGAAGGTCGCGGCGGGTGAGGTCGATGCCGGCGGCGTAGCCATAGACGCAGTCGAGCGCCCGCTCGACTGGAATATCGGAACCGCCGGACTGGAGCGCCACGACGAGTTCGATCTCGTGGTGAAGATTGCGCGTCAGGCTCGGGAAGGGAATCGTCGCCCCGTCGGCCACGACGGCGTCCGCCGGCTTGGTGAAGAAGAAGGGCGGTTCGGCTCCCGGCTCCTTGCCCATCTCGCGCGCGTGCTCCGCATAATTGAGCGCAACGCAGAAGATGCGGCGGACCGGGAAAAGGCCGCCGCCGGCGACGGCGACGCTTGGGGGCGGCGGCGGGGGAATGACGAAATTCTCGGACATCCGGGGCTCCACGAAACCTTCAAGCTTCAATTTTCCGCCAACTTATAGAGCGATTTGCGAAAAATCGCGCTATGTTGCCCGTTATGGACAAGTCCAAGGCGGAAAAGGATGTTTTTGCCGACGCGCTAGCGCGCGGGCAACTGGGCGTCGCGCTCGTGGACGACGGGCTGACAGTCGCGCGCCGTCTGGGGCGCCTCAGCGCGTGGCTGCCGGACGAAGGAGAGAAAGCCTGCAGCGCCCCGCTGCTGTTGCATATGGAGGAAAGCCTCGCCGCGCTGAAGGAGAGAGGCGGCGAGATCGTCCTGCCGTCCATGCGCGCGGCGCCCGAAGCGCCGCGCGTGACGATCTCCATCGCCTGGGACGCCGCCGCGCGGGGTTTCGTCGTCGTCACCGCGCCCGACCACGGCGGCGACCAGATCGACCGCCTGCTGGCCTCGGAGCGGCGCGAGAAGCAGTTGCTTCAGCAGCAGGCGGACGCCGCCGCCGCAAGGCTGCGGGTGGAGCGCGAGAAGGCGCAGGAGGAGGCCCAGGCGGCGGCGATCGCCAATGAGCGGCTGCGGATCGCCCACGACCTGCACGACACGCTCGTGCGCTCCATGGTGACGCTCATCACACAGTCGCGGCTCATCGCCAGGAAGACCAATGACGCGGAGGCGAGGGTGGCGCTCGCCATGCTCGACGTGCAGGCGCGCGAGGGCCTTCAGGAGGCGCGCGAGGCGATCGCGCGCACGCGCGAGGAGCGGCGCGACCTGTATGATCTGCGCCGTATCGTCGACGGCTTCTCGGAACGCATGGGCGATATTGCGGTGACGGTTGAATTCGGTTTTCCCAGCGCCGAACTGCCGCGCGAGACCGAGCAGCTCTTCGCGGCCGTGCTGCGCGAGGCGCTGCGCAACATCGAGTTGCACGCCGGCGCAAGGCGCGTCCGCGTCGCACTGGCGAAGGACGCCGGCGTGACGCGGCTTCTGGTGGAGGACGACGGGACCGGTTTCGATCCGTCGGCGCCGACGCCGGGTCATTTCGGGGTGACGGGGATGCGCGAACGCGCAAGGCTCGGAGGCGCGACGCTCGTCCTGGACAGCGCGCCGGGGAAAGGGACGCGGGTGACGCTGTCCGCGCCCGCGGCGGACGCCGCCCCGGACAACTGAGACGCCCTCGCCGGCGTCTCAGGCGAACGCCGCCGGATCGAAGCTGCGATAGGTGGAGCAGAATTCGCAGGTGACGCCGATGCGGCCGTCGTCGCCGACCATGTCGGCGCGCTCCTGCTGCGTGAAGCTCCTGAGCAGCTTCTCGATGCGCTCGGTCGAGCAGCGGCAGAATTCCTCCAGCGCGCGTTCGGCGAAGACCTTCACGCCGCGCTCGTGGAACAGGCGGTAGAGCAAGCGCTCGCCCGACAGGCCGGGGTCGATCAGCTCATGGTCCTCGATCGTCGCCGCAAGGGCCTGACCTTCCGTCCAGGCGTCGTCCTCATCGGCTTCGTCGAGAACGCCCGCGCCCTCCGGCGCGTCGCCCGGCGACAGGTCGCGCGCCCTTGCGCCGCCCGAGGGCAGATATTGCAGCAGCAGGCCGCCCGCCCGCCAGCTGCGGCCCTGCGGCGTCACGACCTCGCCGACGGCGAGGCGCACATAGGAGGGGATCTGCTCGGACTGGCGGAAATACATATGCGCCGCCTCCGCGAGGCTCTCGCCCTCGAGCGGCACGACGCCCTGATAGCGCGCGGCGTCCTCCTCGCGCTCGATGGTGAGGGCGAGATGGCCGCGCCCCAGGAGCGCCGACGGCGCCGGGTCGGTCATCTCCTCGACGCGCGCGAGATCGAAACGCGCGAAGCCGCGCAGCTTGCCCGGCGCGTCGTAATCCACGACCAGCATGTCGACGGGGCCGTCGCTGCGCGTCTGCAACTGGAATCGCCCGTGCGACTCGAGGATCGAGCCGAGCAGCGTCGCAAGCGCGATCGCTTCGCCGAGCAGGCGCGCGACCTGCGGCGGGTAATCGTAGTGCGAGAGAATGGAGTCGACGGTCGGCCCCAGCCGCACGAGGCGCCCGCGCAGGTCGAGCGGCTCCACTGCGAAAGGGAGCACGCGATCGTCCTGCGCCTCGAAAGAGACCGGCCTGCTCGGCGCCTCGGCCATCACGCCGCGCCCGGCGCGAGACACCAGGCGAGCACGCCCTTCTGGGCATGCAGGCGGTTCTCGGCCTCGTCGAAAACAACCGACTGCGGCCCGTCGATCACTTCGTCCGTGACTTCCTCGCCGCGATGCGCCGGCAGGCAATGCATGAACACCGCGTCCTTGTCGGCGGCGCGCATCAGCTTCGCGTCGACCTGATAGGGCGCGAGAACCTTGCGGCGGAAATCCTCGTCCCTGTCGCCCATCGACACCCAGCAGTCGGTGATGACCGCATCGGTTCCCGCGACGGCGGCGTAGGGGTCGCGCGTGACGTTCATCGCCACGCCATTGGCTTTCGCCCAGTCGACAAGCTCAGCGGCCGGCGAAAGTTCGGCCGGGGTCGCGACATTGATCGCAAAGCCGAAGCGCGCCGCCGCATGCACCCAGCTCGCGAGCACATTATTGGCGTCGCCGATCCAGGCGACCGTGCGCCCCGAGATCGGCCCGCAATGCTCCTCGAAGGTGAGCACGTCGGCCATGATCTGGCAGGGATGCGAGAGCTTGGTGAGCCCGTTGATGACCGGGACAGTCGCGTGGCGCGCGAGTTCCGTCAGATCTTCATGCGAGAGGATGCGGATCATGATCGCGTCGAGGAAGCGCGAAAGCACGCGCGCCGTGTCGGCGATGGTCTCGCCGCGGCCGATCTGCATTTCATTGCCGGTGAGCATGATCGTCTCGCCGCCGAGATCGCGCATGGCGACGTCGAAGGAGACGCGCGTGCGGGTCGAGGGCTTGTCGAAGATCATGCCGAGATATTTGCCGGCGAGCGGGCGCCCGGTCGGCTCCACGCCCTTCACACGCTTCGCTTTCAGCGACTTGGCGAGATCGAGGATGCGTCGAAGCTCTTCGCCGGAATGATCGCAGATGTCGAGGAAATGGCGTGGCCTTGTCATGGAATGCGCGGTCATCAGGCCGCTCCCAGTTTCGCCGCCGGAGCCGCAAGCCGCGCGCAGGCGGCGAAGAGACGCCGGACGGCCTCGGCGATATCGCTCTCGTCGATGATGAGCGGCGGCAGCAGTCGCACGACATTGTCGCCGGCGAGCACGGTGAGCAACCCTTCCGCGCGCGCGGCGGCGGCGAAGTCGCCATTGGGGACGCGCGTCTTGAGGCCGAACATGAGCCCTTCGCCGCGCACTTCCCCGATGATCGCAGGATAGCGGTCCTCGAGCTCCGCGAGACGCTGGCGCAGCAAGGCGCCGAGCCGCGCGACGCGGAGCATGAAGCCGTCTTCCAGCACCACGTCGAGCACGGCGGAGCCGACAGCCGTCGCCAGCGGATTGCCGCCGAAAGTCGAACCATGCGTGCCGGCCGTCATCCCTTTCGCCGCCTCGCGCGTCGCAAGGCAGGCGCCGATAGGGAATCCGCCGCCGAGCCCCTTGGCGAGCGCGACGACGTCGGGCGTGACGCCGGCATGTTCGCAGGCGAGGAATTTCCCCGTGCGGCCGACGCCGCATTGCACTTCGTCGAGCACGAGCAGCAGGCCGCGCGCGTCGCACAGCTTGCGAATGTCGGAGAGGAAAGCCGGCGGGAAGACGCGCAGTCCGCCCTCGCCCTGAATGGGCTCCAGCAGCACGCCCGCCGTTTCATCCGTGATGGCCTTCTCGACCGCGTCGAGATCGGCGAAGGGAACCTGATCGAAACCCTCGACCGGCGGGCCGAAGCCCTCGAGATATTTCGGATTGCCGCCGGCGGCGATGGTCGCGAGCGTGCGGCCGTGGAAGGCGCCCTCGAAAGTGATCAGACGATAGCGTTCCGGCTGGCCGTTCGCGGCATGATATTTACGCGCGGTCTTGATCGCGGCTTCGACCGCCTCGGCGCCGGAGTTGGTGAAGAAGACGATGTCGGCGAAAGTCGCCTCGGCGAGGCGCCGGGCGAGACGCTCGGCCTGCGGGATGCGAAACAGATTGGAGACATGCCAGGGCTGTTCGGCTGCGGCCTTCAGCGTCGCGACGAGATGCGGATGCTCGTGACCCAGCGACAGGACGGCGACGCCCGACGCGAAGTCCAGATAGCGGTCGCCGTTCTCGGCGACGAGCCAGGCGCCTTCGCCGCGCGCGAAAGAGATGTCGGCCCGCGCATAGGTCGGATAAAGCGCAGAATTCAAAACCGTGCTCCAGTGCTCAGGCGACCGCAACGCCGTGCGGGGCTGAAAAACAAAGCGCCGCCCTTTTCAGGGCGGCATTTTGAGCCCTTGATTTTATGCGCCCGCGCCTCTGCGGTCAAATCTCGGGCCTCGAATGCCGACGCGGCGGTCCTATGGCGCGGGCGAGGAATCGGTTTGCAGGCGTTCCGTGACCTTCGAACTGAGTCTTGAGAGCAACACCCTTGCACAAAGCTTGCAGAAAGCCTGTTGAGAACGCCGCCTTTCGCTTGCCAGCGACTCCCGCCCGTGATTCAACTGGGTCAGTAACGTTTCCTGCCGGCGCTGGCTGCATGTCGCGCCCGGCGTTTCTCGAGTTTCGATCCGCGTCAAGTCGCCGCTGGCGCCCTCCAGCGCAGCGGGCGGTGAAGGATTCTAAATCCGCGCTCGAACCGACCGAGTGGAGGACAGATATGTCTTGGACCGATGAACGCGTCGAGCTGTTGCGTAAACTTTGGAGCGACGGACTCAGCGCGAGCCAGGTCGCAGCCGAACTTGGACCCGGCATCACGCGCAACGCGGTGATCGGAAAGATCCATCGTCTGGGTCTCGCGGAGCGCGCCAAGACCGCCGCCGCGCCGCGACCGCGCGCCGCAAAGGCGCAGCGTCAGGCGGCGCCGCAGCCGCGCGCAGCCGGCCATGTCGTGCATGGCAATGTGGCGCTCGCCTTCGCGCCGCAGGCGATGGTCGTCGCCCGCGCGCAGCCGCAGGAGGAAGAAGTCGTGATCCCGATGTCGGAGCGCGTGACGCTGATGGACCTGCGGGAGTCGATGTGCCGCTGGCCGATGGGCGATCCGACGACGCCGGAATTCCGCTTCTGCGGCGGCAAGTCGCCGATCGGCGGCGGCCCCTATTGCGCCTATCACGCGCGCGTCGCCTATCAGCCCGCGCAGGATCGCCGCCGCGCCCGCGACCAGCTGCGCGCGCCGCGCTACGCCTGACAAAATGAAAGGCCGCGACTTCAGTCGCGGCCGAATGTTTCGTCGAAGGAATAGCCGGCGCCGCGCACCGTGCGGATCGGATCCTTCTCCCGCCCGCGGATCAACGCCTTGCGCAGACGGCCGACATGGACGTCGACAGTGCGCTCGTCGATTTCCGCCGACATGCCCCAGACGCTGTCGAGAAGTTGCGCGCGCGTGAAGACGCGGCCCGGCTTCTCCATGAAATATTCCAGCAACCGATATTCCGTGGGGCCGAGATGAATCTCTCGGCCCGACCGGCGCACGCGATGCGTGTCGCGGTCGAGATCAATGTCGCCCAGCCTCAACTTCGAGGCGACGCGCTCCGGGCGCGCGCGACGCAGCAGCGCGCGCACGCGCGCCATCAGCTCCGGCGTCGAGAAGGGCTTCACCACGTAATCGTCGGCGCCGACGGAAAGACCGCGCACGCGTTCGCTTTCCTCGCCGCGCGCCGTCAGCATGATGATCGGCATGTCGCGGCAGGCCTCGCGCGCGCGCAGGCGTCTGCAAATTTCGAGACCCGAGACGCCCGGCAGCATCCAGTCGAGAATGACGAGGTCGGGCGGCGTTTCCGCGATGCGCAGCTCCGCCTCGTCGCCATTGTCGACATGCTCGACCTGATAGCCTTCGGCTTCGAGATTGTAAGTGAGAAGGAGCGCGAGCGACGCTTCGTCTTCGACAACCAGTATGCGCGGCGCGCGATCGCTCTTGCCCTCCCGCATTACCGCGGGAATGCTGTCATTCATTGCGAAGCCTCTTCACTGTCTCCGCCGAACTGGGCGACGCGTATTTTCGGCCGCTCGGTCGGCATCGGCTCGCCGGTCACGAGATAGACGATCGTCTCGGAAATATTCGTCGTGTGGTCGCCGATGCGCTCGAGATTCTTCGAGCAGAACAGAAGATGCGTGCAGAAGGAGATGTTGCGCGGATCCTCCATCATGAAGGTGAGAAGATCGCGAAACACCGAATCCTCGAGCGCGTCGAGATCGGCGTCGGTCTCCCACACCGCCCGCGCGCGCTCGACGTCGCGCAACGCATAAGCGTCGAGGACGTCCTTCAATTGCATCGACGCGATTTCATGCATCGACTTGAGGCCCACGAGGGCGCGCGGAAAGCGCGCTTCCGACGCGATCTTCAGCGTGCGCTTGGCGATGTTCTTGGCGAGGTCGCCGATCCGCTCGATGTCGCCCGCGATGCGGATCGCGGCGATGCATTCGCGCAGATCCACCGCAAGAGGCTGGCGCCGCGCGATCGTCAGGACCGCGCTTTCCTCGATCTCGCGATGCAGCGCGTCGAGACGCGCGTCGCTCGCGACGACGCGATGGGCGAGATCGACGTTGCAGGTCGACAGCGCCTCCATCGCTTCCGCGAGCATTTTCTCGGCGATGCCGCCCATCTCCGCGATGCGGCGTCCGAGCGCCTCGAGATCGCGGTCGTAGGATTTGACGATATGTTCGCTCATGGCGATCATTCCTTGATTCAGATCAGCCGAAGCGGCCAGTGATGTAATCGAGGGTGCGCTTTTCTCTCGGCTTGTTGAAAACCTCGTCGGTGTCGCCGAATTCGACGAGCTCCCCGAGATACATGAAGGCCGTGTAGTCCGAGACGCGCACCGCCTGCTGCATGTTGTGCGTGACGATCGCGATGGTGTACTGATTGGCGAGTTCCTCGATCAGCTCCTCCACCTTCGCGGTCGAGATCGGATCGAGGGCCGAACAGGGTTCGTCGAAGAGGATGACCTCCGGCTGCACGGCGACGCTGCGCGCGATGCAAAGTCGCTGTTGCTGACCGCCCGAAAGGCCGAGCCCGCTGGTGTGCAGCTTGTCCTTCACCTCATCCCACAGCGCCGCGCCGCGCAGCGCCTCCTCGACGCGGGCATCCATGTCGCCGCGCGAAAGCTTCTCGTAAAGGCGGATGCCGAAGGCGATGTTCTCGTAAATCGACATAGGAAAGGGCGTCGGCTTCTGGAAGATCATGCCGACGCGCGAACGCAGCGCATTGATATCGACGGCGGGATCGAGAATGTTCTCTCCGTCGAGTAGCACCTCGCCCTCGGCGCGCTGGCCGGGATAGAGGTCATACATGCGGTTCATGACCCGCAGCAGCGTGGACTTGCCGCAGCCCGACGGACCGATGAAGGCCGTCACCTTGTTGGCGTAGAGCGGCAGGCTGATGGATTTCAGCGCGCGGGACGAGCCGTAGAAGAAATCGAGGCTGCGCACCGACACTTTGGCCGGCGGTTCCTTGGGAGCGTTGGCGGCGATGTTCATTCAGGATTTCCTCCGTCCGGCGCTGACCGCGCGGGCGATGACCGAAAGAGTCAGAACGGTGACGGTGATCAGCAGCGCGCCCGTCCAGGCGAGTTGCTGCCAGTCCTTGTAGGGCGAGAGCGCGAACTGGAAGATGACGACCGGCAGGCTCGCCATCGGCGCGGCGAGGTCCGAGCTCCAGAACTGATTGTTGAGGGCCGTGAAGAGCAGGGGCGCCGTCTCGCCGGAGACGCGCGCCACCGCGAGCAGCACGCCGGTGACGAGGCCGGCCTTCGCCGCGCGATAGGCGACGCGAGAAATGATCAGCGCGCGCGGCGCGCCAAGCGCCGCCGCCGCCTCCCGCATCGAACCCGGCACGAGCAGCAACATGTCCTCGGTCGTGCGCAGCACAACCGGCACGACCAGGATGGCGAGCGCCACGGCCCCGGAAATTCCGGAGAAATGGCCGATCGGCGCAACGAGGATCGTATAGACGAAGAGTCCGATGACGATCGACGGCGCGCTGAGCAGAATGTCGTTGATGAAGCGCACGACCGTCACGAGCTTCGTGTGTCGGCCATATTCCGCCATATAGGTCCCCGCGAGCAGGCCCAGCGGCGCCCCGATGGCGACGCCGATGACGGTCATCACGAGGGAGCCGGCGATCGCGTTCAGCAGGCCGCCCTGGCTGCCCGGCGGCGGCGTCATCTGCGTGAAGACGGCGGGGGAGAGACCGCGCAGCCCTTCATAGAGAAGGGCCGCGAGAATCAGGAACAGCCAGGCGAGGCCGAAGAGCGCGGCGCCCCAGGCGAGGCCGGTGGCGATCGAATTGCGTCGGCGGCGAGCGGCGTAGAGCGACATGAATTGGCTCCTCAAGCCGATTTCTGCTCGATGCGCATCAGCATGTAGCGCGCGCAGGCGAGAACGATGAAGGTCAGGAAGAAGAGGATGAGGCCGAGCTGGATCAGCGCCGACGTGTAGATGTCGCCCACAGCCTCCGTGAACTCATTGGCGATGGTCGCGGAAATCGTCGTGCCCGGCGCGAAGAGCGAGGGAGCGACCTTGTGCGCATTGCCGATGACGAAAGTGACGGCCATCGTTTCGCCGAGCGCGCGGCCGAGCCCGAGCATCACGCCGCCGATGACGCCGACGCGCGTGTAGGGCAGCACGACATGGCGCATCATTTCCCATGTCGTGCAGCCGATGCCCGCGGCCGCCTCCTTCAGCAAGGGCGGCACTGTCTCGAACACGTCCCGGGAGATGGAAGCGATGAAGGGCAGCACCATGATGGCGAGAATGAAGCCCGCCGTCAGCATGCCGATGCCGTAGGGCGGACCCGCGAACAGCGTCGAGAGGACCGGCACATTCCCGAAAGCCGAAATCACCGCCGGCTGCACATGCGCCTGAATGAAGGGCGCGAAGATGAAGAGGCCCCAGATGCCATAGATGATCGAGGGAATGCCGGCCAGAAGCTCGATCGCGACGCCGATCGGGCGGCGCAGCGGATGGGGGCAGAGCTCGGTGAGAAAGGTCGCGATGCCGAGCCCCACCGGCACCGCGATGAGCATGGCGATGAGCGAGGTGACGATCGTACCGTAGACCGCCGGCAGCGCGCCGAAATTATCCGTGACGGGATTCCAGGCCTGTGACGTCAGAAAGCCGAAGCCGAACGCCTTCATCGACGGCAGGGAGCCGTGAACGAGCGAGACGATCACGCCGCCGAGGATGATGAGAACGGCGATCGCCGCCGCGCGCGTCACCTGATGGAAGACGCGGTCGATGATCGCGATGCGCGCGAGCGACCGGCCGCGGTCCGCGACGGCCGGCTGCGAAACGCTTTGCTCCATTAGTGCATCCGACACGTCGCCCGCTCCATTCACTTCACGCCGGCTCGCTTCGCGCCGGCCTGGCTCGATCGTCATTCGCAACTCCCGACGCCGGTCCGCGAGGACCGACGTCCCTTGATGAAAAGGCCGCCGTCTCCGCGGACGGCGCCTGCCATATTAGTGCGCCAGCGGCTTGCCGTCCGCGCCCTTCACAGTAGCCCAGCTCTTCCTGATGAGCTCGACCACCGGCTTCGGCATCGGAATATAGTCGAGCTCCTCGGCGGCCTTGCCGCCCTTGGCGAAGGCCCAGCCGAAAAACTTCAGCGCCTCGGCCGCGGCCGCCTCGTCCTTCGGCTCCTTCGGGAGCAGGATGAAGCTCGCCGCCGTGATCGGCCATGACTTGGCGCCGGGCTCGTTGGTCAGGATCTCGTAGAAACCGTCGGCATGCGACCAGTCGGCGCCGGCGGCGGCGGCCTGGAAGCTTTCCGTGGCTGGCGCGACGGCCTTGCCGTCCTTGTTGACCATCCTGGTGTAGGTCAGCTTGTTCTGCTTGGCGTAGGCGTATTCGACATAGCCGATCGCGCCCCTGGTGTTCGCCACATTGTTGGCGACGCCCTCATTGCCCTTGGCGCCGATGCCGACCGGCCATTCCACGGCCGAGTTCTCGCCGACCTTGGTCTTCCAGTCCTCGGAGACCTTGGACAGATAGTTGGTGAAGTTGAAGGTGGTGCCGGAGCCGTCCGAGCGATGCACGACGACGATCGGCGCGTTCGACAGTTTGGCCTTCGGATTGAGCTTCTTGATCGCGGCATCGTCCCAGGCGGTGATTTCGCCGAGGAAGATCCTGGCCAGCGTCGCGCCGTCGAGCGTCAGTTCGCCCGCCGCGACGCCGTCCAGATTGACCACCGGCACGATGCCGCCGATGATCTGCGGCCATTGCACGAGGCCCGCCGCCTCGAGATCGGGGGCCTTGAGCGGCTGGTCCGAGGCGCCGAAGGTCACCGTGCGCGCCTTGATCTGCTTGATGCCGCCGCCCGAGCCGATCGACTGGTAGTTCATGCCGTTGCCGGTCTCTTTCTTGTACGTCTCGGCCCATTTGGCGTAGATCGGGTAGGGGAAGGTCGCGCCGGCGCCGGAAATGTCCAGGGCGACCGCCGCGCCCGCCGTCACGGCGAGCGCAAGCGCCGCGCCGGCGCCGCGTTTCAGCATGTTGAAAATCATCTGAGGTCTCTTTCTCAGTTCGAGAACAAAACAGGGGGAGGCGCCCACGGCGCCGTCACAGGCAGTTCCTACCCGACCCACAAAAGGATTTTGTGACAGTTGGATAACAGTAATATGACAGACTTATCGCTTGTATTTTAATGACTATCGCGATTTTGCCGCGTCGGGATCGATCGCCGGCAGCGTCACCTTGAAGAGCGAGCCTTCGCCGAGCGCGGATTCGATCGCGAGCCGGCCCTGGTGGCGCAGCACGATATGCTTGACGATGGCGAGACCGAGCCCTGTGCCGCCCTTGGCGCGGCTCTTGCCGGCGTCCACGCGATAGAAGCGCTCGGTGAGACGCGGAATATGCTCCGGCGCCACGCCCGGCCCGTGGTCGCGCACGGAGAAGGTCGCGACCGCGTCCTTGCGCGTGAGCGAAATCTCGATCGGCTTCTCCCCGCCATTTTCGTTGCGGCCGTATTTGAGCGCATTCTCGATGAGATTCTCGATGATCCGTGCGAGTTCGTCGCGGTCGCCCGGAACGATGACATTGGGCGCGAGATCGAGCGCGAGGGGAATGGCGTCCTCTTCCGCCATCGGGGTCAGCGTATCGACGATATGCGCGACCAGCAGGGTGAGATCGACCGGAGTCGCCGGGCGCACATGCATGTGCTGCTCGATGCGCGACAGCGACAGAAGATCATCGACGAGGCGCGCCATGCGCTGCGCCTGCTCGCGCATGATGCCGAGAAACTTCTCGCGCGCGGCCGCGTCATTTTTCGCCGGGCCCTGAAGCGTTTCGACGAAGCCGAGGAGCGAGGCGAGCGGCGTGCGCAATTCATGGCTGGCGTTGGCGACGAAGTCGACGCGCATGCGTTCGACCCGATGCGCTTCGGTGAGGTCGCGCAGGCTGATCATCGCCGCCGCGTCATAGCCCGGAACGCACATCGGCGCGACATGCGCCTCGAACCAGCGCTCGACCGGCGCCCGCTCGACCCAGACCGTCTTTTCCGCCGCGCCGCCCGCGAGCACGCGCCCGACGGCGTCCAGCATGTCAGGGGAGCGCAGGCTGCGCGACAGAGGCTCTCCGAAGCGCATGGCCGGCGCCAGCGCGCGCGCCGCGCCATTGGCGGCGATGGTCCGCTCCTCCGCGTCGACGACGAAGACCGGTTCCGGCAATGCGTCGATGACAGGTGCGAGCCAGTCGGTCGCCTGATCACGCCATTTTGTCTGCGGCATGAATGAGAGTCCGGTTTGTGCGGAGACGGTCAGGCGCCGCGGTCCTCGAGAATGCGGGCGATGGCGTCGCGCAGGGAGGACCAGCGGCGGGCGCCTTCGTCCGCGCCGAGAACGGCGAGCGCGAAGATGAAGGGCAGGAAGTAATAGATGACGCGGAAAAGCAGAAGCGAGGCGAGAATGCTTCCCTGCGAGGCGCCGGGGAGCGCGTGCAGCATGATCGCCTCGAACACGCCGATGCCCCCCGGCGCGTGGCTGACGACGCCGAGGATGCAGGCGACGACATAGACCGCGACGAAACCCATGAAATCGAGGTCGACGCCCTGCGGCAGCAGCACGTAGAGCGCGCCGGCGGCGGCGCAAAGATCAGCCACGCCGAAGGCGAGTTGCGCCAGCGTCGGGCCGAGACGGGGCAATTCGAGCGCATGGCCGCGAATGTGAATGCGCCGCCGCTCCAGCGCCACCCAGACGCAATAGGCGGCGACCGACGCCGTGACGACGACGCCCAGCGCGATGTGCAAGAAGACCGGGACGTGATCGAGCGCGGCGAGCGCGTCGGCGCCCGTCAGCAGGCTGACGCCGATCATCATCGTCATGCCGAGCCAGAAGGTGACTCCGGTTATGACCGTGATGTTGGCGACCTGCAGGGCGGTGATCTGGACGCGCGAATAAATCCAGTAGCGCACGGCCGCGCCGGTGATGATCGGAAAGCCGAGATTGAAGGAGATCGCATAGCTGGCGAATGAGGCGAGCGCCGCGATGCGATAGGGCGAGCGCATGCGAATTTGATACAGCGCCGAGACGTCATATCCGGTGAGGGCCAGATAGGACAAGGCGGTGAACAGCATTGCGACGAGGATCTGTGCGCCGCTCGTCTCCTTGAGCGCCGTCGCGACGTCGGCGAAATGGATTTTCGACAGGACATTGCCGAGAACGAAGGCGGCGAGAGTGAACAGCGCGAGACTCGCCAATGCGCCGATGATCTGGCCGGCGCCGTGAGGCAGGCGCTGGCTCAGTGTCTCGAAGAAGCTTTTTCGCTGCGGGGCCACGACGACAGGCAGGCGGGGTTGAGGTGAAATGGCGAGATCCTCGTCTTTTTGCATCTTTGTCTCGCGGGCTTCGGGCCCGAATGGACGGAACTGCGCTTCTTTGCTCGCAAGAGTGGCGCCGTCGCAGCGACTTCGACCGGAAATCATGACGTTTGAATGACGTCGAGCCATCTTCAGGTTGGAGCGGCGAAGACCTGGATCAAGAGAGGCCATGCACATACCAGCGCGGCCGGCCGGCCTCGCGCCCGTAAAGCCCCTCGCGAAACAGCCAGAACAGCAGGCCCTGCGCGTCCTGCGCATGGAAATAATCGCGCGTCAGCCCGTCGTCCCCAGCGCCCCACCAGGGCGGCGCGATGCGCTCCGGGCCTTCATAGGCCACGATTTCATGCAGCGCGCGCCGCCAGCGGAAGCGCAACGGGGGGCCGTCGGGCGCGAGCGCCATGGCCTCGATCGGTTCAGGCCGCTCGAAGAGGCGCAGCGGCCGCGGCGCCTCCTGCGCCGGAAAGGCGACGGGCGTAGGGCCGGAGGCGGCCGGGACGGCGGCGACCGCGAATTCCGGCAGATGCGTCTCCTGTGGATGAAGCCGCAGCACGCGGCGCAGGCCGAGCCTTGCGCCGAGCCGGTCGAGAAGATCGGAGAGATCCCGATCGTCCGGCGCGCCCTTCGGCGGCGCGACGAGCGTCGTCTGCGGCGTCTCGAAACTCTCGACCTCGCTGGCGCAGAGCCGGAGCACGTCGAAGCCATAGCCCGCGTCGAGCCCCTCCTCCGTGATCGCCGCAAGGCGCTCGATGAGCAGCGCCGCGAGGCGGGAGGGCTCGCGCAGCGGCCGGCTCGTCCCGGCGGAAAGATGTTTCACGGCGCCGTCGACGCGGTAGAAAACGGCCTCCAGCCGCCGCGCGCCGACGCCGGCGCGCGCAAGCATCGGGCAGAGGTCGGCGGCGAGGAGCCGCAGCGTCGCCTCCACATCGGCGCGCCGGGTGAGCCCGTCGATGAAGCGCCGCTCGGCGATGAAGGCCGGCGCCTCGAAGCGCGGCGTGATCGGATCACGGATGCGGCAGGTCAGCGCGTCGAGCCGGGCGAGCGCCGCCTGTCCGAAACGCGCCGCGAGCGGGGCGCGCGGGCGGGCGAGGAGATCGCCGATCCGGCGCAGGCCGGCCCGGCGCATTCCTGCCAGCGCCTCGGGATCGAGGCCGAGCGCGGCGGCGGGCAAGGCGGCGGCGATCCGGTCGATCTCCTCCTGCGGAGTCTCCGGCGCGACGAGCCGCAGGGTCGAGAAACGCGCCAGCGCCCGGGCGAGGGCGGGACCCGGCGCGATCGCGGCGCGGGCGGAAAAGCCGAGGGCCGCGAGACGGCCTTCGATTTCCGCCATCAGCGCATTCTCGCCGCCGAAAAGATGCGCCGCGCCGGAAACGTCGAGCAGCACGCCGTCCGGCGGATCGGCGGCGGCGAGCGGGGTGAAGCGGCGGCTCCAGTCGGCGAGCGTCCCGACCAGCGCGGCGTCGGCGCGGGGATCGGCCTCCGCAAGCGCGAGCGCCGGGCAGCGGGCGCGGGCGTCGGCGACCGCCAGGCCGGGATGAAGGCCGAGCTTCTGCGCGCCGGCGTCGACGGCCGTGAGCCGCTCGGCCCCCTTCACCCGGGCGTAGACGGCGAAGGGCTCACGCCCGGCGCCGCCGCGCCGCCGCAGCAGCCGGTCGGTCGCAAGACGGGGCAGGAAGACGCTCAGGAAACGCATGACGAAACACCACTCTTTCGGGATCGAAGGCGAGATCGCGCCATTGCCCCGGATCGATCTCGCCCGTCTCGCCCAGCAGGCCCGCGCGGGCTTTCGTCACCCGCAGCCGCCAAGCGAAGGGCGCGGCGGGCGAGAGCGCCGGGCGGGGACGCGACGGCGGGACGGGGGCGGCGGCGATTTCGAGGCGAAGTTCGGCGGCGCTGGAGAAGCGCGTCGCCTCCGCCCCCTGCGCGACGACGAGGCCGAGGCCGCCGCCGCGCCGCGCCGCGAGCAGCAGGCGGCGCGAAGCGGAAAGATCGTAGAGACGCGCGGGCAGGAAGCTCTCGGCGACCACCGCCGCGCAGGCTTCGCTCCTCAGCGCCTCCTCCATCGCCCAGAGAGTTTCGCGCGGACGGCGGACGCGAATGAGCGCGAAGCGGGAGAGGTCCATCCCCGCCGCCGCGAGGCCGCGCCCGTAGGGCAGGCCGAATTCGCCGGCGCTGAAATCCTCGACGATCCAGACCAGCGCCCCGCCGCCGCGCGCCGCCTGCGCCCGCAGCGCAAGCGCCAGAGCGAAAGCGCCCGCTCCCGGCGCGTCCGGCGGGCGGGCCGGCAAAAGCTCGCTCAACCCAGCGCGGCCGGGAGAAAAAAGCGCGTCGATGGAGTCGCGCGCGCCTTCGCGGACGCCCCGCGCGACCCCGTCGCGCGCCTCGATGGCGGCGATGCGGCGGCGCAAAAAGCCGATACGTTCCGAAACGCCGCCCTGCGACATCGGTTGCGAAGTCCCCGAGTTTGGAAAGATCGCCCTCATGGCGATGTTCGATATTTGTTCTCACGCGCCACGAGAGTCAAGCGAAAGAGTCCGGGCGTCGCCGCCAGGCTTGATTACGTCTACATATGGCCCAGCTAACCAAGGGGGCCGACGCGGATGAACGCGTCGATCGACCGATCGGAGGACGCCCCATGCACAAAATGTCCAAGGAGATGCAGAGCTGCGTCGACGAATGTCTGCGCTGCTACCAGATGTGCTTCGGCATGGCGATGACCCATTGTCTCGAAACGGGCGGCGACCATGTGAAACCGAAACATTTCCGCGCCATGATCAGCTGCGCCGAAATGTGCCGCAACGCCGCGCATATGATGCTGATGAAATCGCCGCAGGCCAGACATATCTGCGAGGATTGCGCCGAGGCCTGCGAAGCCTGCGCGAAGGAATGCGACGCCCTTCCCGACATGAAGGATTGCGCCGCGCAATGCCGCCGCTGCGCAGAAGCCTGCCGCAAGATGGCGGGACAAAAGATGGCGGCGTGAGAACCGGCGCTTGCGTCTCACGCAAGCGCCAAGCCGCTCCATCGCGACAAGGGACGCGCTCGCCGCTACTTCTTCTTGAGCCCCAGAATATAGGCCGCCAGGGAATCGATCTCCTCCGGCGAGAGCATGATGTTGGGCATGTTTTTATGCGAGGAGCGCAGGAAGACCTTCAGCGACAGTTCCGTCGTCGAGACCATATTCGCGACCTCCGCGAAGCGCGGCGCCTTGGGGTCGGGACTCCTGGCCTTGGCGTCCGCGTCGATGGCGTGACAGGCGGCGCATTCGCTCTTTGCGAGGCGCTCGCCCACGGCCGGATCGACGCTCTGCGCGCGAGCCGGGAAAGCGGCGGCGAGAGCGCCGATGAAAGTCATTGCAAGCGCCAGCCTCATTCGCGTCGCCCCCTTGCGCCTCACTCGCCGCCGTTGAGATCCTCCGGCCGCGGCTGCAGCATGATGTTGTAGCCGGCGTCGACGAGATGGATTTCGCCGGTCACGCCGCCCGAAAGCTCGGAAAGGAAATAAAGCGCCGAACCGCCGATTTCGTCCAGCGTGATCATTCGCCGCAGGGGGCAATGCTGCTTCTGGAAGGCGCCCATCGCCCGCGCGCCGGTGATGCCCGCGCCGGCCATGGTGCGCACCGGCCCCGGCGAGATGGCGTTCACGCGGATGCCGCGCGCGCCGTAATCCGCTGCGAGATAGCGCACGGAGGAATCGAGCGCGGCCTTCGCGACGCCCATGACATTATAGTTCGGCATGACATGCGTGCCGCCGCCGAAGCTCACCGTCACCATGGAGCCGCCCTTCTTCATCAGCGCCGCCGCGCGGCGCGCGGCCTCTGTGAAGGAGAAGCAGGAAATCACCATCGTGCGGATGAAATTCTCGCGCGAGGTGTCGGCGTAAAGCCCCTTCAGCTCGCTCTTGTCGGAATAGGCGATGGAGTGGACGAGAAAGTCCATCTCGCCCCAGTCATATTCGAGACGCGCGAAGACGTCGTCGACCGTCGAAATATCCTCGGCGTCGCAGGGCAGCACGAGGGAGGAGCCCAGCTCCTGCGCAAGCGGCTTGACGCGCTTGCCCAGCGCCTCGCCCTGATAGGTGAAGGCGAGCTCGGCGCCATGGCGCGCCAATACGCGCGCTATGCCGTAGGCGATCGAATGGTCGTTGGCGACGCCCATGATGAGCCCGCGTTTGCCTTTCATCAAACCAGTTGCAACCGTCATCGACACTCTTTCTCTTTAAGCGCGCCGCGCCTTTTCATTTCTTGCGATAATCGCCGCTGAATTCGCAGGACGCCCCGTGGAAGTAGAGGCAGCGGCTGTCTTCCTCGACGCTGACGCCCTTTTTCGTGCGGCGGATGGTCAGCGTGCAGGTCTCGTTGTCCTCTTTCTGCGAGGCCGCCAGCGCGTCCCCGCCCGCCGCGCCCACGCCATCGAAGACGCCCGTGCAGTCCGGCGTCCCGACGACCGCCTCGACTCGAAAATCTCCGTTCGCGCGGCGCTTGATGTCGAGGCTCCGCGAATACTCCTTCGTCGCTTTGGACTTCACGCCCCCGGCATACCGGCCCTCGAAGGCGGCCGCGCCGGAGGCGGAGGCGAGCGACCACGCGAGCGCGATAACGCCTGAAACTCCTGCTCGCCTTCTCGTCGTGGCGTTTGTCATGAAGCGTTCCTTAACGCGGCCCAGCCGCAAGCGCCACTGTCTGGCCGGCCCCGTTCCGCCAAAAATCCTGAAAACCCGCGGCCTGCGCCGAGCGAGCGGCGCAGGGACATGCTGTAAAGCTGCAAAAAAACGCGGCGCGCCGGATGGCCGTGTCAGGGCCGCCTCCGGCAGTTGCTCGGCGCCCGCCGAAATCTGGCGCGCGCCGGAACGCCCTTACGCGTCGGGATGCTTGAAGACCAGCGTCGCGTTGGTTCCGCCGAAACCGAAGGAGTTCGACAGCACCGCGCCGAGCTTCACATTGTCACGACGCTCCAGCAGGATCGGCATGTCCGCGAAGTCGGGGTCGAGCTCCTCGATATGGGCGCTCTTGCAGATGAAGCCGTTCTGCATCATCAGCAGCGAATAGATCGCCTCCTGCACGCCGGTCGCGCCGAGCGAATGGCCCGTCAGCGACTTTGTCGCGGCGATCGGCGGACATTTGTCGCCAACGCCGAAGACTTCGCGCAGCGCCTCGATCTCCTTGGCGTCGCCGACCGGCGTCGCGGTGGCGTGCGGATTGATATAGTCGATCGAACACTTCACGGTGGAAAGCGCCTGGCGCATGCAGCGCACGGCGCCTTCGCCCGAGGGCGCGACCATGTCGTAGCCGTCCGACGTCGCGCCATAGCCCGCCACTTCGGCGTAGATCTTCGCGCCGCGGGCCTTGGCGTGCTCATATTCCTCGAGCACCAGCACGCCCGCGCCGCCCGCGATCACGAAGCCGTCGCGGTTTTTGTCATAGGCGCGGGAGGCGGTCGCCGGACGGTCGTTGTAGGCGGAGGACATCGCGCCCATGGCGTCGAAGAGGACGGAGAGCTCCCACTCCAGCTCCTCGCAGCCGCCGGCGAAGATCATGTCCTGCTTGCCGTGCTGGATCATCTCATAGGCGTTGCCGATGCAATGGTTGGAGGTCGCGCAAGCCGAGGAGATGGAATAGTTCACGCCCTTGATCTTGAACCAGACCGCGAGCGTCGCGGACGCCGTCGAGGACATGCATTTCGGCACCGCGAAGGGGCCGACGCGCTTGGGGCCCTTGCTGCGGGTGATGTCGGCCGCCTCGACGATGGTCCTGGTCGATGGGCCGCCCGAGCCCATGATGATGCCGGTGCGCTCGTTGGAGATTTCCGCCTCGGTCAGCCCCGCGTCGCGGATCGCCTGATCCATGGCGACATGGTTCCAGGCGGTACCCGTCGCATGGAAGCGCATGGCGCGGCGGTCGACGACGGTCGAGGGATCGAGCGTCGGCATGCCGTGGACCTGCGAGCGGAAGCCGAGTTCGGCGTATTTCTCCGCGCGCACGATGCCCGACTTCGCCTCGCGAAGGGAGGCGACCACTTCCTGCGTCGTATTGCCGATTGACGACACGATGCCCATGCCGGTGACGACGACTCGTCTCATTGTTCTCTCCCCTGGCGTCGGGATCACGGCTCCCGAACTTCCCATCGATTTTCCGTTCAGGCGGCGGGCGCTTCGGCCTTGGCGAGTCCGACCCTCAGATCCTTCGCCTCATAGATTCGCTCCCCGTCGGCCGCCACCCAGCCGTCGGCGATGCCGAGCACGAGCTTGCCCTTGAAGACGCGCTTGAAATCGACTCCATAGGTGACCGTCTTGACGGTCGGGCGCACCTGGCCGGTGAACTTCACCTCGCCGACGCCCAGCGCCATGCCGCGTCCCGGATTGTCCAGCCAGGCGAGGTAGAAGCCGACCATCTGCCAGAGGGCGTCGAGGCCGAGGCAGCCGGGCATGACCGGATTGCCCTTGAAGTGGCAGTCGAAGAACCAGAGGCTCGGCTTGATGTCGAGTTCGGCGCGCATATAGCCCTTGCCATGCTCGCCGCCTGTCTCGAAAATCTCGGTGATGCGATCGAACATCAGCATCGGCGGCAGCGGCAATTGCGCGTTGCCGGGGCCGAAAAGCTCCTCGCGCCCGCAGGCCAACAAGTCCTCATAGCCGAATGACGAGCGCCGTTCGCTCATGGTGATACCGCCTCCCGTTGGAGCCTAAAGCCCTGATTCCCCAGCCTTTGCGCTCGACCTCCGAAAGGAGGGCGAGCCGCCCCTTTGTTATCGAAAGGTCCGCGGCCAGCGAGGACGCGCCTTTGCGCTTATGGGCGATTTGTTCCGTAACATAGGCCGCGGCGCGCCGGAAGCGTCTGCTGCGATCGCGTGGACCGCTCGCTGCGCCGGCGCCCAGGCGCCGGCGGACGTTGAGTTCCAGCCGTTTTTTGGTATAAGTCAAAGCTTGGGAGAACAAAGAGCCGCCGCCGATGGACGCCTTTGAAAACGGAGCCGTTGCGCCAGCCGCCGCCTCGCGCGAACAGGACGCGAGCCGCAGGCCGGTTCATGAAATTCTGGACAAGGCGGGGCTTCGGCCGACGCGCCAGCGCCTCGCGCTCGGCGAACTGCTCTTTTCCGGCCGCGACCGCCATGTGACGGCGGAGCGTCTCTATGAAGAAGCGGCCGCCGCCAATCTCTCGGTCTCGCTCGCGACCGTATACAACACGCTGCATCAGTTCACCGACGCCGGCCTTCTGCGCGAAATCGCCGTGGACGGGACTCGGGTCTATTTCGACACCAATGTCAGCGACCATCATCATTTCCTGATCGAGGACGATGGCGAGCTGTGCGACATTCACGGCTCGAACATCACGATCGCAAATCTGCCCGCGCCGCCCGAGGGACTGCGCGTCGAGCGCGTCGACGTCGTGGTCCGGCTGCGGCGGGACAAGCCCGCCTCCTGACGGGTTCCGGCGCTACTCCACCTTCTCGCCGGGATAGACGCCCCAAAGATTCTCCTGCTGAATGTAGCCGTCGAACTCCTTGCCCGCGAGACGGCACCATTTGCCGTCGCAGCCGCGCAGCGTCCCGATCACGCCGGGGCCGAGCTTGGCGACCGGCGTCGTGTGATCCGAGGCCGTGAGGAGCTGCGGCTCTTTCTTCCAGGGCGCGATCAGCGCGGTGCGCCGGCCCGACAGCAGCGAGTGCAGGACCCAGCCCTCCGAGCCTTCCGAATCGCGGATCTTGCGCCAGGTCTCGAATTCGGCGGTGATCTCCACGGGCAGGCCGGCCCGCGTGTAGATCCAGAGGGTGGGGTGCTCCTTGCTCGGCCCCTCGCGCACATTGACGCGGTCGGACTTCAGGCTGACGTAGCGCGGGATCGGCAGATTGCTCACCGGCCCCTTCTGCTGCTCCTGCGCAGGCGCCAATGTTGCAAAAATCAGGCAGAATGCGCCGATCAGCAGGGCGGCCCCGCCTGTTGCAAAGTCTCTTTTCCGATGCGGCATGATGGAGTGGTCGCTCGTCTTGTCTTTGGCCCGTCATCTGCTAGGAAGTCTAAGCCCAGCGCGCAGACGGCGTATTGGTTTTGTCGCTTATCGCCGTTAAGACCGGGTTGAAAAGGGCGCAGGATTCGACCGCGGTCTTTACCCGCGAAGATTGTGAATCGGCTCGGGCGACTGGGCGAAATTGTATCGGAAATTGCGGATTTCTGCTACGCAGCAACGCATAGGCGAGCCGAGGGGATAAAGCGCAAGATGCCGAAAAAGAAGCCGCTCGTTGTCGTGACGCGTCGACTCCCCGAGGTGATCGAGACTCGCATGTGCGAACTCTTCGACACGCGCCTCAATGAGACCGACAGGCCGCTCACCCACGACGAACTGGTCGAGGCCATGCGCACCGCGGAAGTCCTGGTGCCCACCATCACCGACCGCATCGATTCGCATCTCATCGCCCAGGCGGGCGAGCAGATGAAGCTCATCGCCAATTTCGGCAATGGCGTCGACAATATCGACGTCGCCTCGGCGCTCGGCCGCTCGATCACGGTCACCAACACCCCCGGCGTGCTGACGGAAGACACCGCCGACATGACCATGGCGCTGATTCTCTCGGTCGCGCGCCGTCTGGTGGAAGGCGCCCGCGCCATTCCCGAGGGCACATGGTCCGGCTGGTCGCCGACCTGGATGCTCGGCCATCGCATCACCGGCAAGCGGCTCGGCATCGTCGGCATGGGCCGCATCGGCCAGGCGCTCGCCCGCCGCGCCAAGGCCTTCGGCCTGTCGATCCACTATCACAACCGTCGCCGCGTTCCCGTCGAGATCGAGGAGCAGCTGGAGGCGACCTATTGGGAATCGCTCGACCAGATGCTGGCGCGCGTCGACATCGTGTCGATCCACTGCCCGCATACGCCGGCGACCTACCACCTGCTGTCCGCGCGACGGCTGAAGCATCTGCGCCCGCAGGCCATTCTGGTGAACACCGCGCGCGGCGAGATCGTCGACGAGAACGCGCTGGTGCGCATGCTGGAAGCCGATGAAATGGCCGGCGCGGGCCTCGACGTGTTCGAGCACGAGCCCGCCGTTTCGCCCAAGCTCCTGAAGCTCGCCCAGTCCGGCAAGGTCACGCTGCTGCCGCATATGGGCTCGGCGACGATCGAGGGCCGCATCGACATGGGCGAGAAGGTCATCATCAATATCAAGACCTTCATGGACGGCCACCGCCCGCCGGATCGCGTTCTGCCCAGCATGCTGTAAAAGTAGACGCGCCGGCGCCCGACCGCCGCCAGATTTTGCGGCGATGATCGTCCCGCGTCGCTTTGAATTCAGGGAGAACGCCCAGATGAACAGATTTTTCCTCGCTGTCGCCGCCACCCTCTGCGCCGTGGCGCTGGCGGCGCCGGCCGAGGCCAAGAAGGCGAAGCCGGCGGCCGGCGGCGAGCAGCAGCAACAGCAGCAGGGCGAAGGCGAGGACGCCGCCGGCATTCCGCGCTACCAGCCCTTCCCGCACAATCGCAACTTCGTCCTCAAGGAAATCAACGGCAAGGCTCCGCCCGTCGAGATGTGGATCACCATCGACGCGACGGGTCGCGCAAACGGCTTCTCGGGCTGCAAGAACTGGTCGGGCGTCTTCGTGATCGGCCCCAACCGCCTCGGCCCCAAGGCCATGCCGGCGATCAACGAGCAGAAATGCGACGGCGCCCTCGCCTCCATCGAAAAGGACTATTGGGGCGTGCTGCTTTCCGGCCCCTATTGGGACACCAAGGGCGACGAACTGACGCTGAAGGGCTTCAAGGGCGGCGTGCTGAAGTTCCAGCGGTCGCTTTGATACGAAGAGGCAAAAGGGATGCGAGGCGCGAAGCCTCGCGTTCCTATTTCACCGGCGCAGCATAGAGCGGGCAGGGCGACTGGCGCAGGACGCGCTCGGTCGTCGAACCGCGCAAGGCGTCGAGCAGTCCGTGACGGCCGCGCGTCGGCATGGCGATCATGTCCGCGCCGATCTCCTTCGCGTAATTCAGGATCGTCTCCACAACCGGCCCCTGCCGCAATTCGATATGCGGCAGCAGCCCGTCGAAGATGGGCAGATCCTCGCCCACATGCAGCAGCATGACGTCCGCGGCCGGGTTCAGCGCATGGGCGAAGTCGGCGACATGGCGGAAGGCGTCGAGCGGGGCCACCCTCGCCTCGACCGGCATCAGCACGGTGTTGAGCGACACCGCGCCCGTCTCGCGATCGACGAAGCCGGTCTGATCTTCGCGCAGGAACAGCGCGGGCGTCTTCGCCTCGCGCGCCGCATCCTCCGCCACCGACCCCTCCAGCCAGCGCTCCAGCCCGCTGCGATTATGGGTCATCAGCACCATGAGGTCGCACATGTGCCGCTCGACATAGGCGGCGACGCCATGCACGGGCGTATCCGACTCGACGGCGGCCTTGATCAGCTTGACGCCGAGCTTCTCGGTCACTTCGGCGCGCGAGGCGCTCGGCTCGATCATCCGCCAGCGCGCGAGCATTTCGCGAACATGGGGAAAGCGCTCCCAGTCGTCTTCGTCCTGATCCTCCCCCTCGATGTGCAGGATATGCAGCAGCGCCCTCGACGCGACGGCGATGCGCAGCGCATGCGCGAAGGCGTCGAGGCTCCCGAAGGAAAGGTCGGTCGGATGGACGATGGATTTGGGCGGATTGCCGAGCATTTGCATTTCCCCTGGCCGCGTTACCCAGAAAACTATAGCGCGCCGAAGGTGACGCAAGGACGAGCTTTGTCGCAGGCCCTCACTCCTGCCCCTTCTGCGCCGCGAGCGCCTGCGCGACCCTCTCGACGAGCTCGCTTTCGGGGATGGAAATCTGCGCGGGGCGCGCGGCCTTCCATTCCTCATTCGTGGCGATCGCCGCCGCGGCCCTGGCGCCGGCCACGAGATCCTTGATCTGCACTTCGCCCTTCGCCTTTTCGTCCGAACCTTGGATGACGACGAGCGGGCTGTTGCGCCGGTCGGCGTATTTCATCTGCGCCTTCATGCCGGCGGCGCCGAGATAAAGCTCGGCGGCGATTCCGCCCTGCCGCAATTGCCCGACCATGCGCTGATAATCGGCGAGCCGGTCGCGATCGAGCACCAGCACCACCACCGGCCCGACATGCGGCCGCGCCGTGACGATCGGACTTCCCACGAGCTTCAGCGCCGCGAAGAGGCGCGACACGCCGATCGAGAAACCGGTCGCCGGCGTGTTCTCCGGCCGGAAGCGCCCGACGAGCCCGTCATAGCGCCCGCCGCCGCCGACCGAGCCGAAGCGCACCGGATGGCCCTTCTCGTCCCGCGTCTCGAAAGTGAGGTCCGCCTCGAAGACGGGGCCGGTGTAATATTCGAGGCCGCGCACGACGGAAGGATCGATGCGGATGCGGTCCGGCCCGAAGCCGGCGTCGCGGGCAAGATCCTCGATCTCCAGTAGCTCCTCGGCGCCCTGCGCTCCGATGTCGCTCTTGCCGAGCAGGCCGAAGAGATCGAACTGCGGCTTGCCGTCCCGATATTGGCCGCCGAGGCTGAAGGAGAGGATCGTGTCGATCGCCTCGAGCGGCAGGCCCGCGCCTTTGGTGAAATCGCCGCTCTCGTCCTTGCGGCCCTCGCCGAGCAATTGCCGCACCCCGTCGGGGCCGAGCCGGTCGAGCTTGTCGATGGCGCGCAGCACCACGAGGCGGCGCCCCGCGTTTTCCTCGCCGCCAACGCCGATCGCCTGCATGACGCCGTCGAGCACCTTGCGGCTGTTGATCTTGATGACATAGTCGCCGCGCGCAATGCCGAGCTTCTCCAGCGCGTCGGCCGCCATCATGCAGATTTCCGCGTCGGCGGCGGGCGAGGCGGAGCCGACGGTGTCCGCGTCGAACTGCATGAACTGGCGGAAGCGTCCCGGCCCCGGCTTCTCGTTGCGGTAGACATGGCCGAGCCGGTAGGAGCGATAGGGCTTCGGCAGCCGGTCGAAATTCTGCGCGACGAAACGGGCGAGCGGCGCGGTCAGGTCATAGCGCAGCGACAGCCATTGCTCGTCGTCGTCCTGAAGCGAGAAAACGCCCTCGTTCGGCCGGTCCTGATCGGGCAGGAACTTGCCGAGCGCGTCCGTATATTCGAACGCCGGGGTCTCCAGCGCCTCGAAGCCGTAAAGCTCATAGACCGAACGGATGACGTCCAGCATGCGCGAGGTCGCGGCGAGTTCGCCCGCCTCTCGGTCGGCGAATCCGCGCGGCGCGCGCGCTTCGACTTTGGTCTTTGCTTCTTCCTTGGACATTTGGCCTTGTTCGCCGTGAGGGCGCTGAATCGCCCTCCCCTTTAGGGGGAAGGTCGGACCGCGGGGCGGTCCGGGGGTGGGGTGAATTCAGCCGCCTTCCTAGCATTTTCCCATGCGGAGGGAAGCCGCGCATCGGTAGGAAAAAAGCGCAAATGCGACCCGCAGCGCGGGCAATCGGAGCTGCCGAAGCCGTCGAGGGGGATTGGCAGCGCGGCGAGCGCGGCGTTGAGCGCGCATTCGTCGCCGCCCTCGACGATGAAAGCCCCGCGCGCCTCGCCCGCGACGGTGAGCTGGTCGATGTGCCAATGGGGGCGTTTGTCGCGACGCATGTGGCGGGCGAGGCGCGCGCGCAACCCGCCCGATCCGCGCGCCGAGCCGCAATAGAGATAGTCCCCCGGCGCGAGAACCGCGGCGCGCTTGCCGGCCGTGACGGCCAATGGCGCGTCGAGCCGCAGCCACAGCGCATAGGCGCCGGGCGCTGCGGGGGCGTCGGCGGCGTCGATGACGAAACGGATCATCGCTCACCCAGGCGGCGCGCGCCCTTTCGGGGCGGGGTCGAGCGCGCGTTTACCCTGCCGCAAGCTCGGCCTCGACGGGGAGACCGGGATTGCCGACAATCGAAAAATGCTGCGCAGCAATCCTTGCACAAAACCGATTTCCCGCCGAGAAATGCTGCGCCTTTGCTGCGCGGTAAGTATTTCTCAAGTCTCACAAATTCCCGCGGCCCATGCGAGGACCGCCGATCTCGCCCTTCGGCTTCGGGAAGCCGCGGCGCGAGGCGCCGCCGTGAACCTTCCCGCCGGTGAAATATCCCTCATGGGCCTCGACCTCCCGGACGGGACGATCCTCAAAGGCGTTCCCGGCCGCACGGTGTTGAAGCTCGCCGGCCTCGGCCCGCTGCTTTCCGCCAGCATGGCGAAAAGAATTACGCTGGAATCGCTCATTCTCGAAGGGGCCGAAGCCTTTATCCCCCGCGAAAAGGGCCTTCTCGATTTCGCCGACGTGATCGACCTCGCGATCCGCGATTGCGTGATTCGCCGCTCGACGGCGCGCGGCGTCAATCTCCTGCGCTGCGGCGGCGTCTTCGCCGGGAATACGATCGAGACAGTCGCCGATTCCGGCTTCCATTCGCTCGACGGGCTCGGGATCGACGTCGACGACAATCTTGTGCGCAAATGCGGCGACAATGGCGTCGTCGTCTTCACCACGACCGCCGGCCGCTATGAGGGCTCGCGCATTCGCAACAACAGGATCGAGGACATTCTCAACCGCTCGGGGGGCAACGGGCCCTTCGGCAATGGCGTGCTGATCTGGGGCGCGGGCGCGGTGCGCGTGGCGCATAACCGCATCTCGCGCTGCGCCTACACCGCCGTGCGCAACAACTCCGGACATGGCGTCGAGGTGATCGGCAACGACTGCAGGACCTTCGGCGAAAAGGCGATGTACGCCGAATTCGGCGCGAAGAACGCCGTCTTCCGCGACAATCGCATCGAGGACGCCGGCGCGGGAATAGCGGTCGCAAATTCCGACAAGGGCACGGATGGCGCGGTCATTTCGGGCAATGTCATCATCGGCATGAGGGAGAGCCATCCCGATTCCGACTTCGGGCCGGACATGCTCTGGCTGACCGGAATCCTCGCCGAGAAGAACGCCGACATCGTCGGCAACCGCATCGTCGGACCGGGCTGGATCGGCGTCGCGCTCGGCGGCTGGCGCGAGAATCTGCGCGCCGAGGCGAATGACATCGCCGGCGTCGACTATGGAGTGGTCTTCGCGACGGGCGAAGGCGCTGGCGACGCCCTCATCGCGCGCAACCGGATCAGGGCGCGAAAAGGCGCGATCGTCGCCACGGCGGGAACGGAATTCCTGCCCGGCGATCTGGCGGCGCCCGGCGCGCGAAAATATCCCCGGCTGACGGTGCGGGACAATGAGACGACCTAGCTAGAATTTCGTCAGCACGAAGCGGACGAGCGCAGCGCAGACGGCAAGAGTCAGTGTCGCGCCCATCGCCGGAAACGCCATGTGACCGGCGCTGTCGAGCGTTATGAAATCGATCGCCTCCACACCGAGCGCGGCGCCGAACCAGATCGCGACGCTGGCGGCGAGAACGATGAAAAGGCGGGTGAGTCCCTTCGCGACTTGCGCGGGAGGCGTATGTTTCCAGTAGTAGAACTGAATCGCGACAAAGCTGGCCAGCAGCGCGAGGAAAACCATGCCCGCCCACTCGCCGAAAAGCGCATCGGGGGTCCAGCGCCGATATTGTTCGGGCATCCAGCGCGAGCAGACGAAAACGATGGCGACGGCGGCGAGCGAAAAGAAAAAGGGAACGCCGATGCGGGCGCGTCCCAGCAGAGCGAAAAGCCAGGACTTGTCTCTGAACAGCGCGTCGTTTTCCCCGATATGGCCGAAGGGCTTTTCTCGCGTGACGATGAACTTCGCGATCTCGGGCCAGTGTCCCTCCCCGATCGCGCCGCTGTGGCCGCCTTTCGCGTAACGCTTCGATTGCGTCAGCTCGGCGCCATCCATCTCGATCTGATCGAATCCATCGAAGCCGCCGCCGCCGAGATCCGTGAAATATTCGAGGCTCTTGGGCAGGAGGGCCACGACCCAGTCCGTGCCGCCGCGCGCATTGTGAAACCTCCGCACTCGCTCCTGCGCGATCTTTTCCTTCCAGTCATAGGCCGGATGAACCACGCTGCCGGCGAAATAGATGTTGCCGAAACGCGCCGCCGGATAATACTCCAGGGAGCTTGCGGCGAGATATGTGCCGTTGGAGTGGCCGACGTAATGCATGGTCGCGCGCGGAAATTGCGCGCGGGTTTCGACGTAGAGATCCATGAACCATTCGACTTTTTGCCGCCTGATCCAGGGCATGATGAACGCGCCCATCGGAAAATAGCCATAGGTCTGCGTGCAGGCGACAAACGGCGCGCGGTCCGCTCCGTCGGGGTCGGCGGCGCGCGTCGCCTCGTCCGTTTCCTTGATGCATTGCGCGATGCGCTGCGTCCAATAGCCGTCGTCGCGTATGCCGTGCATGACGAAGACGACGTCGGTCACGCCCGGGTCGACGGGCGACTGGCGGTCGAAGAAATAGGCGGGATTGAGCGAGAGACGCGCCAGTTCCTGCGGCGGAAGACTCAATGCGCTCGCAAAGATCTCCTTGCGCTTTTCGAGGATCTCGCCGCTTTCCACGACCGGTCTTTGCAGGAGCCCGCGCTTTCTCCCCAGTGAATTGCTGAAATCGACAACCCCGCCGTGGTCGCTCCCCTCCATTTGCAGCAGGAAGTAACGCTTCTCGTCGGCGTCGTCCTCCAGCCAGGCCGTCGCCTCGACGTCCCGGTCCACCTGGTCTCGCGGCGACACGAAATCGTCTTGCGACCCGATCACCTGCACGACGATCGGATTGGCTGCTTGCTTCTCGTCCGGCGCCGCAAGAAGCGCCGCTGGGCGCCCCGCATTGTAAAGCTCGCGAAGTTTCTCGTTATGCCAGCGACGGTAGGCCATCCACAGCAGCCGGGTCTGGACGATGAAGGGCGCGCCCTTTCGCGCGTCGAGCATCGTCCGGCCCGGCTTGCGTTCGCTTATTCCGGATAATTCCAGCAGATCCAGAACACGGCCCCAGGCGCCCAGAATATTCAGACCGATCGAATAGAACCAGCTGGTGCTGTCGGAAATGCTCCAGCCCTTGTCCCAGGAAGCGAGCAGCACGAGGCGCCTGACGCTCCTGGCCCATTCGCAAGGGAGTCCCCTGTCGCGCTTTTGCGCGACAGCCTTCCACAATTCGTCACGCACCGAATATGCGCCCGAATAATCGGGCGGATTTAGCGAACCCGCGAGAAAGACGCGCCGCAGGATCGTGCCGCCGATGCTGTGCCCGATGAAAATGACGTTTTGGTATTTTTCTCCGGCCTTGGCGTCCCATATCCGGTCGAGGTCGGCCACGAGATTGAGGACGAGTTCATCGGCGCCGCCGCCGTCGAGCCGATGCTGATAGGGCAAGTCGGGGGCGTAGACGTCGACCTCGTCCTTTCCGTAAACCGTCTCCACGACCCTGATCAGATCGGCGAGTTGCTTATGCGTCGACGCGAATGCGTGCAGCATCACGACGAGCGTTTTCGCTCCGGGAGCGGAAGTGAAGACGGGAATGTTGTAGGTCAGCGCCGGGCTCGTCGAATTCATTTTCGACCTCGAAAAAATTTCCCGGCCGGAATTCGGCCGAATGAATGAAATGCGACTCCGCCACGATCGCGAGCGGACGAAAGTTTATAATTAAATGGTGTTAGCGCAATGACGATTTACGGCGGAGGCGGCGCGGAAGGCGCCGCCAAGCCTTTACGCGATCATCACCCGGGCCGCGCCCTTCTCGTCCCCAAGAAGCTCCAGCGCCTTCGCCACGATCGCCTTGCTGTCGAGCATGGCCCTGGCGATCATGATCTCGTGCTTGTCGTGGTCGATATAGGCGTCTGGCAGGGTCATGCTGCGGAACTTGAAGGCGCCGCGCGCGCCATCGAGCAGGCCGTCGTCGGAGAGCGCCTGGAAGACCTGTGAACCAAAGCCGCCGATCGAGCCCTCCTCCAGGGTGATCACGACTTCATGATTGGCGGCGAGGCGGCGCAGCAGGTCGCGGTCGATCGGCTTGGCGAAGCGCGCGTCGGCGACCGTGGTCGAGACGCCGTAATTCTCCAGCTCCTCGGCGGCCTTCATCGCCTCGGCGAGACGGGTGCCGAGCGCGACCAGCGCGACCTTTGTCCCTTCGCGCAGGACGCGGCCCTTGCCGATCTCGAGGACGTCGCCGCGTTCCGGCAGCTCCACGCCCACGCCTTCGCCACGTGGATAGCGGAAGGCGATCGGGCCTTCGTCATAGGCGGCGGCCGTCGCCACCATATGCATGAGCTCCGCCTCGTCGGAGGGCGCCATCACCACCATGCCCGGCAGGCAGCCGAGATAGGCGATGTCGAACGCGCCCGCATGAGTCGGGCCGTCGGCGCCGACGAGACCGGCGCGGTCGATGGCGAAACGCACCGGCAGATGCTGAATCGCAACGTCATGCACGACCTGATCGTAGCCGCGCTGCAGGAAGGTCGAATAGAGCGCGCAGAAGGGCTTGTAGCCCTCGCAGGCGAGGCCGGCCGCGAATGTCACCGCATGCTGCTCGGCGATGGCGACGTCGAACGTGCGCTGCGGGAAATGCTTGCCGAATATGTCGAGGCCCGTGCCCGACGGCATGGCGGCCGTGATGGCTACAATCCTGTCGTCATGCTCGGCCTCGGCGACCAGCGCCTTGGCGAAGACGCCCGTGTAGGAAGGGGCGTTGGCCTTCGGCTTGAACTGCTTGCCGGTCTCGACGTCGAATTTCACGACGCCGTGATATTTGTCGTCGGCGGCCTCGGCCGGCGCGTAGCCCTTGCCCTTCTGCGTCACGACATGGACGAGAACCGGGCCGTCGTCCTTGTCGCGCACATTCATCAGCACGGGCAGGAGATGGTCGAGATTGTGCCCGTCGATCGGCCCGACGTAATAGAAGCCAAGCTCCTCGAACATCGTGCCGCCGGTGATGAAGCTCCTCGAGAACTCCTCGGCCTTGCGCGCCTTGTCGTAGATGAAGCGCGGCAGATGGGAGGCGAGCTGCTTGGCGGCGTCGCGGATCGAGCGATAGGCGCCGCCGGAAACCAGACGCGCCAGATAGGCCGACATGGCGCCGGTGGGCGGCGCGATGGACATGTCGTTGTCGTTGAGAATGACGATGAGGCGGGAATCGAGCGCGCCGGCGTTGTTCAGGGCCTCATAGGCCATGCCGGCCGACATGGAACTGTCGCCGATCACTGCTACGACATGATTATTGCCGCCCGCGAGGTCGCGGGCCACGGCCATGCCGAGGCCGGCGGAGATCGAGGTCGAGGAATGACCCGCGCCGAAAGCGTCATATTCGCTCTCCGCGCGCTTGGTGAAACCCGAAAGGCCGCCGCCCATGCGCAACGTGCGGATGCGGTCGCGCCGCCCGGTGATGATCTTGTGAGGATAGGTCTGGTGGCCGACGTCCCAGATGATCTTGTCGTTGGGCGTGTCAAAGACATAGTGCAGCGCGACCGTCAGCTCGACGACGCCGAGGCCCGCGCCGAGATGGCCGCCCGTGACCGATACGGCGTCGATGGTCTCGCGCCGAAGCTCGTCAGCGAATTGCTTCAGCTGGCTGGGGTGCAGCCTGCGCAACTCGTCAGGCGTGTTGATCCGGTCGAGAAGGGGGGTCTTCGATGTGGTCAAAGTCTTTTCTCTGATCTCGGTCGCTTACGATGCCGGAAGGGCAAGCCTTACCCGCTTAGCAGCGCCGCCGCAAACGCCACGCAACGCATTGAGATGATTCTCTTGACGAGTGTTGCCGCCGGGCAACGCCGCAGCCGCATTTGCGGCCGCCGGGGGGCGCAAGACGGAACATTTCAATAACGGGAGACGCTCTCGAGCACAACGTCGGCAGAATCCGCGTCGCGAACCGGCGGACGGCGGGAGAACCGCGGCCGCTCCAAGCGCGGCCCGCGGCGCGCGGCGGAACGGGTTTCGCCGACGATCTCGATGGAGGCGCCGCCCTGCTCCTCGACCCATTGATAGAGCTTCTGCGCATTGGCCACCGAAAGCCGAACGCAGCCGTGCGAGGCCGGCCGGCCCAGCCCGCGCTCGAAACTGCCATGAATGGCGAGCCCGCGCGGCGAGAAGAAGATCGCATAGGGCATCGGCGCCTGGTCATATTCGTCGGAATGGTGGTCGGCCTCCATCCGCATGACCGAGTAGCTCCCGGTCGGCGTCTCGTAACCCGGTCGGCCGCTGGAGATTTTCCACACCACCGTCTCACCGCCGCCGCGCATGGCGGTGAGCCGCTGCGCGCCGAGGTCGATCCTGATCTGGACCCTGGCGAAGGCTGGCGCCGTCGATAGCAAGGCTGCGAAAACCAGCAAAATCCGGAAAGTCTTCATGTGCGGACCTAACCACGACGGGCGGCCGGCGTAAAGCGCCGGTTCAAGACAGGATTCACGCGGCTGGCGCGCCGCTTGAAGCGCGCGACGGCGGCGGGGGCGACGCTTTCGCAAACGTCCCGAAAAATCGGGCCTTCGTTTCAGGATGACGCAGTCGGGAGGATCGTCGAGGATGTTCGCGCCGTTCCGGAACACCAAAGGCGTCGCAGGCGCCATGGTCGATTTCGGCCTTTCCGAGGCGCGCGGCGGCCGGCCCGCGCGACCGGGCCCGCCGCGCCTCGTAGCGGACAACCGTCTGTCGGGCGGCTTCGCCGCCTTCGACGTGGCCGAGCTGTCGCTGGACCAGATCGACGCGGCGCAGGGCGAATGGACGAGCCTCGCGGCGCGGGCGCTGGAGCCCAACGCCTTCTTCGAACCCGGCTTCGCCCTTGCGGCGGCGCTGCATTTTCCGCCGAAGGCGCGGCCGGTCTTCATCGTCGTCTGGAGCCGCCAGCCGGGCGGCGGCCGCCGAATGATGGGCCTCTTTCCGATCACGCCGGCCAATCCGCTCACGGGCGACGGCTTCATCCGGCTGTGGCTGCACAAGCAGGCCGCGCTGGCGACGCCGCTCGTCGATCGGGAGAAAGCCGTCGAGGTTCTCGAAGCCTTTCTCGACTGGTTGGAGGCGCGCAGTTTCGCGCGGGGGATCGTCTTTTCCAGAACGACCGCCGACGGCCGTTTCCACGCGGCGCTCGCCGACGCCGCCCGCCGAAAGGGGCGGCGCATGGAAATTCTAGATTCCTACGAACGCGCGGCCCTGTTCGCCGGCGGCGACGCGGACGCGGTGCTGGCGCGCGGCTCGCGCAAGAGGCTCAACGAAATAGGTCGGCTGCGCCGCCGCCTCGCGGAAATGGGGCGCGTTGATTTCGACTTCGCCGCCACGCCCGAGGAGGTGCGGGGCGCGACCGAGGAGTTTCTCGCGCTCGAAGCCTCCGGCTGGAAGGCCGGCCGCGGCGCCTTGCTCTCGCAGGCCTCGCTGACGACCTTCCTGCGCAGCGCGACGCGGCTGCTGGCCCGAGAGGGTCGCTGCAAAATCCACGCGCTGCGCCTCGAGGGCCGCCCCATCGCCATGGGCGTGCTGATCGAAAGCCAGAGGCGGAACTATTACTGGAAGATCGCCTTCGACGAGAATTTCCGCTCGCTGGGGCCGGGCGTCCAGCTCGTCCATGAGCAGACCAGATTGCTGCTGTCGCGGCCGGAGGTCGAACTCACGGATTCCTGCGCCATCGCCAATCATCCGATGATCGACCGCCTCTGGCCGGATCGCATCGGCGTCTGCGATCTCGCCGTGCAGCTGCAATCCGGGCGGGAAGGCGATTTTCTGGCGGGCTGCCGCAGGGACCTTGGCCGCCGCCGGTTGCGCGATCTCGCCAAGCGGGCCGCGAACCGGCTTCTGAGGCGCAAGGTGAGCTGAGACGGCTCGCCTTTTCTCCGCGGATCAGTATAGTGCGCGCTGTTCCATACCGCCGGACCGACCGACCCGTGACGCTTCGCCGAACCCTTCGTTACACCCTTTTCGCCGCCGCGATCTGCGCGCTGGGCCTCTCCGGCTGCGGACGGCGCGGACCGCTGGAGCTGCCGCCCGAAACGCAGGCGCGCGGCGCCGCGCTGAAGGCGGAGGAGGAGGCGCGCGCGGCGCGCGCCCCCAAGGCGCGGCCGGCCCCCGGCGCCGCGGAAGCGCCAAAACAGGACCCCGCGATCCCCGGCACGATCGGCCATCGCCCGCCGGACCAGTATCCCTTCCCGCTCGACCCGCTGCTCTAGAAGCGATGCATCATTTCGACTATCGCGACGGCGCGCTCCACGCCGAAGACGTCGCCGTGTCCGCCATTGCGGATTGCGTCGGCACGCCCTTCTATTGCTATTCGGCGGCGACGATCCGGCGACACTTTCGCGTCTTCGCGCAGGCTTTCGACGGCCTCGACGCGATGGTCTGCTATGCGATGAAGGCGAACTCCAACCAGGCGGTGCTGCGCCTTCTGGCCAAAGAGGGCGCCGGCATGGACGTGGTCTCGGGCGGCGAACTCGCCCGCGCGCTCGCGGCCGGCGCGCCGGGAGGCAGGATCACCTATTCCGGCGTCGGCAAGACCGAGGAGGAGATCGCCGCGGCGCTCGACGCGGACATCTTCTGCTTCAATGTCGAGTCGGAGCCGGAGCTCGAGGCGATCTCGCGCGTCGCGACCCGCATGGGCAAGGTCGCCCGCGTCTCGCTGCGCGTCAATCCGGACGTCGACGCGCGCACGCACAAGAAGATTTCGACCGGCAAGGCCGAGAACAAATTCGGCGTGCCGCTGTCGCACGCCCGCGAGGTCTATGCGCGGGCCGCGAAATTCCGCGGCGTCGACATCACCGGCGCCGACATGCACATCGGCTCGCAGCTCACGGATCTCGAACCCTTCGACGAGGCCTTTTCACTGCTCGCCGAACTGGTGGTCGATCTGCGCGCCGACGGCCATCATATCTCGCATGTCGATCTCGGCGGCGGCCTCGGCATTCCCTATCACGAGGGCGACGACCCGCAGTCCTATCATCCGGAGCGCTACGCCGCGATCGTTCGCAAGCACTTTGCCGGATTGAACTGCAAGCTGGTGCTGGAGCCGGGGCGCCTCATCGTCGGCAACGCCGGGGTTCTCGTTACGCGCGTGATTTACGTGAAGCATGGCGAGGCCAAGACCTTCGTCATCGTGGACGCCGGCATGAACGACCTCGTGCGGCCGACGCTCTACGACGCGCATCACGACATCATCCCCGTGCGCGCGGCGGCCGACCGCGAGGAGATCACCGCCGACGTGGTGGGTCCGGTCTGCGAGACAGGCGATTATCTCGCGCTCGACCGCAAGATGCCGGAAGCGCGGCCGGGCGAATTGCTCGCGGTTCTCACCGCAGGCGCCTATGGCGCCGTGCAGGCGGGCACCTACAACACCCGCCCGCTGATCCCGGAAGTTCTGGTCGACGGGGAGCGCTTCGCGGTGATCCGCCCGCGCCCGAGCGTCGCGGAGCTTATTGCGATGGACCGGGTGCCGGACTGGCTGTGACGGTCGCGTCGATCCAGTCAATCGCGCGGGCCAGCACGTCGGGGCGCGACATGGGCACGTGGCCGCCGCCGGGGATTTCGACAATCTCCTTGGGTTCGTTCGCCCTTGCAAAAAGGCGGCGCGCGGATTCGACCGGGGTGATCGGGTCCGCTTCACCCACGGCCATGAAACACGGCGCGCGCACTTTTCCGATGGCCTCACCGGCGTTGAAAGTATCGATGACGGCGAGGCTGACGGGAAAGAGTGGAAATCGCACCGCGGCCGCGTCGACGATCGAATCGTAGGGCGAGTCCAGCACCAAGGCCGCCGCCTCATGGCGCGAAGCGAGAATCGTCGCGACGCCCGTGCCGAGAGATTCTCCCATCAGGACGATTCGCGAGGGCGGAAAACCGCGTCTGCGCGCCTCGGCGTAGGCGGCGTCGGCGTCCTGCAACAGCCCCTCCTCGGTTGGCGTTCCCGTTGAACCGCCATAGCCGCGATAAGAGATCGCGAGGAGTCCGAAGCCGTGCATGGTCAGCATGCGAAACCGGTTCCCGCGGTCGACGAGCCCGCCGCCATTGCCATGGAAATAGATGATCAACGGAAAGCGCGCCGTGCTGGGCGCGGCGTACCAGGCCGCCAGGCGTTCTCCGTCCTCGGTAGCGAGCTTCAGCGTCTCGGCCCCGGCAAGCCCCGCCTGCGCGGGCGTCATGAAGGCGGCGCCGGGATGATACAGGATCGAGCGCTGCTGGAGCGCGAGGCCGATAAAAGTCGTGGCGTAAAGCAGCGGGGGGCCGCAAGCCGCGACAGCAATGATGTTCCTGATCCGCAACCCATGTTCCTCCGCCGCGGCGGCGCGCCAGTCGACCATGAAGATATGTCGCGCCTGACGAAAAACGGAAGGAGAGACTAAAGTTTCAACTCACCATGCGTCGCCCGATACTCCCGATACCATCCCACCAGCGCCTTCACCCCCTCGTCGAGCGACGTCTGCGGCCGGTAGCCCGTGAGCCTTTCCAGCAGATCGGCGGAGGCGAAGGTGCGGGGCACGTCGCCGGGCTGCATGTCGAGATAGTTGCGCTTCGCTTTCCTGCCGAGCGTTTTCTCCAGCGTGTCGATGAAATCGAGGAGCTGGACAGGGGCGCCGCGGCCGATGTTGACGATGCGGAAGGGCGCGACCGGCGAGACGCTGTCGTCGCCCGAATCCCGCGCGGGAACGCAGTCGATCAGCCGCACGACGGCCTCGACGAGATCGTCGACATAGGTGAAGTCCCGCGACATGTTCCCGTGATTGTAGATGTCGATCGGCCGGCCGTTTTCTATCGCGTCGAGAAATTTCAGCGGCGCCATGTCGGGGCGCCCCCAGGGGCCATAGACGGTGAAGAAGCGGAACATGGTCGTCGGGATCGACCACAGATGCGCGTATGAGTGCGCCATCGCCTCGCCCGCCTTCTTGCTCGCGGCGTAGAGCGTCAGCGGATGGTCGGTGCGATCATGTTCGTGGAAGGGCACGCTCGGGCTCGCGCCATAGACCGAACTCGTCGAGGCGATGAGCAGATGCCGCGGCTTGAGGATGCGCGCGACCTCCATGACGTTGAAGGTTCCGACGAGGTTCGATTCGACATAGGCGCGCGGGTTCTGCAGGCTGTAGCGAACCCCCGCCTGCGCCGCCAGATGAATGATGACGTCGGGCGCGCCCGCCTCCGCCGCGCGGTTCAGCGCCTCCATGTCCTCGAGCATGGCGATCGTGTCGCGATAGCCGTCGCCGCGCAGCAGGATCGCGCGGCGTGCCTCCTTGAGGCGGGGATCGTAATAGAGCGTCATCCCGTCGAAGCCGTCGACAAAATGGCCGAGTTCGAGCAGTCTCCTCGCGAGATGGAAGCCGATGAATCCGGCCGTGCCGGTGACGAAAACGCGCATGGACCGCCGTGTCGCTGGAGGGGAAGTGCCGCGCCCTCATGGGCAAAAGCCGCGGGCGTGTCAACGCGTCGCACTTTGGCGAAACTCTCGCTTTCCGGCGCGCGCGACATAGTTGAGAGTGGTTCGCTGACAACGGGAGACGCGATGAAGGCTGAAGCGCGGGAATTTGAGTCTGTTTCAGGGGCGACCGTTCACCCGCTCGCCCTGAGAATGCTGCATTGGGCGACCGCCTTCGCCGTCATCGTCATGATCCTGAGCGGCTGGCGCATCTACAACGCCTCGCCCCTCTTTCCGTTCGTGTTTCCGGTGGGATTCACGCTAGGCGGCTGGCTCGCCGGCGCGCTGGCCTGGCACTTCGCCGCCATGTGGCTGCTGGCCGGGAGCCTTCTCGCCTATCTCGCCTACGGGATATTCACCGGCCATTTCCGCAGGCGCCTGTGGCCGTTTTCGCCCGGGGCCATATGGCGTGATTTCCAGAAAGTGCTCGCCGGCCGCGGCCACGTTCCCGGCAGTTACAATGCCGCGCAACGCGCCGCCTATGTCCTCGCCTTCCTCGCCATCGCCGTCGCCATCCTCTCCGGCCTCGCGATCTGGAAACCCGTGCAGCTTCAGGAGCTGACGGCGGCGTTGGGCGGCTTCGAGACCGCGCGGCGCATTCACTTCTTCGCAATGTCCGCGCTCGTTCTCTTTATCGTCGTCCATGTCTCCTTCGCCTGCGGCGTGAAGGGCGTGCTGAAACTCATGATCACCGGGCGGTTGGAGGCGCCGCAATGAAGACGCGCAAAATCTCTTTGCAGGATTTCCGACCGCAACTCGCCCGCGTCGAGCGCCGGCTCTTTCTGAAGCAGAGCCTGTCGCTGGGCGCCCTGACCATGCTCTCCGGCTGCACGCTGAAGGACGAGGACGCGGTCGATCGTCTTCTCTTCGCGATGTCGTGCTTCAACGACCGCGTGCAGGCGGCGCTGTTCGACCCGGATAAGCTCGCGCCGACCTATTCGGAAGCGGAAATCACGCAACCTTTCCCCTTCAACGCATTCTACGAGGAGCCGCTCGCGCCGGTCATCGACGGCGACCATTACCGCCTGCAGCTCTCGGGCCTCATCGAAAACAAGAGGGCCTGGTCGCTGCGCGAATTGCGCGAACTGCCGCAGGTCAGCCAGATCACGCGGCAGGTTTGCGTGGAGGGCTGGAGCGCGATCGGCAAATGGGGCGGGGTTCCGCTGCGCACATTTCTCGAGCGCGTCGGCGCCGATCTGACCGCGCGCTATGTCGGCTTCCGTTGCGCAGACAATTATTCGACGAGCATCGACATGCCGAGCGCGCTGCATGCGCAGACCCTGCTGGCGCTGGATTTTCCGGGGAGCCAGGTCGAAACGAAATATGGCTTTCCGGTAAAGATCCGCATTCCGACGAAACTCGGTTTCAAGAATCCGAAATTCGTCACCGAGATTTTCGTCACCAATGATTATCCGGGCGGCTATTGGGAAGACAAAGGCTACAATTGGTTCAGCGGCTCGTGACGCCTCAATCGTGGTCAAGCTCGCCTTGAAATGAACTCATTAGGGCCAAATGCGCGACTCGAATTTTCCACGGTTGGGCGGCCTCATTGCCTCGGGCGGGCCGGCTGAGTCGGCGCGGGGGCTTTTCACATCCGAGGGGATTTCATGATCCATCCCAGACCCTGCGTGAACGGCATTCTCGCCGCCGTGCTGTCGGCCAGCATACTTCCGATCCATGGCGCGCTTGCCAGAGAGAAGGCGCCCGCCGCGCACAAGGCGGCGAAAAAACACGCGGTGAAGAAGCCCGCGCCGGCCGAGGCGCCCAAGGCCGAGCCGGCCCCCGACACCGGCGGGGGCGGAGCCGGCGCGCCGATGGTTCAGTAATCGACAGCGACGAGATAGAGACCGTGCGGCGGCGCGACCTGTCCGCAGCGCGCACGGTCTTTCGCCTCGAGGGCCGCCGCCAGATCGTCGGCGGTCCATTTTCCCGAGCCGACATGCTCCAGTGAACCCGCCATGGAGCGCACCTGATTATGCAGGAAGGAGCGGGCGCAGGTGACGATCTCGATGCGGTCGCCCTCGCGCCGCACGTCGAGTCTTTCGAGCGTGCGGACGGGCGAATTGGCCTGACATTCGGAGGCGCGAAAGGTCGTGAAGTCGTGGCGGCCGACGAGGCGCTGGGCTGCGTCATGCATGGCCTGCGCGTCGAGGGGGCGCTTCACATGCCAGGCGCGGCCGAGGCCAACGGTGAGCGGCGCGCGGCGGTTGTCGATGACATAGCGATAGTGGCGGCGGATCGCGGAGAAGCGCGCCTCGAAATTTTCATCGACCGCGCGCGCTGAAACAACGGCGACAGGATCGGGCTTGAGATGCGCGTTCAAGGCGTCGCGCAGCCGGTCCGCGCGCCATTCGCGCGCGAGATCGACATGAGCGACCTGCCCCAGCGCGTGGACGCCGGCGTCGGTGCGCCCGGCGCCGTGGATGACCGCGCGCGCGCCATTGATGGCCGCGACCGCTTCCTCCAGCCGCTGCTGCACGGAGACGCCATTCGCCTGCCGCTGCCAGCCGACGAAGGGGCCGCCGTCATATTCGATGGTGAGCGCGTAGCGGGGCATCAGGCGAGCGTGACGCCGCGCGTGAGCTTGCGGCCGCGCAGGAATTCCTCGATCCCCATTTCGCCCTTGCCTGCGCGCTGAACGCGCAGGAGGCGCAGCGCCCCTTCGCCGCAGGCGATGAGTCCCGCGTCGTCGAGAGCCGCGCCGGGCGCGCCCCTGCCGTCCTCGACCCGCGTGCGCAGGACTTTCACGCGCTCGACGCCATGGCCGAGATCGCTTTCGAAAAAGGCGCCGGGGAAGGGCGCGAGGCCGCGAACGTGATTATGGAGGTCGCGCGCCGACCTGCGCCAGTCGATGCGTCCCTCCGCCTTGTCGATCTTCTGCGCGTAGCAGGCGCCCTCCTGCGTCTGCGGCGTGAAGCGCAGTTCGCCCTTCGCGAGAAGGTCGAGCGCGTCGGCCATCAGCGGCGCGCCGAGTTCGGCGAGCTTGTCGTGCAATTCGCCCGCGGTCATGTCCGGGCCGATCGGCGTCCTGGCGGTCAGGGCGACGGGGCCGGTGTCGAGGCCGGCGTCCATCTTCATCACCATCACGCCGCTTTCGGCGTCGCCCGCCATGATGGCGCGCTGGATCGGCGCCGCCCCGCGCCAGCGCGGCAGCAGCGAGCCGTGGAGATTGAGACAGCCATGTTTCGGCGCGTCGAGGATCGGCTGCGGCAGGAGAAGCCCATAGGCGGCGACCACCGCGACGTCGGAGCCCAGCGCGGCGAAAGCCTCCGCCTCCTCCGCGCTGCGCAGGCTCCTCGGCGTGCGCACGGCGAGGCCGCGGCTTTCGGCGAACTGGTGGACGCTGGATTTCTTTTCCGACATGCCGCGCCCGGCCGGACGCGGCGGCTGCGTATAAACCGCGGCCACGTCATGGCCGCGGGCGCAAATCTCTCTGAGCAGGGCCGTCGCGAAGTCCGGCGTGCCCATGAAAACGAGGCGCAAGCGTCAGGCCCCGGCTTCTTCCGACTGGCGCTCGGCTTCCGCGCGGCGTTGGGCGACGATCTCGTCGAAGCGCGCCGCCTTGCTGAATTTCTTCACCACCCGCTCGCGCTTCAGGCGAGAGAGATTGTCGATGAAAAGGCCGCCTTCGAGATGTTCGAGCTCGTGCTGCACGACGGTCGCGAGCAGCCCCACCGCGTCGAACTCCTGTGTTTGGCCATGCCGGTCTAGGTGGCGCACCTTCACCATCGCCGGACGTTTCACGTCGTCGAAATAATCCGGCACCGAGAGGCAGCCCTCCTGATAGGAGCTGAGCTCCTCGGACGCCCAGATGATCTCGGGATTGATGAGAAAGAGCGGCGAGCGCTCGTCCTCCGTCTTGCCGATGTCGACGACGACGATCCGCTTCGCGACGGCGACCTGAATGGCGGCGAGCCCAATGCCCGGAGCCGCGTACATGGTCTCCAGCATGTCGTCGAGGAGCCGGTGGATTTCGGCGTCGATGCGCTCCACGGGTTCGGAGACCTTGCGCAGGCGCGGGTCGGGAAGGGTGATGATCGGCAGAAGAGCCATCGCTGTTTCTTCTATGGTTTGGTCGCGTTTTCGCGCGCTGCAAGGGTTTCGGAAGAGATAGGCGCGGTTTGCCGTTCCGTCAAATGCCGCGCGCGTCTTTGCCATGGCGCGGAAGGCGGCTAACATGCAGGCGTTGCAAGTCGGCGCAGCCGCCTCGGGGGGTCGACCGGAAAGGATTACGTCATGGCGTTCCTCGTATTCTTGGGATTGGTCGCGCTCGTCGGCCTCTGGCTGGTCGGCGTCTACAACGGCCTCGTCAATCTGCGGCAGCGCAGCAAACAGGCCTTTTCCGACATCAATGTGCAACTGAAGCAGCGCCACGACCTCATTCCCAACCTCGTCGAGACGGTGAAAGGTTACGCCACCCACGAAAAGACCACGCTCGAGGACGTGATCAAGGCGCGCAACGCCGCCGTCGTCGCCAGCGGCCCGGCCGCACAGGGCGCCGCCGAGGGCGCGCTGACCGGCGCCCTTTCCCGCCTCATCGCGCTGTCGGAGGCCTATCCCGACCTCAAGGCCAATCAGAACTTCCAGCAGCTTCAGAACGAGCTTTCGGACGTCGAGAACAAGATTTCGGCGGCGCGGCGCTTCCTCAACAACACCGTCGCCGAATACAACGCCACGCGCGAGGGCTTCCCGGGCTTTCTGATCGCCCAGCGCTTCGGCTTCGATCCGCTCGACTATTTCAATCTCGACGAGGCCGAACAGAAGGCCGTCGAGGCCCCGCCGAAGGTGCAGTTCTGACTGGCCTTCGCCGCACGGCCGGGCTCGACCCGGCCGGCCCTGCAAACGCCCGGCGCAAAGACCGGGCCTGACGGCCGCAGCCAGGACAATTGCGCCAGATGTTCAAAGCCTACGGCCTTTATTCCCATATCCGCGCCAACCGGCTGCGCTCGGGCTTTCTGCTCGCGGGCTTCGTCGCGCTGCTGTTTGCGCTGATGTTCTCCTTCGCGCTGCTGTTCGAGGCCTTCGGCGCGCGGCACGGCGAGCCCTTCGACTACATTCTCGCCCACGCTTACGACGACTTCAGGCGAAGCTGGCCGATCGGCTTCGCGGCCGCCGGCGTCTGGTTCGCCATCGCCTATCTCTTCCACCAGAAGATGATCGACTTCGCCACGGGCGCTTCGGCGATTTCGCGGGCCGAGGCGCCGCGGCTTTACAATCTGCTGGAGAATCTCTGCATCTCGCGCGGCGTCCCGATCCCGGCGCTCCAGATCATGGAGAGCGAGGCGCTCAACGCCTACGCCTCCGGCCTGAAGGAAGGGCAATACAGGATCGCGGTGACGCGCGGGCTGATCACCGAGCTCACCGACGCCGAGATCGAGGCGGTGCTCGCCCATGAGCTGACCCATATCCGCAATCGCGACGTGCAGATGATGGTGATCGCGGTCATCTTCGCGGGGATTTTCGCCTTCGTCGCCGATCTGACCATCCGCCGGTGGGACTTTCCCTTCGGCTTCTCGCCGCATCGCCCCTCGACGCGCGAGGACAACCGCCGCGAGGGCGGCGCGGGGCTGGCCGTTCTCGTCGCGCTGCTCATCATCGCGCTGAGCTGGGGCGCGTCGGTGCTGATCCGCTTCGCCATCTCCCGCTCGCGCGAATATCTCGCCGACGCGGGCTCGGTGGAATTGACCAAGAACCCGGACGCCATGATCTCCGCGCTGCGCAAGATCGAGGCGCATTCGGCGATGCCGGCCATGCCCTCGCGCATGCACGCCTTTTTCATCGAAAGCCCGGCGCGCATTCAGGAGTCAGGCTGGTTCTCGACGCATCCGACCGTCGACGAGCGTATCCGGGCGCTGGTCGAATATGCGGGCGGCCAGGATGTTTCGATCGCGCTGGAGGAGCCGCCGCGGGAGGCGAACGGGCTGCCCCGGGAGGGCGAAGCCTCCTTTCTGCCGCAGGACGGCCGCAGCCCGCTCGAGCCGCCGCCGGAAGGACCCTGGGGTTAAACGCTCCGTCGCGCCTTTTCCTTCAGGAACGCGATCGCCTTCCCGCGCGATTCTTCCGCCTCGGGCAGGAAGCTCATCAGCTGCCATGCGTGGGGAACGCCGGGCCAGATTTCGATCTGCGCCTCCACGCCGGCGGCGCGCGCCCGCTCGACGAGTCTCGTCGAATCGTCGCGCAGGACTTCGTCGGCGCCCACATGGACGATGAGGGGCGGAAGGCCGGAGAGGTCGGCGAAAATCGGCGAGGCGAGAGGATTGCGCGCGCTTGCCTTCCCCAGAGCGGCGCGGGCGCCGGAGAGAATCGCGCGCCGCGTGAAGAAAGCGTCCTTCTCCTCATTCTCGCGCGCCGAGGCGCCGGTGGCGGCGAGATCGGTCCAGGGCGAAAACAGCGCGGCGGCCGCGGGCAGACGGAAACCGTCGTCTCGCAGCCGCGCCATCAACGAAACGGCCAGGCCGCCGCCGGCCGAATCGCCGGCGACGACGATCGGCCCCGGCCTTGCGGCGGCGAGCGCCTTGTAGGCCGCCACCGCATCCTCCAGCGCCGCGGGGAAGACATGTTCGGGCGCGAGGCGATAGGCGGGCGTGAAGACGTCGAAGCCGGCCTGCGCGAAACGGCGCGACGCATAGCGGAAAACGCGGGGCGAACCGACCAGAAAGGCGCCGCCGTGAAGATAGAAGAGCGTCGCCGCGGGCGCGCCCTCCGATGGCGTCCAGTCGCCGGGGATGTCGGGCGCGAAAGGCGCGCGGCGGGCGGGCGACAGCCTTTCGATGAGGGATTGCAACAGCCGCAGCGTCGGCGCGAGGCGCTCCACCCGCGGCTTCACGAAGCGGCGCAGGAAGCCGACCGTCCGCTGAACGGCGGGGCTTGCAGTCTTGTCGCTCATTTCGCAGGCGGGGGCGGAGGCGTCTTGCTCTCCGCCGCTTTGGGGGGAGTCTCCGCATTGTCCAGAAAATCGAGCGAGGGATCCTTCAGTCCGGCCTCGCGCGCCTTGTCGCGCCACTCGCGGGCTTCGCGCAGGTTGGTCTCGACGCCGAGCCCCTCGGCGAGGAGATGCGCGAGGCGGTTCTGCGCCACCGCATTGCCCTTCACCGCGGCCTTGCGCAGGAGATCGACGGCCGAAAGCCGGTCGCGCTCCACGCCAACGCCGTTGAACTGCATGATGGCGTATTCGACCATCGCCGCCGTCAGGCCGAGATCGGCGGCGCGCCTGAACCATTCGGCCGCCGCCTTGTCGTCCTTCGCGACGCCCTTTCCGGTCTTGTAGAGGACGCCCAGCGCATAATCGGCGTCGGCGTTGCCGCCCTCGGCGGCCCGGCGGAAATAGTTCGCGGCCGTATCGAAATCCGACGGCTTGCCTTCGTTCTCCAGCGCCATCTCGCCGAGAAGATGCAGCGCCGCCGCATGATCCTGGGCGGCGGCCTTCTCGAGATAGTTTCGGGCGGCCGCGCGGTTCTTGGGGATGTCGATGCCTTCGAGCGCCGCCACGCCGTAAAGATAGGCCGCCTCCTTCCCCCCCGCGTCGGCGCCGCGCCGGAACCAGTCCATCGCCTGCTTGCCGTCGCGCCTGACGCCGGCGCCTTCGAGATAGAGCTGGCCGATGAGGGTGAGCGCCGCAGAATCCTTCGGGTTCGCCTCGACGCGCTTCTTCGCCTCGCTCATCGCCGCCTTGTAGTCGCCGCGCTGATAGGCGCCATAGGCGAGATCGCGCGGTGGCGCGCCGTTCTCCGCCTCCTTGGCCAGCGCGGGCGCGAGCAGGGAGAGAAGGACGAGCGACGCGAGTAGACGGCGAATCATGGCTGCGCTTCCTGCAAATGTTTCAGCGCGTCGGCGACGGCGGCGGCGGGACCGCGGCTGTCGGTCCATACCGCGTCGTCGAGCATGACGAAATCGGCGCCGGCCTGCGCAAGCGGCGCGACGTCCGCGAGAGAAGCGGCGCGCGCCACGCAGGGCGTGTTGAAAAGCTCCGTCCACCAGGAGACGCGCTCGGCGAGGGCTTCCCGGTCGTCGTCCTCGAAGAGCACATAATCGGCGCCGAGCTCTCCGGCGCGCATGGCGTCGTCGCGCAGCGCCAGTCCGCCGGCGCCGACGATGTAGCGCGGCGAGAGTTTCTTGACGGCGTCGGCAAGCTCGTCGCCGGAGCCCGAAACATGCGCGCCGTCGGCCCTGGCGCGCAGCGCGACCGTCACGGACCCGTCGACCAGAACCGCAACGCCCTTTTCCTGCGCGAGGGGCGCAAGCGCGCGAACGATGTCCTCGTTCCTGCGCGGGTCATCGCCCGCGAGACGGATGAGGAGCGAGGCGACCTCGCCGGCCGAAAGCGCGCTCGTCAAGGCGGGCAGGAAATCCCGCGCCTCCGCGAGCGGCGGGGTCGCGAGATAGAGACGCGGGGCGTCCTCGCTCATTTTTGCGCCTTCAGGCAGTCGAGCCAGCTTTGCGCGGAGCGGCGCACATTGTCGGGCGCCGTGCCGCCGTAGCTCGTGCGGCTCTCGACGGATTTTTCCACGCCGAGCACGGCGAACACGTCCTGCGTGATGCGCGGCTCGACGCTCTGCATGTCCGCGAGCGTCAGATCCTCGAGGCCAATTCCGCGGCCCTCGGCCAGCGCCACGACGCGGCCCGTGACGTGATGCGCCTCGCGGAAGGGGAGGTTGAGCTTTCTCACCAGCCAGTCGGCGAGGTCGGTCGCGGTCGCGAAGCCCGCTCCGGCGGCGGCCTTCATGCGTGCGCGGTTCACCTTCATGTCGCGAACCATTCCCGCGATGGCGGCGATGCAGAGCGACAGCGAATCGAGCGAATCGAAAGCGCCTTCCTTGTCCTCCTGCATGTCCTTGGAATAGGCGAGCGGCAGGCCCTTCATCACGATCAGCAGCGCCGTCAGCGCGCCGATGACGCGGCCCGACTTGCCGCGCACCAGCTCCGCAGCGTCGGGGTTTCGCTTCTGCGGCATGATCGACGAGCCGGTGGTGAATTTGTCGGACAGCGCGATGAAATTGAACTGCGGCGTCGTCCACAACACGATCTCTTCCGCGAAGCGCGAGAGATGCGTGGCGCAGATCGCGGCGGCCGACAGCGTCTCCAGCACGAAGTCGCGGTCGGAAACGCTGTCGAGCGAATTGGCGGTCGGGCGGTCGAACTGAAGCGCCTTCGCCGTCATGTGGCGATCGATGGGGAAGGACGTTCCCGCAAGCGCGGCGGCGCCGAGCGGGCACTCGTTCGTGCGCGAACGCGCGTCGCGCAGGCGCCCGCGATCGCGGCCGATCATCTCGACATAGGCGAGAAGATGATGGCCGAGCGTGACCGGTTGCGCCGACTGCAAATGTGTGAAGCCCGGCATGACGCTCGCCGCCTCCTCCATCGCGCGCTCGACGAGCGCGAGCTGCAAATCGGCGAGCTGGGCGTCCAGCGCGTCGATCTCGTCGCGGATGTAGAGGCGGAAATCCGTCGCCACTTGATCGTTTCGCGAGCGCGCCGTGTGCAGCCGGCCCGCCGCCGGGCCGATGAGTTCGGCGAGGCGCGATTCGGCGTTCATGTGGATGTCTTCCAGCGCGCGGGAGAAGACGAATTCGCCGCGCTCGATCTCGCCGCCGATCTGCTCGAGGCCCTTCTTTATCCTGTCCGCGTCCTCCTGCGAGACAATGCCCTGTTTCGCGAGCATCGCGACATGTGCGAGCGAGCCGCGTATGTCCTGGGGCCCGAGACGCTTGTCAAAATCGATGGAGACGTTAATGGCCTCCAGAACCGCGTCGGTTGCGCTCTGAAAGCGACCGCCCCATATCTTGCTCGTCATTTTTTCCCCGGAGCCCGCGCCTGATGAAAACACCGTCCGCCTTCCCGCGACGCCTGACGTCGCTCGCTGTTGTCGCGGCCAGCGCCGGTTTTCTATACTTGGGCGGGCCGAGCGGCAAGGAAGCGCTGGCGGAGGAAGCCTGCGGGGCGTCGGCCAGGATCGCCGACAGCGTGAAGGATCTCGCTAGGGGCGATGTCGCGGCGATGAATATCTCGAAAAAGCCCGAGGCCTTGCCCGACTTCGCCTTCAACGGTCCCGACGGCAAGGCGACCTCGCTGTCCGCCTTCAGGGGCAAGACCCTCCTCTTCAATGTCTGGGCGACATGGTGCGTGCCCTGCCGCGCGGAAATGCCGGAGCTCGACAAGCTTCAGGCCGACCTGGGCTCCAACAGGTTTCAGGTCGTGACGGTCAATATCGACACGTCGAGGCTCGAGCGGCCGAAAAAGTTCTTCGAGGAGACTGGCGTCAAGTCGCTCGACCTCAACGCCGACCCCAAGGCCAATATTTTCTTCGAGCTGAAACAGGCGGGCAAGGCGCTTGGGCTTCCCGTCACCATTCTGATCGGCCCCGACGGCTGCCAGATCGGACTGATGAACGGCCCGGCCGCCTGGCATTCCGCGGACGCCAAGGCGCTCGTCTCGAAGGCGGTTGAAGCGGCGTCGCGCTGAACGCTTAACATCGGCCGGCCGCGCCCTAGTTGATGTCGAGATGTTTCCCGGACGCAACAAGGAAGACGGCCGTGCACGTATCGATCGAACAGGCGGAGAAAGCCATCGCCGCCGCCCGCAGCAAGGCGCTCGAACTCAAGACCCAGATGTGCATCGCCGTCGTCGACTCGGGCGGCGTGCTGAAAGCGTTTCATCGCATGGACGACGCCTGGGTCGGCAGCGTCGATATTGCGATGAAGAAGGCGAAGACGGCCGTCTTCTTCGGCATGCCGACCGGCCAGATCGGCAAGCTGTCGCAGCCGGGCGGCCCGCTCTACGGCATCGAACACTCGAACGACGGGCTCATCACCTTCCCCGGCGGCCTGCCCATCGTCGACGGGCAGGGCGTCATGATCGGCGCCATCGGGGTCAGCGGCTCATCGGTCGAGAATGACCACGCCGTGGCGAAGGCGGGCGTCGACACGCTCGGCGTCTGCGACCTGCCGGAGCATCCCTGGCGGACCTGATGGCGGCGCCGGGCGGCGGCGCCCGGGCCGCGCCAAGGCCTCAATCTTCGTCATGCGACCTTTTCGATTTCTTCTTTTTCTTGCCGGCGGGCTTTGCCGGCTCGGCGGGAGCGGCGGCCTTGGGCGCCTCTGGCGCCGCGGGGGCGGCAGCGGGAGGCTGTTCGGCGGGCGGCGCCGCGGCGGGCGCCGGGGCGCTCTCGGCGGCGGGAGCGGGGGCGGCGGCTTCAGTCGGCGCCTCGGGCGCGGGATTGGAGGCGGGACGGGTCGTGAAAAGCCAGGTCAGACCGGCGATGACGAGAACCGCTGCGGCGATCGCGAGACCCGACATGCTCGCCTTCTTCGCCGCTGCGACGGGCGTCTTGACCGCAACCGCCTCGGCGGGCGGTTCGGCGGCAGGAGCGGCGGCTGGCGCTGGATCGGCGGCGGCCGGCGCGGGCTCCCCGGCCGGAAGTTCGCCCCGATACTGGCTCCACACCCACGCCTTCGACTGCTCGTCCGACATCGTCATTCCTCCCTGAAAAAGCTCGCGCCTGGAGAAGTTTATCTCCGATCCGCCACTGGCCTCATGTTGCCTTCCCTTCGCGCGGGTCACAAGACCATTTCGCGGAAAACGCGTGGGCGAAACCGCGCAAAATCCGTCTCCCCAACTGGAGACAGGGCTGCAAATCGCGCTAAGTAGAAGGCAGTTTCACCCAACCCGAAGCAATGAGCGAGAGGCAGCATGACCATCAAGGCCGGCGACAGAATTCCCGACGTCACACTGACCGTCATGGGCAAGGACGGCCCGCAGACGATCAAATCCAAGGATTATTTCGCCGGTCGCAAGATCGCGCTTTTTTCGGTGCCGGGCGCCTATACGCCGACCTGCCACACGAAGCACCTGCCGGGCTTCGTCGAGAAGGCCGACGAGATCAAGTCCAAGGGCGTCGACGCCGTGGCGGTGACCGCGGTCAACGACATCTTCACCCTCGACGCCTGGCTGAAGGAGAAGGGCGCGAGCGGCAAGATCGACGGTCTCGCCGACGGCTCCGCCGTGCTCGCGAGGGCCATGGGGCTCGAACTCGATCTGACCGAGCATGGACTCGGCGTGCGCGGCAAGCGCTATTCGGCGATCGTCAGGGACGGCGTCGTCGAATGGATCAATGTCGAGGAAAATTCGAGCCTCGCGACCGTATCGAGCGCCGAATCGACGCTGGCGAAGCTCTGAGCGCGACGCGCTGAAACGAAAAGGCCGGCCCCGCGAGGCCGGCCTTCTTTATTTTAGAATCCGTAAATCTTCGCGAAATCCGCATCCTTCGCCGCGACCTGCCTTGCGAGGTCGACGACGACCTTGCACTGCTTCCAGGTCGCGTCGTCCTGCATGCGGCCGTCGATCATCACCGCGCCGGTGCCGTCGGGCATGGCCTCCAGCACGCGCCTCGCGAAGGCGACTTCCGCCGGATCGGGCGAGAAGACGCGCTTGGCGATGTCGATCTGGGTCGGATGAAGCGACCAGGCGCCGGCGCAGCCCAGAAGGAAGGCGTTGCGGAACTGCGATTCGCAGGCGGCCGGGTCCGAGAAGTCGCCGAAGGGGCCATAGAAGGCCTTGATGCCGGCGGAGGCGCAGGCGTCGACCATCTTGGCGATGGTGTAATGCCAGAGATCCTGCTGGAAGGTCGCGCGCGGCGCGTCTCCTTGGGCGTCCGCGATGACCTTGTATTCCGGATGGCCGCCGCCGACGCGCGTCGTCTTCATGGCGCGCGAGGCCGCGAGGTCCGCCGGGCCGAGCGAAATGCCGTGCATGCGCGGCGAGGCGGCCGCGATGGCGTCGACATTCTTCACGCCCTCGGCCGTCTCCAGAATCGCGTGGATCATGATCGGCTTGGTGACGCCGTTCTTCCCCTCCAGCTGCGCGAGCAGCTGGTCGAGATAGGCGATGTCCCAAGGGCCTTCGACCTTGGGCAGCATGACGACGTCGAGCTTGTTCCCCACCGCGCCCACGACCTCGATCATGTCGTCGAGCGCCCAGGGGCTGTTCAGCGAATTCATGCGCGTCCACAGGCCGGTGGAGCCGAAGTCGGTGGACTTCGCCATTTCGATGAAGCCGGCGCGGGCGGCCTCCTTGGCGTCGGCGGGAATGGCGTCCTCGAGATTGCCGAGCACCACGTCGACCTGTTTCGCGATATCCGGAACTTTCGCGCGCATTTTCTCGATATGCGGCGGCACGAAATGGATCATGCGCTCCACCTTCACCGGCGGCTCGCGGTAGGGAGCGGGCGCGCCGATGGCCAGCGGACGGTAGAATTGATTGGGAAGTTTCATCGAGATCAGCTCCGCTCGCGCGCGTCTCCCGCCGGGAATGGAGGCCGGAGGGCTTCGGGGGAGACGCGGAAAAGACGGGTCGAGCTAGCGCAGACCGCGGGGAATGGCAATGGCGCCGCCCGAAGGCCGCGCCTTTTTGAAGATCGGCCCGGACAATGAAAGGGCGCTCCTGCGCCCTTATTCCGCCGGCGCGGGCTCCGCGTGACGCGCCGGCTGGGGAGCGGGCGGCATGGCGAGTTGCGGCTCCCAGTAATTGCCCTTCGCGAACATGTGCCGGGCCTGGGCGTATTGGAACATGATGCGCGCGACGATGGTCATCGTGGAGGGCTTACGCACGGCCGCGCCCCAGACCCTGTTCCACATGCGGCCTTCCGGCTCGCCCATCTTGCGCACGTCCATCCCCACCTGCATCGCCTGGCGCTCGATATCGCGCAGCTTCGACACGTCGAGCGGAGCCGGCTCCGGCCCCTTGCGCTCCCGGCCGAAGGTCTCGATGAAGCGCAGCATCCGCTCGCCGAAGGCCGCCGGCGCATAGAGCGCGTTGCAGAGATTCTTCATGCCGTGATGAAGCTCCTCCATGCTCATCGTCTTCGACTGGATGTTGGAGCTCCACGGCACCGCCTGCGTCTCGACGCCGCCGGAGAGAAGGCGCCCTTCGCTCGTGATGCGGTCGTAAAGCGGCGTCGCCTCGGAGGCCATAAGGGCGCCGAGGCTGAACATCGGAATCGCGGTCGCCATGGCGAAATCATATTGCTGGGCGAAGACGTTCGGACCGTCGTGGTCGAAGCCGACGATCATGCCGCCCATGACGGAAATCCCGTGGTCGACGAGCTTCTGCACTTCGTCGACGAGATTGATCTTCAAATTCTGCCGCTTGCCCGTCTCGCGCAGGCTCTCGATATTCGGCGTCTCGATGCCGACGAAGACCTGGTTGAGGCCGGCCGCGACGCACATGTCGAGCAGTTCCTCGTCGCGGGTCGCGTCGATGGAGATTTGCGTGACGAAATCCATGGGGTGATCGCGCCGCCAATCGGCGATCGCCGCGAGCAGTTCCTTGCAATGCGCACGATAGGCCGTGAAATTGTCGTCGGCCAGAAAGGCCGCGCGATAGCCCTGCGCCCAGAGTGCGTCGAGTTCGGCGATGACATGCGCGATGGGCTTGTGGCGCTGCCTGCGCCCCAGATACTGGATGACGTCGCAGAACTCGCATTCGAACGGACAGCCGCGCGAGGTCTGCACGGCCCCTAGCAGCGCGCGATCGTTGGGATAGAGATCCCAGCGCGGCGCCGGCGTGAGGGCGAGCGAGGGCTTGTCGCCGAAATAGGCGTCGTTCGGCCGGCCGGCGCGAAGATCCGCGAAGACCTTGCCGGCGATTTCCTCCGCCTCGCCGCACACCATCACGTCGCAATGGTCGCGCAGGCGGGCGGGGCTGAGGCTGGCATAGGGGCCGCCGATGACGACCTTCTTGCCGCGACGCCGGAACGCGTCGGCGATCGCGGTCATGCGGCCGCGCTGGCTGACCTTGCCGGTGATCAGGATCCAGTCCGCCGGATGGTCGTAATCGACCGGCGACACCGTTTCATCGCAAATGGAAATCCGGAAGTCGCCCGGCGCCAGAGCCGCGACCGTCGCGGCGGCGAGGTCGGCCATCATCACGCCGGCGGGCTGTCCCGAAGCGGCAAGAACCTCCGCGCCGAAATAGGTCGGAAAATCGGCCGCCGGATTGATCACGTACAGAGATGATGTCATTGTGAAGCCTCAGCTTTAACATGATTTATTATTTCCTTTTCTGAATGTTGCCACAAGCGCCGTAATCGCGTCACATGGCTGCTGTCGCGCCTAAGCTTGCCCGGTCGGGGCCGGCGTCGGGGCAATTCGGCGCCGGCGCGACGCATGCGCCGTCAGCTCCCGTCACCCCTATGCGCTGATTGCTGACTTCCACGGCGGCGACCGACGCCGGCGACCCGGCCATCGCCCGCGAAGAAGGGAGACCACCGCAGCCGGGATTAAGTATTTTTCGCATGTTGCGCTCTTCGATCATTCGTGGAACCCAGGGCCGGGTTTTTGAAGCGCGCCCGAAATTTTGTCCGCGCGGCGGCCTTCGAGGGTGAGCGAGGGGCGCGAGACAACGTAAAGAAAGCGTAAATGCGACGACGCGACGCGCTGTTTCTAATCGGGAAATCCGGTACGGGACCGGCACGAAGCCGGTCCGAATCGGGAGCGGCGGATTCGCCCGGCGCGAATGTGAAGAAAGCGTAATCGCGCCCGGCGGATCGGGGAGGATGTATGGGTAACGCGACGTCGCCGAAGAAATCCCTGTGGCGCGGGATCATGATGAAATGCCCCCGCTGCGGGGAGGGAAAGCTTTTCAACGGCTATCTGAAACGGGAAGCGGCCTGCCCCCATTGCCATGAGAGCTTCGACGGCCTCGACGCGGACGACGGCCCGGCGTGGCTGACGATCGGCCTTACGGCGCATATCGTCATTCCGCTGCTGATCTTTCTGGAGCGCGGCGACTTGCTGCCGCTCTGGCAGGAGTTCTCGATCCTCGCCGTCGTGACGATCGCCTGCGCGCTCCTGCTGCTGCCGCTCTCGAAGGGCTTCTTCATCGCGGCGATGTGGCTCACCGCCCGCAAGAGCGCCTGATTACGACATAACCTTGCGCAACAACGCTTCCAGCCCCTCGGGAAAGATCAGCTCGCGCGAGGCGGCGATCTCCTCCGGGCTCCACCAGCGCCAGCCCAGCGTGTGGGTCTTTTCCTCTTCCGTCTGCCCTTGCGGAGCGGGCGCGAATTCCTCGGTGCGGATGAGATAATAGCGCTCGACCGCCTGATGCCAGTCCTCGCCCAGCTCCATCGGGAATTCGCGCGTGGCGACGACGGGGCCGGGATCGCCGGAGACGACGAGGCCGGTCTCCTCATAGACCTCGCGGCGCAGGGCGGCCGTGAAGCTCTCGCCCTCCTTCAGCGCGCCGCCCGGCGTCGCCCAGAAGTGATGATGGCCAAGCTCCAGGAAATGCGGCGACAGCCCGCCGGCGTATTGCATCAGCAGCGCGCGGCCGCCCGTCTCGACGATGAGCGCGCGGGCCGCCTCGCGCCGCGGCAGCTTGGACCCGTCCCAGGGCGCGGCGATCTCGGGGCGCCCCTCCGGCCGGGCCCAGTCGACGAGCGACCATTTGCCGTCCTCGTAAGCGATCCAGTTCGGCGTGGCGTTCAGCACCGGATATTCGCGCTTCTCGTCGAGCCGCTTGCCCGTGGCGAGGCGCCAGGCGATGTCGAGCACGCCCGCATGGGCGACCACCAGCACGGTGCGCCCCTCGTTTTCGCGCGCGATGGCGGTCAGGGCCGCCGCGACTCGCTCGCGAAACTGCTCGAGAGTCTCGCCGTCGGGCGCGGCGAAGCTGGCCTTCCGGCTCAGATAATGCGGATAGATGTCTTCGTAGATGACCTGCACTTCGGCGTGGGTGTGACCCTGCCAGACGCCGTCATTCTTCTCGCGCAGCTCGGGAACCGTCCGGATTTTCAGCCCCCGTCCCTCGGCGACGGCTTCCGCGGTCGTCAGCGCCCGGCGCAGATCGCTCGAATAGACTCGGTCGAAATGTTTTTCGTCGAGCTCGCGGGCCAGCGCCTGCGCCTGGGCGCGGCCGCGGGCGTTGAGCGCGATGTCGAACTGGCCCTGAAAGCGCCGTTCGATATTCCAGTTGGTCTCGCCGTGGCGGGCGAGGCATAGCAGCGTGCGGGACATGTCGTTTCAAGCTGCGCCGGCGCCGAAAACGGCCTGGCCAATATGCGCGCGGGCTTGCGCGAAAATCGCCCGCCGCGCCGTTACGCTTGGTTGTATTGCCTCATTCAGCGCCAAAAGTCAGTCGCCTTTTGGCTGTTGCGGCCGCCAAATCGCTAGTGGCGGGCGGTCAGCGTGAATTCGCCCGCGCGCAGGCGGCCAGGCAGCGCCTCCGCGAATGTCGCCACAGCCTCTTCGCCATAGGTCGCGACGAGCTCGCGCAGGGCGGCCGACAGCGCGGCCTGAGCGAAGGAATCGCTCTCTATGCCGGCGAGGATCGCTTCGGCGAAAGCTTCGGTCACATAGGCGAGCGCGGCGCGGTGTTGCTCCCCGCCCGCCTCGTCGAGAGAGGCGAATGTCAGTTGCGTCATGAAGCGCACTCTAGACAAGCCGCCCGCCCCGCGCGACACGCCTCTTTCCAAACGGTTAATTCGGGCTTGTAAAAACTGTTACGGACTTCCGTAGCGATAGGTGATGTTTTCATGCTCGGTGATTAGGTCTCGATCTGAGACCTGTCCTCGCTTGCCGAAATGCGGGAGTTCCGCACGCCCCTCGTGTTTCTCGTAAACACGAGGGGCGACTCACTTGCTCGTAGGGAGCAAAGCTAATAGCCTATTCCTTAATGGATTATAAGAACTTAAGGGATCGATGTGACCTATTCTTTTTTATGCACCACTATGATTGGACTAACGTTGATAGCTTCATCTGCTCTTTGCTTCGCCGTGTACAAGTGGATCAATTACCGCCGGGCGCTCACGGAAGCCCAAATTGCTTTGCGCGACCTAGAGGGTGTTATGCACCTTGGATCATGAAATCTGCTGCGCGCTTGAGCATGAGACATGCGAAGGCGACGACGTGGAGTCCTGCGAGGGTCTGAGCATAGCGCTCGTAGTCTTTGACGAGCCGCCTGCATCGCGTCGCCCAGGCGAATGAACGCTCGACCACCCAGCGCTTGGGCAGCAACACGAAGCCCTTCTTCGCTTCGGCAAGTTTGACGACGCACAGTTCGGCGCCTTGCGCCTTCGCCGCCTCGGACGCCTTTTCGCCGGTGTAGCCCTGATCGACATAAACGAGTTCGACGCTTTCGCCTGTCACATCCTGCACGGCTGCGATGAGCTTGCCGACCTCGGCGCGGTCATCGACATTCGCCGGCGTGACATGCAACGCCAGCAAATGGCCCAATGTGTCGACTGCCATGTGCAGCTTCGAGCCGCGCTTTCGCTTCGCGCCGTCATAGCCCGCTCGTGGGCCGCTCTCAGGGGTCGAGCGCAAGGTGCGGCTGTCGATGATCGCCGCCGTCGGCTCCGCCGCCCGCCCGGAAGCGACGCGCAACTGGGCGCGCAGATCCTGCGCAAGCGCCTCGAACACGCCCGCCGACAGCCAGCGCTGCGATTGCTGATACACGGCGAACCATGGCGGCAGATCGTTGGGCATGGCGCGCCAGGCGATGCCGTAGCGCAGCACGTAACGCAGGCCGTTGAACAGCTCGCGCAGCGAATGTTGACGCTGCGGCGCGCCTTCGTCCATGAGCGTCAGATAAGGCGCAACCAGCGACCATTCTTCGTCGCTGACGTCAGACGGATAAGGTTTGCGAATCGGAGACATCCGATTCTACTAAGACAATCAATCACCAAAGTACATAACACCCTCTAGAGTTGCACTTCTCGCCGATAACCAATCTCGACGAAGAAAGAGGTCGCATTCAAACTGAAATTGAGCAGCTGGATCAAAAATTCGAGCAACTGAAATTTGCATACCATACCCAATTCGAGAAAGCGAAGAGTTCCTGTATCCAAGAAATAGAAGCTATTAAGGCATCTTACAGAGAAAAGAAGGAAATTTATGACCATTTAGCTTCCGAAGTAGCTATTTTCGATGATCGTTTAGCTTTTGCCGAAATGGGAGTCTATGAGCCACATTTCGATTTCAGTGATAGTGAAGAATATAAACAGAATATCTTGAGAATACGCGAAAATCAAAAGGAAATGATCTCACTGAAAACAGCAGTATTTTGTACTACAAGCTGGACTTTGGATGGTAGTCAGTCCAAAGGGCAGACGATGACGAATCGTGCAATTAGGCTTACCCTGCGAGCATTCAACAATGAGTGTGAAGCGGCCATAGCTAACACTAGATGGAATAACGTCAACGCTATGGAAAAGCGAATTGTTAAAGCAAAAGAGCAGATAGACAACTTAAATAGCTCAAGTAAAATCTTCATATCTGATGATTTCTTGAAGCTTAAGTTGGAAGAGCTTTATCTTACCCACGAATATCGTGAAAAATTAAAGCATGAACGAGATGAACGTGCGGAGGCTGCCAGACTTCAGAGTCCGTCCCAGAAGTTAGTCAACAATTGCAGAGCTTTCGTAGCATGAGCCGAATCGACGCGAAACGCAGGAACACGAGCGCTGTGATATTGAGGTTTTCCCAATCCTTGGCCAGTCTTCTACAGCGGTTTAGCCAGGCGATTGATCTTTCGACGATCCAGCGCATGGGCAATTTCACGAAGCCCTTCGCCTGATCGGATCGTTTTATAATCTCGATTTTGAGACACGGTAGGATTTTGCCCGTTGCGTCGGCGAAGATCGGTCCCTGATAGGCGCTGTCAGCCAACAGCTTTTCAAGAAAGGGAAACCGCCCATGCAACGTCGAAAGCAGCAAGACGCCGCCGTCTCGGTCCTGAATGTCGGCGCCGTGAACGACGGCGCCCATCAACAAACCTTGCGTATCGACGAGTACGTGGCGTTTCTTGCCTTTGATCTTTTTGCCGGCGTCATAGCCATGCGGATCAATGCGCGCCCCCCTTTTTCCGCGCTCTTCACGCTCTGACTATCGATGATCGCCGCGGTGGGGCTCGCCTCTCGTTCCGCTCGTTCGCGACACATGACGTAGAGCGCGTCGTGCATGCGATCCAGAACGCCGCACCAGGCCCAATCGCAAAAATAACGATACACTGTGCTCTTCGGGGGAAAATCCTTGGGAATGTACCGCCATTGGCATCCCGTGCTCAGCACATACATGATGGCGTTGAACACCGCCCGCATGTCCACTTCACGCTTGCGCCCGCCACGCTTGGCCGGAGGAATAAGCGGCGCCACATGCCCCCACTCCTCGTCCGTCACATCACTCGGATAACGTAACCTGTCGCGATTGTATTTCGCCCGGTTTGCCTTCGTCCACATCGACGGCCTCCTACGAATCAGACCGCCTCCCATCCATCACAACAGATTCATTCGATTCAACATCTTTCAGGACGGACACTCAGCGGGAGGAGCAGCGTTTGCTGCGCGACATGGAGGAGGCCGAACGTCAAGAAGAACATTACACGAAGCTTCTAGAAAAGGCAAAATTAGAAGCAGCCAATATAACTGGAGAACGGATAAGTGCGTATGACGAACAGATAAAATTGCTTGAGAAACAGTTGGAAGAAGCGCACGCGAAGGCGGAGCGCGCCAAAGCTATGGCAGAGAAAACTCGATCTGGTTACGTTTACATTATCTCTAACATCGGTTCTTTCGGAGAAGGCGTAGTAAAAATCGGTTTAACTCGACGACTCGATCCCTTAGATCGAGTTCGAGAGTTGGGTGACGCAAGTGTCCCATTCATTTTCGACACACACGCCATCATTTACAGTGACGATGCGCCACTTCTCGAAAGGATGCTTCATGCAGAGTTTGAACAAACACGAATAAACACCCAAAATTATAGGAAGGAATTTTTCCGAGCCTCTCTCGACGAGGTTGAAGTCGCCGTAAAGCGGCTAGCGCCCGACGCTCCATTTTTCAAAGACATTGAGGCTCAGGAATACCGTGAAACACTTTACAAGCGTCAACTACTCTTGGAACAAAATGACCTAGGAAATAACTCAGCGTTTCCTGATCAGATTTAGTAATTACCAAGCGGCACACCTGAAGGGTTTACCGCTTGTAAAAACCGTTACGGACTTCCGTAGCGATAGGTGATGTCGAGCGACAGCCGCGACGCCTCGTCCAGATAGCGGGAAATCGCGGTTTTCGCATTGGGCGTGCAGACCCGATAGGCGAGTTCGTAGCCGCGAAAACCGCGGTTGAAGGAGGCGATGAATTTGTCCCGGCGCGGGCCGTTCGGCGCCTCGGCGTCGAGGAGGGCGGACATTTTGCCGCGCCAGTCGTCGCCGTCGCCCGCGCCGCAAAGGTCGCGCAGAAAGGACAGCGCCCCGAGCACTTCGGTGAGCCGCGTCATCTGCGCCTCATAGGGCGGGGGCGGCGCCTCGGCGCCCGTCGCGGGTTTGGCGGGCTCGGCGGCCTTGTCGCTTTTGCGGGCCTCGCGCTTCTTCGTCCGGGGCTCGGCGCGCTTCTTCTCCTTCTCCGCCGCGCGGGGAATGTCGCGCGAGGGCCGCGGCGCGGCGCGGCGGGAGGGGCCGTCCGCGCCAAAGAGATCGAGGATCCCCTGCGCGGAAGCCTCCGAGGCGAAGAGAAGCGCCGTCGCGACGGCGAGGGCGGCGGCCCCTTTGCGCCCGATCATGGATACAGCCGCTGCTTGCGCCAGTCCTCGCCCGGCGCGTCGCGGAAGAAACGGACGCGGTCGTGCAGGCGAAAAGGCCGGTCCGACCAGAACTCCATGGCGACGGGCCGGATGCGGAAGCCGCGCCAGTAGGGCGGGCGCGGAATGTCGCCGATGGCGTATTTGGCGGCGTAGGTCGCGACCGACTTCTCCAGCGCGAAACGGCTTTCGAGCGGGCGCGACTGCTGGCTCGCCCAGGCGCCGATGCGGGAGTCGCGCGGGCGGCTGTTGTAATAGGCGTCCGCCTCCGCGTCGCTGACCTGTTCGACGGGGCCGCGCACGCGCACCTGCCGGCGCAGCGATTTCCAGTGGAAGAGCAGCGCCGCCTTCATGTTTCCGGCGAGCTGACGGCCCTTGGCGCTCTCGGCGTTGGTGTAGAAGACGAAACCTTCCGGCCCCCAGTCCTTCAGCAGCACCATGCGCAGGTCAGGCAGGCCGTCGGCGTCGACGGTGGCGATCGCCATGGCCTCGGGATCGTTGAGTTCTTTCTGTTTCGCCTCCTCGAACCACTGTCCGAACAAGGCGAAAGGCTCCACGGCCTCGACAAAGTCACCCGTCGTTAACGCATTCACGCGAAAATCCTCTCTCGACCGCAGCCCCGGGCGCGGCGCGTTTTGAAGGTGGCGCTTTGCAGTTCTTGCGTATCAGACATAACGCCGGCGGCGTGTTTCCTCAATTCCCGCCGGCCGCGCGGATTGCTGCGGCGCTCATGGCCGCAGGCGCCCTTTCCGGCTGCTCCATCGCCATCCCCATGTCCTCCTCCTCCGCCATGTGGAGCGGCGGCGCGGAGGACGTAACCGGCTCGATCCCGAAGCCCGGCGGGCTGAAACTCTCGCGCGCGCTCGACCCGGAGGACCTTCGCCGCGCCGCGGCGGCGATGAGCACGGCGCTCGACCCGCAGGGCAGCGGCGCGAGCGTCAACTGGGACAATCCGCAAACGGGCGCCAGAGGCTCCTTCACCCCCGTCGGCCAAGCCTATCCGCTCGACGGCAAGATTTGCCGCGCCTTCCTCGCCGACGTGACGGCCGACGAAAGCCATGAGAAACTGCAAGGCGCGGCCTGCCGCGAGAAAACCGCCGATTGGGCGCTGACCGAGGTGAAGCCCTTCAGGAAGAGTTGACCATGGACCAGCCCTTCGGCCGCCGGAAGATGATCGCCGCCCTGATCCTGGCCATTGTGGCGATGCCGGTCTTTTTCCTCTCCGTCCGCGCCTTTTCCGCCTGGCGGGCGGGTTACTCCTGGGCCGAGATGGACTGGGACGGCAAGGGGCGCACAACCATCGTCGACTTCCTGAAGGCGGCCGAGATCGGCAAGCGGCCGATTCTGGTCAATGGCCAGCAATGCTTCGAATATTACCTCCATCGCGACCGGCTCGTGGTGAAGACCGTCTGCCCGCGGTAAACCCTTCGGCGTCGGGTTTCGGAACAGGATCAACTCCCCGCGCGTTGAATTTGCAAGAGCGCAAACGCGAGGGTTCAGATGAAGATACAGGCGTCAAACCTCGGCAAGGCCGAAATCGAGCAGGCCCTGATTTCGCCGACCGCCGTCTTCGACCTCCCGTCCGAAGTGGTGGAGGCGACGACCCTCACCCAAGTCCAGAAAATCGAAATACTGAAGCGCTGGGAGCTCGACGCCCGCGCCCTGAGCCGCGCGACGGAGGAGAACATGCCCGGCGGCGAGCCCCCGCTGCTCGACGAGGTCAACGCCGCGCTCGCGGTCGTCGATCCGGAAGGCAAGTCGCTGGAAGAATTCGATAAAGCCCCCACGAAACTTTGACGGGGCCTGCTCTTCGATCTGAACGCTTGCGTCAGCCCCGCGCTTCTCCCAAATATTAGATGAGACATTTGCGCCTGCGCCGCTTCGGGCGGGCGCCATCATGGGCTACTGGACAGACATGCGCGATCCTTATGACGTTCTAGGCGTATCCAAATCGGCGAGTCCCGCCGACATCAAAAAGGCCTATCGCCAGCTCGCTAAAAAGTATCACCCCGACCGAAACAAGGACGACGTCAAGGCGAAGGAGCGCTTCGCGGAGATCAATTCGGCCTATGAGATCGTCGGCGACGAGAAGAAGAAGGCCCAGTTCGACCGCGGCGAAATCGGCGCGGACGGCAAGCCGCGCGGCTTCGAGGGCTTCGGCGCGGGCGCCGGGCCGGGCGGATTCTCGCGCGGCTGGCGCGGCGGCGCAGGCTCCGGCGGCGAGCAGCATTTCGAATTCAATTTCGGCGGCGGCGGACCGGGTGCCGGCGGCGGCGGTTTCGATCCCGCCGACCTCTTCGCCGATCTCTTCGGCGGGCGCGGCCGGCGCGCGGCGCCGACACGCGGCGAGGACGTCGTGGCGACAGCCACCGTGCCGCTGGAGACCGTCGCCCATGGCGGCGCGGCGCGGGTCATCCTGCCGAGCGGCCGCACGCTGGAGGTGAAAATTCCCGCCGGCGTCGACGACGGCCAGCAGATCCGCCTGCGCGGCCAGGGCCAGCCCGGCGCGCGCGGCGGAGAGCCGGGCGACGCGCTTGTGACGGTGAAGGTCGCCGCGCACCCCTCCTTCAAGGTCGATGGCCGCGACCTGCGGCTGGAGCTGCCCGTCACTGTCTACGAGGCGGCGCTCGGCGCGCGGGTGCAGACGCCCACGCTTGACGGCAAGGTGGAGCTCGCCGTGCCCCCGGGCTCCAACGGCGGGCGCGTGCTCCGTCTGCGGGGCAAGGGCCTGCCGGCCTCGGAGGGCAAGATTGCGGGCGACCTCTATGTGTCGCTGAAGATCATGCTGCCCGAAACAACGGGCGCCGATTTCGAGGCGAAGATGCGGGAGCTGCGGGACGTCCATCCCTACGATCCGCGCCGGAAGATGGGCTGAGCCGGCGACGCTGTCGGCTGTCCGAGCTTGACCCGCGGCCCATTCCGCGCGACCTAGTGCGAAATTCGCAATGGAGCCGTGACGAGAGCCATGAACGACAGCGTTACGACCGACGCCCCCGAGACCCGCCTGCCCGACCCCGTTTCCGCCGAGCCCGCCGCGCGCAAGCGCACCTGCGCCGTGACCATCGGGACTGGCGCCGGAGCTGTCACCGTCGGCGGGGACGCACCCATCGTCGTGCAGTCCATGACCAACACCGACACGGCCGACATCGAGTCGACCGTGGCGCAGGTGACGGCGCTGGCGCAGGCGGGCTCGGAGCTCGTCCGCATCACCGTCGACCGCGACGAGGCGGCGGCGGCCGTGCCGCACATTCGCGAGAAGCTGGACCGGAAGGGAATCAACGTCCCGCTCGTCGGCGACTTTCACTACATTGGCCACAAGCTTCTCGCCGATCATCCGGCCTGCGCCGAGGCGCTGGCCAAATATCGCATCAATCCCGGCAATGTCGGCTTCAAGGACAAGAAGGACAGGCAGTTCGGCGCAATCGTGGAGCTTGCGGCGAAGCACGACAAGGCCGTGCGCATCGGCGCCAACTGGGGCTCGCTCGACCAGGAGCTGCTGACGCATCTCATGGACATCAACGCCGCCTCCGACCGGCCGATCGACGCGCGCGCGGTGACGCGCGAGGCTCTGGCCCGTTCGGCGCTGATCTCCGCCGCCCGGGCCGAGGAGATCGGCCTGCCGAAGAACCGCATCGTGATCTCCGCCAAGGTCTCGGCCGTGCAGGACCTCATCGCCGTCTATCGCATGCTGGCGGCGCGCAGCGATTATGCGCTGCATCTGGGCCTGACCGAAGCCGGCATGGGCACAAAGGGCGTCGTCGCCTCGGCCTCCGCGCTCGGCGTGCTGCTGCAGGACGGCATTGGCGACACGATCCGCGTCTCGCTGACGCCCGAGCCCGGCGGCGACCGTTCGCTCGAGGTGCGCGTGGCGCAGGAAATCCTGCAGACGATGGGTTTCCGCACCTTCGTGCCGCTCGTCGCCGCCTGCCCGGGCTGCGGCCGCACCACATCGACCGTATTCCAGGAGCTCGCCCGCGACATTCAGGAGCATATTCGCGAGCGCATGCCCGTCTGGCGCGCGCAATATCCGGGCGTCGAGTCGCTCAATGTCGCGGTGATGGGCTGCATCGTGAACGGCCCCGGCGAGTCGAAACACGCCGACATCGGCATTTCGCTTCCCGGCACCGGCGAGACGCCGGCGGCGCCGGTGTTCATCGACGGCAAGAAGGCGATGACGCTGCGCGGCGAGGGCATCGCCGAGGAATTCACCCGCATCGTCGACGATTATGTCGTGCGCCGCTTCGGCGGCGTGAAGGAAGGCGAGGCGGCGGAGTAGTTTTCGTCCCTCCTCCGTGAAGGAGGCGGTGGGCGAGCGGCTGATCAGCTTCGCAAGAGAGCCGCCGCCGCGCGCAAATCACGCCACGCGGCGGGCTTGAGGCCCGCGCTTTTCAGCATCGCGTCGAGGCTCGAAAAAACAAATGCGCGCGCGGCGTGATCGCCGCAGCGGACATCGAAACATTTGCCGCGCAGCTTCGCGAGCGGCTCGCCCGTCTCCAGCATGATCCGCGCCGGTGCCTCGCCGAAGAGCAGCAGAACCTCGGGCCGCGCGAGCTCCACATGACGGCGCGCGAAAGGCGCGAAGACCGCCATTTCCTGCGGCGTCAGCGCCTTGTCCCCAGGCGGCCGCCAGGGCGAGACATAGGCGAGACGCGCGCTCCCGCGATCAAGGCCGATCGCCGCGAGCATATTGTCCAGAAGCTTCGCGCGCTCGCCGCTGAACGCCGCTCCGCCGGATTCCTCCGTCGCGCCCGGCGCGGCGTCGAAGGCCATCAGCCGCGCGCCCGGCGCCCCCGCGCCGAACAGGAAATGCCGCGCCATGTCGCGAAACGGCGCATGGGGAAAATCCGCGAGGCGGGCGGCGAGATCATCGAGATCGCGCGCGGCCGCCGCCGTCGCCTCGGCGGCGCGGGCGGCTTCATCGGGAGGGGCGATCAGCGTCTCGGGACGGGCGCGCCGCGGCGCGGGCGTCAACGGCGCCCGTGGCTCGCCGCGTTCGACGGCCCGGGAGGGCGGCGGCGGCTCGGAAACCGCTGTCGGCGCCCGCGCACTGTCGGCGTAGCGGTCGTGCGGCGAGTCGTCGAGCGCGAAATCGGCGCCGCTCTCGACATACCAGTCGAGCAGCGCGAGGAGCGCTTCACGCGTTTCGGGCGGATGAGCGAGGGACATGCGCCAGCTTACCCCACCCTTCCCTCGAGGGGGAGGGTCGAACGCGTGCGCGACGACGATCCGTCAGCAGCACCGGAACGCGCGTTCTCCGTCCACGCCGAAACGCGCATTTTCCCGCGCGCGGAAAAACTCCTCGCGCGTCATGACCGGCTGGCCGTCGTGGCGTGCGCGGACATGGGCGACATAGGCGTCATAGTCGCCCTGCCCCACCATCAGCCGCGCGCCGTCGCGCAGCTTTCCGGCGAGCCGCGCGAGATCAAGCACGGGCAGGCTGCAACATTTCATCTTCCGTCTCCCGGGTGGTGACGACGTCGCAGGCGCGGGCGTGGCGAATGGCGGCGAGCGCGAAGCCGAGCATGGCGAGCACGAGCGCGATGTAGATCGCGCAGAGACTGGCGTCGATGTAGTCGTTGAAGATCACGCGCTGCATTTCGGAAAGCGTCTTCGCCGGCGCGAGCAGCTGCTCCTTGTCCGCCGCCGCGGCGAATTTCCTTGCGTGAGCGAGGAAGCCGATGCGCGGATCGTCATGGAAGATTTTCTCCAGCCCCGCCGTCATGGTGCAGATGTAGAGCCATGTCGCCGGGACGATGGCGACGAAGGCGTAGCGTTCGCGCTTCATGCGGAACAGCACGACGACGCAGAGCGTCAGAGCGATGGCTGCGAGCATCTGATTGGCGATGCCGAAGAGCGGCCAGAGCGTGTTGATGCCGCCCAATGGATCGATGACGCCCTGATAAAGGAAATAGCCCCAGCCGGTGACGGCGACGCCTGTCGCGACGAGATTGGGCGTCCACGCCTGGGTGTGACGGAAGGACGGAATGAAAGTTCCGACGAGATCCTGAATCATGAAGCGCGCGACGCGCGTGCCGGCGTCGATCGTGGTGAGGATGAACAGCGCCTCGAACAGGATCGCGAAATGATACCAGAAGGACATGGCCGTCGAGCCGCCGACGACCTTGGAGAGAATATGCGCCATGCCGACGGCGAGCGTCGGCGCGCCGCCTGTGCGCGAGAGAATGGTCTTCTCGCCGACTTCCGCCGCAACGCCCGACAATGTTTCCGGCGAAACCGCAAAGCCCCATGAGGAGATCGCCGCAGCCGCGGCCTCTGGCGTCGCGCCGATGACGGCGGGCGCGCTGTTCATGGCGAAATAGACGCCGGGCTCCAGCACGCTCGCGGCGATCAGCGCCATGACGGCGACGAAGCTCTCCATCAGCATCGCGCCATAGCCGATGAAGCGCGTCTGCGTTTCGTCGGCGATCATCTTCGGCGTCGTGCCGGAAGAGACGAGCGCGTGAAAACCCGACACTGCGCCGCAGGCGATGGTGATGAAAAGGAAGGGGAAGACGCTGCCGGCGAATACCGGACCCGTGCCATCGATGAAGCGGCTCACAGGCGGCATCCGCAAATCGGGCCAGACGATGAAAATGCCGAGCGCGAGCGACATGATCGTGCCGATCTTGAGGAATGTCGACAGATAGTCGCGCGGCGCAAGCAGCAGCCATACCGGAAGAACGGAAGCGACGAATCCATAGCCGATGAGCATGAAGGCGAGCGTCTCGCCCCGATACGTAAACAGGGGCGCGAGCGTCGCGCTCTCCGCGACCGTGCGGCCAAAGGCGATGCTCAGGAGCAGCAGCGCGAAGCCGATGATCGACATTTCGCCGATGCGATGCGGACGGATGTAGCGGCCATAGACGCCCATGAAGACGGCGATGGGAAGCGTCGCGAAAACGGTGAAGGCGCCCCAGGGGCTGTCGGCGAGCGCCTTGACGACGACGAGCGCGAGCACCGCGAGCAGAATGATCATTATCGACAGAATGCCGATCATGGCGACGACGCCGGGAATCGGCCCCATCTCGGTCTTGATCAAATCGCCGAGCGAGCGCCCGTCTCGGCGCGTCGAAATGAAGAGAACGAGAAAGTCCTGCACCGCTCCCGCGAAGATGACGCCGGTCAGCAGCCACAGCGTTCCCGGAAGATAGCCCATCTGCGCCGCGAGCACGGGGCCGACGAGCGGGCCGGCGCCGGCGATGGCCGCGAAATGATGGCCGAACAGAACCCATTTGTCGGTCGGCACATAATCGAGACCGTCGTTGCGCCGATGCGCGGGCGTGCGCCGCGCGGGGTCGAGCCCGAGCACCGTGTCGGCGATGAAACGCGAATAGAAACGATAGCCGATGGCGTAGACGCCGATCGCCGCCGTGACGAGCCACATGGCGTTGACGGGTTCGCCGCGCACGGTGGCGAGCGTGTAGAGCGCGTAAAGCGCCAGCGCAAAGACAGCCGCCCAGGCGGCGAGTGAAACGGGTGAGTGGCGGCGGACGGAATCAAGGCGCGTCATGCATAGGCCCCGGCGATCGTGCAAAATCGCCGAAAATCCAGCAAAGACGCGATCTTCGCGGGCGGCGACGGCTTGGCGAGCCGTCACATTAAGAGAGCGCTGCTTTTGCTTCAACTGCGGCGAGCGCCGAAAAAATGCGGCGCGCCCCGCGAAGGAGGCGCGCCGTTTCCGAAATGCAAGGTTGTTTTTCAATCAAGCCGCCATTGCTCGCTCGCCATCCCGTGTATTCAAAAATCAACCGGAGGTGAGAGACACCAGGCGGCGACCGCCATGTTACTGGGCTTCGCTGCCCGAATGGCCGTCGCTGCCTTCATCGACAGGGGCGCTGTAATCGTCGTTTCCGTGGCCGTTATCCCAGTAGTGATCGTCGGCAAAAGCCGGGGCGACCGGGACAGCGAAGGCGGCAAGAAACAGGGACAGCAGCAGAAATTTTTTCATGGGCGTTACTCCGGTTGCATTGATTACTGAGAGAGGCGCAGCTTGCCGAGGCCGATTCCGATCGAGGAGAAGGCCGCGTTGAGCTGATTGGCGTTTTCGACCGCGAAATAGTGATCGACATTCGTCGCACAGCTTTTCAGCAATTCGAGGCCCTGCGCGTCGATCGGGTCCGTCGAGGTCGAGAAGCCGATGGTGAAGACTTCGACGCCGGCGTTCTTGGCGTTCGTGCAGGCCTGCAGCGTCAGTTCATCCTGGGCGTCGCGAGCCGTCGCGAGATAGCTCGAATTGGAGTTCCTCGCCGCCTTCAGCGCGTTCTGGTAATCGACGCGATCGCCCCTGGAGCCGTCCGGCAGCCGCAGGTTCTTCTCGCCGTTGTAAGTGTAGTAGCCGAGCGCTTCGTAATCCGAGCCGACGACAGTGTTGGGATAGGCGCCCCAATGGTTGAAGCCATCGGTCATGAAAACCATGACCTTGCGGTTGTTGGACGTGGCGTAGGGCCGGCCAGCGGCGAAGGGACCGTTGGGGGAAATGGTGCGCCATCCCCACATGAAGCCTTCCTGCAGGTTGGTGTTGCCGTTCGCCACCAGCTGGTCGATCTTGTTCTTGATCGTCGTCTGCGACGTGGTCAGTTGCAGCAGTCTCTGGGTCGTATGGTCGGGGCAGAAGGCGTTTGGCCCAAAGAAGCTCGTCGGACCATAATTGCCGCTCTTCGCCGCGGTCGGCTTGTATTTGCAGACATGCGTCAGCTTGCTCCAGCTGCCGCTCGCTGTGTCGGAGCAGGTGTAGGTGGTCGTCGAACCGTAATAGGTCCTGGTCGTGACGCCGCCATTGTCGTCGATATAATTGTTGTTGTCGTATCCGCTCGGCTCGTCCGGCGCGAGATAAGGCACGAACTGCGTCTCCGGATCGCTCGACGACACGACGATGTCCTGCACATTTTTCGGATAGGCGGGCGCCTCGAAGCAGCCGCGCCAATCCATGGCGCTGTTGCGCTGCTTGAGCTTATTGAAAATGTCGAAACGGTTGTTGAAGCCCTGCGCCGCCGCGGCGGCCTTGGCCGTCGACGGCGTCAGGCTGCCATTGCCGAAGACGAGCCAGTGCTGCGAATTGTCGCCCTCTGTGTCGATCCAGGGCAGCGTGCGATTGGCCGCGACCGTCGGATCGACCGCGACGACCGCGCCGGCGAAAGGCGTGACCGAGAACTGCACGCGGTCGGGCGCCTTGGCGAACATCGTATCAACGAAGCTCTTGGCGGCGGTCTTCAATGCGGAAATTTTCGTCACGCTGCCGTCGCTCGACAACATCGAGCCCGAATTGTCGACGACGAGCGCGACTTCATATGTCGCGTTGGGATTGGCGCCCCAGGCGAGATCGGCGCAGGACGTCACGCTCGGCGTCAGCGACGTTACGCGCGCCATCTGCATGAAGGAATTCTGGATCGTGACCTCCGAGGTCGCGCAGAACGTCTGCTTCGTGGTCGCGATGGAGGCGGTCGTGATGCTCGCCGTCGACATGCGGGGTTGCGCGTTGAGAATGACCTGCGCCTGGGCCTTCGCCTGCGCGTCGGTCGTGGTCGCGGTCAGCTTCGAGGCGACTGTCAGCACCGCCACGTCGGTGGCTTGCCGCAAGGCCGAACGCGTCGTGGCGTAACGCGTGTAATCCGCCGTGGCGCCGAGCATGAACATGACGGGGACGAGGCCGAGGCCGAAAACCATGCCGACATTGCCGGACTCGTCGGCGCCAAATGATTTCTTCTGCTGCGGCTTTTGCGAATGCGCGTCGGTAATCATCCTAACCCCCAACAGTCCATTCCTGAAATGGCGTGTTCCTCATGAACGCGCTCAAAGTTCATGGAGGGAGTTAAAGGCGAAAGCGGAGCAATTGGAATCGACGACTGTCGACAGCGTATGCGGCCTGTGTACGAATTGCGCGCGATTCGACGAATATTTTAAGAGTTCTTTTAGAAGCGCGGCCGGCGGCGCTTCGTTAACAATTCATTGAATGGATCGATAAGCGCCTTGAATCGCTGCGCTTCTGACAAATCCACATAATTGTGCGCGAACACTGTCGAGCGCCAATTTCCAGCTAACTATTCATAAACCGTATGAGTTGCGCGGTCGCGTCCTCGGCAGGTCGAACGGCGCCGCGAGCGTGTCGCGGCGCCGTTTTTCGTTACTCGGCGGCTTCTGCAGTCGCCGGCTCGTAATTAAGGATCGGCGCCAGCCAGCGCTCCACTTCCGAAACGGCCATGCCCTTGCGCCGCGCGTAATCCTCGACCTGATCGCGCTCGACCTTGGCGACGCCGAAATAATGCGCCTTAGGATTCGCGAGATAGAGCCCGCTGACCGACGCCGCCGGGGTCATGGCGAAACTCTCGGTGAGCTTCACGCCCGTGCGCTTCTCGACGTCGAGCAGCCGGAACAGCGTCTCCTTTTCCGTATGATCGGGTTGCGCCGGATAGCCCGGCGCGGGACGAATGCCGGCGTAAGGCTCGTTGATGAGTTCATTCGGCGCCAAGGCTTCCTCTTTCGCATAGCCCCAGAACTCGCGCCGCACGCGCTCGTGCATGCGCTCGGCGAAAGCCTCCGCGATGCGGTCCGCGAGCGCCTTCACCATGATCGAACCATAGTCGTCATTGGCGCGGGCGTAGCGTGCGGAAATCTTCTCCTCCTCCGCGCCGGCGGTGACGACGAAGGCGCCGACATAATCGCCCTTGCCGCTCTCCTTCGGCGCGACGAAATCGGCAAGCGCGATATTCGCCTTGCCGTCGCGCTTGCCGAGCTGCTGGCGCAGCGTGAAGAAGGTCGCGATTTCCTCGTTGCGGGACTCGCCGTTGTAAAGCGCAATGTCGTCGCCGACGGCGTTCGCCGGCCAGAAGCCGATGACCGCTTTCGGCGTGAACCAGCGTTCGTCGACGATGCGCTTCAGCATCGCCTGCGCGTCGTCATAAAGCTGGCGCGCCGCTTCGCCGCGCTCGGGATCGTCGAGCAGCGCTGGATAGCGGCCCTTGAACTCCCATGTCTGGAAGAAGGGCGTCCAGTCGATATAGGGAACGAGCTCCCCAACGTCATAGCTCGCGAATGCGCGCGCGCCGAAGAAGCTCGGCTTCGCCGGCTCGAAAGCGGACCAATCGATCCTGTAGTGATTGGCCCGCGCCTGCGCGAGCGTGACGCGCTGCTTCTCGGCCTGCGCGCGCGCATGCGCTTCCGCGACGCGCTCATATTCCGCGCGCGTCTCGGCGATATAGTCGCCGCGCGTCTTTTCGGAGACGAGCGCCTGCGCCACGCCGACCGCGCGGCTCGCGTCGGTGACATAAACAGCCTGCCCGCGACGATAATTCGGGTTGATCTTCACCGCGGTGTGCACGCGGCTCGTCGTCGCCCCGCCGATGAGCAGCGGCATGTCGAGCCCCTCGCGCTCGAGTTCGGCGGCGACGAAGCACATCTCGTCGAGCGAGGGCGTGATGAGGCCGGAGAGGCCGATGAGGTCGACCTTCTCCTTCTTGGCGGTTTCGAGAATCTTCGCAGCCGGCGTCATGACGCCGAGGTCGATCACCTCGAAATTGTTGCAGCCGAGAACGACCCCGACGATGTTCTTGCCGATGTCGTGAACGTCGCCCTTCACCGTGGCGAGCAGGATCTTGCCGGCGGTGGAGCGCTCGCTCTTGTCGGCCTCCATGAACGGCATGAGATAGGCCACGGCCTGCTTCATCACGCGAGCGGACTTCACGACCTGCGGCAGGAACATCTTGCCCTGTCCGAAGAGGTCGCCGACGACATTCATGCCGTCCATCAGCGGACCTTCGATCACGTCGAGCGGACGCGACGAGCGCTGACGCGCCTCTTCCACATCCGCCTCGATATAATCCGTGACGCCATTCACCAGCGCATATTCGAGACGCTTCTCGACGCTGTGCTCGCGCCACGCGGCGTCCTTCTCCTGGGTTTTCGCGCCGCCGCCCTTGAATTTCTCCGCGGCCTCGACGAGTCGCTCGGTCGCGTCCTTGCGGCGGTTCAGCACCACGTCTTCGCAAAGTTCGCGCAGCTCGGGATCGATCTCCGCATAGACCGCGAGCTGGCCGGCGTTGACGATGCCCATGTCCATACCCGCCTGAATGGCGTGGTAGAGGAACACGGAGTGCATCGCCTCGCGCACGGGTTCGTTGCCGCGGAAGGAGAAGGAGAGGTTCGATACGCCGCCCGAGACATGGGCGTAGGGCAGTTCGCGCTTGATGACGCGCGCGGCCTCGATGAAATCGACGCCGTAATTCTCATGCTCCTCGATGCCCGTCGCCACCGCGAAAATGTTCGGGTCGAAGATGATGTCCTGCGGCGGGAAGCCGACCTGTTCAGTGAGTATCTTGTAGGCGCGCGCGCAGATCTCCGTCTTGCGGGCGAGCGTATCGGCCTGGCCTGTTTCATCAAAGGCCATGACGACGACAGCGGCGCCGTAGCGGCGGACCTTCTGGGCCTCTTGAATGAACTTCTCCTCGCCTTCCTTCAGCGAGATAGAGTTGACGACGCCCTTGCCCTGCAGGCATTTCAGGCCCGCCTCGATCACCTCGAACTTGGACGAGTCGACCATCACCGGCACGCGGGCGATGTCGGGCTCCGCTGCAAGCAGGTTCAGGAAGTCGATCATCGCCTGCTGCGAATCGAGCAGGCCCTCGTCCATGTTGACGTCGATGACCTGCGCGCCATTGGCGACCTGATCGCGCGCGACGTCGAGCGCCGCCGTGTAATCGCCATTGGTGATGAGCTTGCGGAACTTGGCCGAGCCCGTGACATTGGTGCGTTCGCCGACATTGACGAAGGGAATGTCCTTCGTCAGCGCGAAGGGCTCGAGGCCCGAGAGGCGCAGCATCGGCTCGATCTTCGGCACGACGCGCGGCTTCATGCCCTTCACCTTCTGCGCGATGGCGCCGATGTGATCGGGTGTCGTGCCGCAGCAGCCGCCGAGAATATTGACGAGCCCGGCCGAGGCGAATTCGCCGACGAGCTCCGCCATATATTCGGGGCTCTCGTCATAGAGGCCGAATTCATTCGGCAGGCCGGCGTTCGGGAAGGCGCAGACGCGCGTATCGGCGATACGGCCGATCTCCGCAATATGCTGACGCATCTCGCGGGCGCCCAGCGCGCAGTTGAAGCCAATCGAAAACGGCTTGGCGTGGGCGAGCGAATTCCAGAAGGCGACCGAGGTCTGACCAGAAAGCGTGCGGCCCGAGAGATCGGTGATCGTGCCGGAGATCATGATGGGGAAGCGCGTGCCGACTTCGTCGAAGGCGTCTTCGAGCGCATAGATCGCCGCCTTGGCGTTCAGCGTGTCGAAGATCGTCTCGACGAGCATGATGTCGGCGCCGCCGTCGATGAGGCCGAGCGCGGCTTCCCTATAGGCGGCGCGCAGCTCGTCGAAAGTAACGGCGCGGAAGCCGGGATTCGACACGTCCGGCGAAATGGAGGCGGTGCGGTTCGTCGGACCCATCGATCCGGCGACGAAGCGGCGCACGCCGGTCTTCGCCGCGACTTCATCGGCCGCCGCGCGCGCGAGTTTCGCGCCTTCGCGATTGAGCTCGAAGGCGAGATGCTCGAGGCCATAGTCGGCCTGCGCGATCGTCGTCGAGGAGAAGGTGTTGGTCTCGATGATGTCGGCGCCGGCCTCGAGATACTGGATATGGATCGCCTTGATCGCCTCGGGCTGCGTGAGGATCAGGAGGTCATTGTTGCCGCGCAGATCCTTCGGGTGATCCCTGAAGCGCTCGCCGCGGAAATCGCTTTCCTCGAATTTGTGGCGCTGGATCATCGTGCCCATGGCGCCGTCGAGGATGAGGATGCGGCTCGACGCCGCTTCTTCGAGCGCCTTGAGAATCCTGGGTCCGTAAGCTTTGTCGAGGGTCATGCGTCTACTTTCTCGCGAACGGGACGAACGCCGAGCAGATGGCAAATGGCGAAAACGAGATCTGCGCGGTTGTTGGTGTAAAAGTGAAATTCATTGACGCCGGCGCGGGCGAGGCCCATCACCTGCTCGACCGCGGTGGTCGCCGCGACGAGCGCGCGTGTCTCTGGATCCTCGTCGAGACCCTCGAAACGCTCGGCGACCCAACGCGGCACGCTCGCGCCGGCCTTTTGCGCAAAGCCGGCAACCTGCCGGAAATTGCGGATCGGCATGATGCCGGGGACGATGGGAATCGTGATTCCCCGCGCGCGCGCCCTGTCGAGAAACCGGAAGTAGATGTCGTTGTCGAAGAAGAATTGCGTGATGGCGCGCGTCGCCCCCGCGTCGATCTTCGACTCCAGCGCGTCGAGATCCTGCTCGATCGAGGCGCTTTCTGGATGGCCTTCGGGATAGGTCGAAACTGAAATCTCGAAATCATGCAGACGGCGAATACCGCGCACGAGATCGGAAGACGAGGCGTAGCCATTGGGGTTCGCCTCGAATTTCGTGCCGACGCCCGTCGGCGGATCGCCGCGCAGGGCGACGATGTGACGGACGCCCGCGTCCCAATAGCCGCGCAGAATTTCATCCGTCTCTTCCTTCGAGGAGGAGACGCAGGTCAGATGCGCGGCGGGCTTCATCTGCGTCTCGCGGGCGATGCGCGTGACGATGTGATGGGTGCGCTCGCGCGTCGAGCCGCCGGCGCCATAGGTGACGGAGACGAAATGCGGATTGAGCGCGGCGAGCCGCTTCACGGTCTCCCAGAGCTGCGTCTCCATCTCCGGCGTCTTCGGCGGGAAGAATTCATAGGAGATGTTGAAGCGACCCCGGGTCGCGGTGGGATGGAGCGCGTTGAACATCAGGCGGTCTCGTAGGAAGAAGCAGGAACGGGATCGGCAATGACGCGCGGGTCGCGCGCGAGCCAGAGAGACACGGTGAGCTTGGCGCCCTCCTTCGCGTCCGGCGCGAGCTCGCGGTGGAGAATCGTCTCCAGCCCCGCCTGGCGAAGAAGCCCGACGATCTCGCTCTCCGAAAAGCCGAGGCGGCGATGGGCGTGCTTGTCGCGCAGCGCTTCCTCGTTGTGAGGCGCGAAGTCGACAACGAGCAGTCGGCCGCCGGGCGCGAGCACGCGCGCCGCCTCGCGCAGCGCGCGCGCGGGATCGTCGAGATAATGCAGCACCTGATGCATGATCGCGAGATCGACCGAATTGCGCTCGATGGGCAGCGCATAGATGTCGCCCTGGCGCAGCTGAACATTGCGCAGGCCGGTTTCCTCGAGCCGCCCGCGCGCGACGGCGAGCATGGCCGAGGAGAGATCGACGCCGATGGCGCGCTCGGCGAGCGGGGCAAAAAGCTCGAGCATGCGGCCCGCCCCGGCGCCGAGATCGACGACGCAGCGGACGGGCCTGTCGCCGACGGCGTCCCGCATCGCCTCCTCGACCAGCGCCTCCGGCACATGCAGGGAGCGGATGTCGTCCCATTCGGCGGCGTGGGCGGCGAAATATCGGGCCGCGTTTTCGGCGCGGGCGTGGCGCACCTCGGCGAGACGCGCCTGATCCTCGGAAAGGATCGAATCATGCTGGTCGAGCCAGGCGACGATGTCGCGGGCGAGCGCGCCGGCGCCGCCGGCCGGGGAGAGCCGGAAAAACGCCCAGGCCCCCTCGCGACGGCGCTCGACGAGGCCGGCCTCGACAAGGAGCTTGAGATGGCGCGACACGCGCGGCTGCGACTGGCCGAGGATCGTGACGACTTCGCTGACAGTGAGCTCCGACTGCGCAAGAAGCGCGAGCAGGCGCAGCCGCGTCTCTTCGCCGGCGGCGTTGAGCGCCGCAATCGCCGGCTCCAGCCGTAAGGTGGTGTTGGGGCCGATCATTCAATCCTCACATGAGACATAAAGATATCTATATACGTTGATCAATACTCGCGCAAGCGACAAAATTCGTGCTCACGAATTGGGCGCGCCTGCTTCAACTTGTCACTTGACCAGAATCGAAAGCGGGTTCATCCTTTTCTTATATCGCACCTGCCTCCCCCGGTTGGAGACCGAAGGCAGGGCCGCTCGGGCGGGACCTCGATGCGGACGCGGTATCAGGAACCGCCGTTGGACTCCCCTGTCACCGGCGAGGCCGAAGCAACGATGTTGCGAGAGGAGCATGACGCCACCGGGTCAGATCGTTTGACCGGCGTTTGGTTCCGGTCAAGTCGGAAAGCCAGGCTCAGCGCTGCCTGACAAATTCCGAACCGCTCAAATATTCTCTCCATGACTGAGGACAGCCCGCCACGAAGGCCAAGTAGCGGGCGACCCATGTGAAGCTGGAAAAATCCCAGATACGTTTCCCTAGAGGAAGCAAATCGGCCCCGTGCGCCTCAGGCGACGGGGCCTTCACTTTTTTCACGCCACTTTGGCCGGAGCGTTCTACGTTTTGCTGGACGCAGCACCGGGCCGGGTGAATCTTTTTGGCGTTCGTGCGGTTCGATAGATTTTGCAAATCGAACGTTATTACGCGGGATGCCTTCCACGCTGCATTTTCCGGCTGTTTGGCATCCGGCGCCTCATCCTGATCACAGATGGCTCGATCGGGCCGAAGTCGGTCGAATATGGCGGGCGGCGTCATGCTGGACTCGATCATGGTCTGATCGATCAACGCCGGGCATGGCGGATAACGGCATGGCTAGTTGACTCGGCAGAGAGTCGCATTCCATGATACGTGTTGCCGACACTCAATATTCGCGGCGCATGCGGCAAAATCTCAAAAATTCCAGAAACTTTTACAGCAATAATGGGAATACGGAAATGTCGGTCCAGCTGAATAGCCGTTCTGTGAAAATTTTTGGGGTGATTGCGGCGGCGTGCATCGTCGCTTTCGACAGCAGCAGCGCATTGGAATCGGGGGCAGAATCCGCTCGCCACGGCGCGACCCGCACACCAATCGAACATCTTATCGTCGTTGTCGGCGAGAATCGGGGCTTCGACAATGTGTTCGGCGCCTATGTCCCACCCGATCCGACGCAGACAGTCTGGAATCTGCTGTCGCTGGGGATCGTTGACAGAGCCGGTTTGCCGGGACCCAATGCGGCGCTCGCGCGACAGCAGCAAGCAACCGACACGAGCTTTTTTCAGCTGGCTCCGACCCGGACCGGCGCGCCGTCGTCCTTGCCGCAACCCAGCACCACGCTCAACGCGTTGCCGGCCTCGCCCTGTTTACTGTCGCAGCTCTATACGAAGCTCGGCAAAAATCCCTCGGGAGTGCTGTTTTGCACTGACACCGGCCTGTTGCCGCTCGACCAGATCCTGCTTTCGAAAGGAGGAACCGGTCAGCTGTTCTATGATCCGACGTTGAACGCCTATCCGGTTCCGGATTGCCGTTATCCGACCCATCTGCCGAACGCCCCCTATTCACTCGTGGGGGCTTCGACATTGAATCATTGCCCGTCGCCTCCCTTCATCAAACCGGTGATCACGCCTACCCAGTTCAGCGACAACACCGGCGATCCCGTGCACCGCTTTTTTCAGATGTGGCAGCAAAACGATTGTCGCAGTTCCGCGATCTCGAGAAAAAATCCCAGCGGATGCTTGGGTGATCTCTATGTCTGGGTCGCGACGAGCGTCGGATGGCAAATCACTCGGGACGGAAAACCGCCGACCAACGCCCAGGCCACGTTCCAGGGCGCGGTCCCGATGGGCTTTTACAACATGGCGGCCGGCGACTACCCGTATTTTCGGTCGCTCGCTGAAAGATACGCGATCAACGACAACTACCATCAGTTCATCATGGGCGGGACGGGAGCGAATTCGCAGTCCATCCTGACCGCCGACGTCTACTATTTCACGGACAGCAAAGGGAATCCGGCGAAGCCTCCAGCGGAGCTGATCGAGAATCCGAACCCCCGGCCCGGCAGCAATAATTTCTATACGCACGCCGCTCCCGGCGCCGTCGACCCGGGCAACACCAGCACCGGCGGGCTCGTCAATTGCTCCGATATGACGCAACCGGGCGTGAAGGCGATCCGGCAATATCTGAGGTCGCTGCCATACCGGGCGTTCAATGACGGCAACTGCGCGCCCGGCCGCTATTACCAGGTGGATAATGAGTATCCGAGCTACAACCGCCTCGGCGGCCCGAACACCCTCGGCAATGAATTTCCCGCCGGCCCCGCCTTCGCGATCGGTCCACAGACGATTCCAACGATCGGCGACACCCTCGCCGCAAAAGGGGTCTCATGGAAATATTACGGCGGCGGCTTCAATCGGGCTGCCGATCCGCCGCTCGCGAACTCGCTCTATTGCGCAATCTGCAACGGCTTCCAGTATTCGCGCTCGATCATGACCGGTCCGCTGAAGAACAACCTCAAGGACTTCAACTCGTTCCTCAGCGACGTGCGCGGCGGCGACCTGCCTGCGGTCTCATTCGTCAAACCCGACTTGCTCCTCGACAGTCATCCGGGCACTTCCACGCCGCCGCTTTTCGAGGCGTTCGTGAAACGCGTCGTCGAGGCTGTCCAAAAAAATCAGTCGATCTGGCGGAACACCGCGATACTGATCACCTTCGACGAAGCGGGAGGCTACTATGACTCGGGTTATATCCAGCCGATCGACTTTTTTGGCGACGGGCCGCGCACGGTGATGATCGCGATTTCCCCCTATGCGAAAACCGGCATGGTCGACCATACTTATTCCGATCACGCATCGATCGTTAAGTTCATCGAGCGCAACTGGAATCTGAAACCGCTGTCGTCACGCAGCCGCGACAATCTGCCGAATCCGATAGCGCTCCCTTCGGCGCCCTATTTTCCGACCAACAAGCCGGCGATCGGCGATTTGATGAACATGTTCGACTTCCCCCGCGCGTCCGAGCATTAAACTTTCTAATGGACGCGCCGGGGGCTGGCCGGTTTTGTTCCGAATTCAAGAGGGTTGCCGCGAGGCGGATCATGGCGCGAGAGCCATGCTCCGCCTCGCGTCGCATGGGGATGCTTTTGAATCCCTGGACTGTGGTTGTGAAGTTCCCGGCGGGCGGCGCCATGGAATTTCGGCGTCGCTCCGAGGCGGCCTGCTTTCGCAGGGCGCCGGGGATCCAAGACCCTGCTTACGCATTCGTGGATATTGGCGGCAGTCGCGCGGCTGTCGAAGATCAGCCCGCCCAAAGCCAGGCCGCTTGGATGAGCGGTGAAACGCCGGCGGCGCGAAAAAGGCCGGGCGCGCGAAACGCCCGGCCCGAGGGCGCGGCTTAGACTGACGCCTTTTCTTCCTCATTGGCCACGACCTGCAGGAAGGTCTCGGCCGCCTCGCGACGCTCGAAGACATGCGGCTGCAGGCCGCGCTTGGCCATCGCCTCCTTCATCTTCATTCGGGCGAAGGCGCTCGTCGCATAGCGGGTGGTCGTCAGATAATAGTGCTGGCTCAGATATTCGATCATCTCGGCGTAATCGTCGTAAAGCGCCTCGTTGATCCGCGCGCCGTCGTGGTTGACGACCGAATTGACGCGCTTGCCCACCTTCTGACAGGCGGCGATGAGCGCGTTGCGCATTTCGTCGATGTCCTTCTTCGTGCGCGCGTTCCAGCCCTCGAGATTGAGGAAGAGAATATTGCGCGCGGCGTCGTAGGTGATGCGCTGATCGAGATTGAGATTGATCAGGTCGTTCAGGAGGCCCATCGGCTCGTCGATGAAGATGCGCCTGTCCATCGGCTGCGGGTCGTTGATGATCGGCTTGAAGTCCATGAACGGCAGGATGTGCTTGTCGATGTCGATGCCCGGCGCGACCTCGATCAGTTCGAGACCCTTGTCCTTGAGCTGGAACACGCAACGCTCGGTCACGTAATAGACCGGCTGCTTGCGCTTCTGGGCGAACTTGCCGGAGAAGGTGATCTGCTCGACGAAGTTCAGGAACTTCTTGTTGCGGCCTTCCTGCGCAATGTTGACCTTGCCGTCTGCGATCTCGACGCGCAGGCCGCCATTGGTGAAAGTGCCGGCGAAGACGACGAGGCGCGCGTTCTGGCTGATGTTGATGAAGCCGCCGCAGCCATTGAGGCGGCCGCCGAATTTCGAGGTGTTGACGTTGCCCTGCACGTCGGCCTCCGCCATGCCGAGGCAGGTCATGTCGAGGCCGCCGCCGTCGTAGAAGTCGAACTGCTGGTTCTGCTGGATGATGCAGTCGGCGTTGGTCGCGGCGCCGAAGCTGGAGCCCGAGGCGAGAACGCCGCCGATGGCGCCGGCTTCCGTCGTCAGCGTGATGTAGGGCGTGACCTTTTCCTCATTGGCGACGGCCGAGATGCCCTCCGGCGCGCCGACGCCGAGGTTCACCACGCCGTTCGGCGGCAGCTCGAAGGCGGCGCGGCGCGCGATGACCTTGCGCTCGTCGAGCGGCATCTTGGCGAGCTTCTCGACGGGGACGCGGACTTCGCCCGCGAGCGCCGGATTGTAGATCACGCCATAGTTCATGCGGTGCATTTCCGGCGGATCGGCGACGACGACGGCCGACACCAGAACGCCCGGAACGTGCACGTCCTTGGGCTTGATCGAGCCCTGTTCGACGATGCGCTCGACCTGCGCGATGACGATGCCGCCATTGTTGTGGGCGGCCATGGCCTGGGCGAGGTTGTCGAGGACCAGCGCCTCCTTCTCCATGCTGATGTTGCCGGAGGGGTCGGCCGATGTGCCACGGATGAAGGCGACGTCGATCTTGGTGGCGATATAGAACAACCACTCCTCGCCCTGGATATTATGGTACTTGACCATATCCTCCTTGGTTCGCTCGTTCACCTTGCCGCCGCCGAAGCGCGGATCGACATAGGTGTAGAGACCGACCTTGGAGAAGAGCCCCGGCTGACCCGAGGCGCAGGCGCGGTAGAGCTGCGAGATGACGCCCTGCGGCAGGTTGTAGCCGCAGATCTTTTCTTCCTGGGCCGCCTGGGCGACCTTGGGCATGCGTCCGAAATTGGCGGCGATGACCCGGCGCAGAAGGCCCTCGTGATGGAAGCGGCCGGTGCCGAGGCCCTTGGAGTCGCCGGCGCCGGCGGTCATGATGAGGGTCAGGTCGCGGGGATGCTGGGTCTCGACGTAGCGCTTCTCCAGCGCGGCGTGCAGGGCCTCCGGGATACAGCTCTGGACGAAGCCCGTGGTGGTCACGACGTCGTTGTCGCGAATGAGCGCAATCGCCTCGTCGGCGCTGATGACCTTGTTGTTCGCCATGTCCTTAGGATTCCCTCGTCGCTCCACTCTCTTATGCGGGCGCCCGTCGCGTCGCCGCCCCGGTGGATGCTGTGCTCAAATGACGGGCGCAAGCGTAGAGACCGCGTTCCGCTTTCGCAATAGCGGCGATCCGCCGCATGCGAAATCTAGTCGCCGCGATAGACGCATCCCTCGAAGCAGCTGTCGCGGAACAGCCCCACTTCGTAAAGGCCCGGGAGCGACGGCGCGAGATCGCGCCAGATATAGACGCAAAGGTTCTCAAGCGTCGGCTTGCCGAGCCCTTCAAGATCATTGAGGAAGGAGTGGTCGAGCCTTTCGCGCAGCTCCGCGAGGCGTCGGCCGAGCTTGCCGAGGTCCATCACCCATTCCTCTCCGGCGTTCCGCTCGCCGCGCAGCGTCACGCGCAGCCGGAAGGAGTGACCGTGCAGATTGCGGTACTTGCCGCCCTCCGGGGCCTCCGGATCGTAAAGCGCGTGCGCCGCCTCGAAATAAAGCTCGCGATAGACCTCGAAACTCGCCACGTCGATTAATCCTTTCCCGCCGCCCGCGGACGCCGCGGCCGTCGGACCCCTCGCATAAGCTCGGCGTCGCTTCGCTCCTAAACCAACGCCATGGATTTCGGTCAACCGGGGCTTCTACCTCACCCCGATCATCTTGTGCGTCTGCAGCGACAGGCGCCAGCGCGGATGCGCCAGGCAATAGTCGACCGCCGCCTTCGTATTGCGCACAATTTCCGGCCCGTCCATGGGCTGCAGCAGAAAATGCCGAAAGTCGAGCCGCTCGAATGTCGCAGGATCGACGCCGGGCTGCGGATAGACGAGCTTCAGCTCGCTCCCGCTGGTCTGGACGATCGGCGCGCCCGCCTTGGGCGAGACGCAGATCCAGTCGATCCCCGGCGCCGCCGCAATCGTGCCATTGCTTTCGATCGCGATCTCGAAGCCCTCGTTGTGGAGAGCGTCGACCAGCGCGGGGTCTACCTGCAGCATCGGCTCGCCGCCGGTCAGCACGATGAAGCGGTCCTCGTCGTCCGCTCCCCAAATCGCCACGAGGTGGTCGGCGAGTTCTCGCGCGCCGGGGAATTTGCCCCCGCCTTCCCCGTCGACCCCGGTAAACTCAGTGTCGCAGAAATTGCAGGCGGCCTCGGCGCGATCCTCCTCTCGCCCGCTCCAGAGGTTGCAGCCGGCGAAGCGGCAGAAGACGGCGACGCGGCCGGCGTTGACGCCCTCGCCCTGCACCGTCCTGAAAGCTTCCTTGACGAAATAAGCCATTTGCCCGCCGCTCTAGCGCTTCGGCGGGCCCCGAGTCCAGCGCGACGAGCGGAATCTCAGCCCTTTTTCGGAAGCTCCTCGTCCTTCCCGTCCGGCTCCGCCGGCTGGGGCCGCGGGTCGAGGCTGCGGATATAGGTGACGATGTCGTCGATCTCCTTGCGCGAGAGATGCATGTCGGGCATCGGCGGATGCGGGTCGATGAGGAAGTTCGCGAGCTGCTTCCGGTCGGCGCGCCGCCGGGCGATGTCGAAGAAGGAAGGCGCGTCGGCGTTGGCGGCGGTCTGGTCCTTCACGACGACATGACAGCTGGAGCACCAGCGCTTCGATATGACAGCGCCGCGATTTGCGTCGCCCGCCAGGGCCGGCGCGGCGGCCGCGCCGAGAATCGCGCTGGTGAAAAAGGCGACGGTCAGCGCGTGGTTAAAGAAAGCCATTCCTCATTCCTTGTCCGGGGGCGCGGATGCGACGTCGATTCGACCTCCCGCGCGCCGGCCGATGAAAGCATAAGTCGAGCTTCAAGAGAATCTCGGCGAAGCCCGTGTGGGCGCGTTACGCGGACGCAGCATGAAATGAATTGGTAAACACGATAGTTTCAATTTTGAGATCGATGCATTTTCGCAACACTCATTGTGCCTTCCTTGCAACACCAGAAAACATTGAGAGCAGGCTGATCGAATCCGCCCTGAAAGCCCCTTTTCAGCCATAAAAGCTGCGCTAAGGTCATCTGGTCACTTGCTCATCCAAGACGCGGAGACAATCGCCGGCAGCGTTCCCGCTCCGGGGAAGAGAAACCGTTTTTCCGCTGCGCGCGAGGATGGTGGTCGAGTTTCGGCATTCGGTTCGGGCGTGGGCGCCGGTTCACGGCGGTTTTGGGTTGAGAAAGTCGGATCGGTTATGGTCGGGTCTGCGAAAAGAAACGTTTTTTCCGCCGCATCGCAAAAACTGAAGCGCGCTGCGCTCCCGGCCGGCCTCTTCGCCGCAAGTCTCGGCATGCTTGTGACCGCCTTCGTCGATCCGGCTCCGGCCCTCGACGCCCCGGCTGCGCGCTCGGCGCCCGAGAGGACGCCGCTGCCCATGTTCAAGGACCCGCGCGCGGCCCTGCGCGCCGGCATAGAGAGCTATCACGCCGGCGACCCCGCGACCTCGGTCACGGCCCTGAGCTACGCCGCCGACGGCGGCGAGCCGCTCGCGCAATGGAAGCTCGGCCGCATGTACGCCGAAGGCGACGGCGTGACGCGCGACGACGCCAAGGCCTACGACTATTTCTCGAAGATCATCGAGCATTTCGCCGATGACGAGCCGGATCCGCGCGAACGCTCCATGGCGGCGAACGCCTTCGTGGCCGTCGGGCTGTATCTGCGCGACGGCGTCTCGGCCGCGAAGATCGAGCCCGATCTCGACCGCGCCTTCGAGCTCTTCCGCTATGCGGCGACCTATTTCCGCAACGCGGACGCGCAATATCAGCTGGCCCGCATGTATCTCGACGGCGTCGGGGTAAAGAAGGACCTGCGCCAGAGCGTGAACTGGATGGAGCTCGCCGCCCGCAAGGGACATCCGCAGGCCCAGGCCATCCTCGGACGAATGATCTTCAACGGTGAAGCCGGCGGCGCGGCCCAGCGGCCGCGCGGCCTGATGTATCTGACGCTGGCGCGCGACGCCGTTTCCGGCTCGGCCAGCGAGCAGTGGATCGTGGACCTCCACGCCAAGGCGCTGGACACGGCGAGCGAGGCCGACCGCAAGGCGGCGGTCGCAATGCTCGAAGATTATCTGCGCGAGCGCAACTGAGGCGCGCCCGCGCCTTCTTCGAACTGGCCGGCGTTATTGCCGGCCAGCCGATCCCCTGAATTTCACCGGGATTTTCAGGCGCCGCACGCCGTCGGCGCTGGCGGGCGGGAAGTTTCCGGCGCGAATATTGACCTGTACTGACGGCAGCAACAGCCGGGGCGCCGCGAGCTCGCGGTCGCGCGCCTTGCGCGAGGCGACGAATTCCTCTTCGCTCACGCCGTCCCTGATCTGCACATTTTTCGCGCGCTCCTCGGCGACGGTCGTCTCCCAGAGATAGACGTCGCGACCGGGCGCCTTGTAGTCGTGACACATGAAGAGCCTCGTCTGCGGCGGTAACGCCAGCAGGCGGCAGATCGAATGATAGAGCGCGCGGGCGTCGCCGCCGGGGAAATCGGCCCGCGCGGTCCCGTAATCGGGCATGAACAGCGTGTCGCCGACGAAGACCGCATCGCCGATCTTGTAGGATATGTCCGCGGGCGTATGGCCGGGCGTGAACAGGACCTCGACCTCCAGTTCGCCAAGCAGGAATTTCTCGCCATCGGCGAATAGCCGGTCGAAATCGGCGCCATCCGGCTTCAGATCATCCGCCTCGAAGATGGGCCGGAAAATCTTCTGCACCTCGGTGATCTTCTCGCCGATGCCGATTTTCGCGCCCGTCGCCGCCTTCACGACCGGCGCGGCCGAAAGATGGTCGGCGTGGGCGTGCGTCTCCAGAACCCATTCGACCGTCAGGCCCTGATCGCGCGCGGCGGCGAGGATGGCGTCGATGGAGCGCGAATCGGCGACGCCGCCGCCCGGCTCATAATCGAGCACGGGGTCGATGATCGCCGCCTTTTTCGTCGCGGGGTCGGAGACGAGATAGGTGATGGTGAAGGTGGGCTCGTCGAAAAAGGCCTGGATATTCGCCGCCTGAGCCATGTTCTGGCCTCCCGTCTGCAGATTGCTCTTGCCCTATATATAAGACTTATCTAAATAAGCAATATCTAATGTATGAACGCCGGAGATCGACATGACATTGGCTTCGCCCGAACTTCTTCAACTGGGCGCGGCCGTGCTCTCTGGCGTCTTCGTCGGTTTTTCCCTCGGCCTTGTCGGGGGCGGCGGCTCGGTCCTCGCCGTGCCATTGCTCGTCTATTTCGTCGGCGTCGGCGATCCGCATGTCGCCATCGGCACGAGCGCCGTGGCCGTCGCCGCGAACGCGCTGGCGAGCCTCGGCAATCACGCCCGCGCCGGCACGATCAAATGGCGCTGCGCCTCCGTCTTCGCGCTCTTCGGCGTCGCCGGCGCCTTCGGCGGCTCGACGCTCGGCAAGATGCTGGATGGCCAGAAGCTTCTTGCGCTCTTCGGCCTGCTGATGCTCGTGGTGGGCGCGGTGATGTTCCGGCGTCGCGGCGGGGAGGGTTTTCACGCCGTGCGGCTGAACCGCGACAACTTCCCCCGCCTCGCGGCGCTTGGCCTCGTCATCGGCGGGCTTTCCGGCTTTTTCGGCATCGGCGGCGGGTTTCTCGTCGTGCCCGGCCTGATGCTCGCCTCCGATATGCCGATTCTCTACGCCATCGGATCGTCGCTCGTCTCGGTCACGGCCTTCGGCGTCACCACCGCGGGCAATTACGCGCTCTCGGGCCTCGTCGACTGGCCGCTCGCGGGCGGCATTCTCGGCGGCGGGGTGATCGGCGGCATGATCGGCGCGGCGACCGGGCGGCGCCTCTCGACGCAGCGCGGCGCCCTGGCGGCGGTCTTCGCGATGATCATCGTCGCGGTGGCGATCTATGTGCTCTGGCGCAGCGCCGCGGCGCTCGGCCTTCTCGAACTCGCGAAGGACTGGCTCTCTACGCCGTCAGCTCCGCGCTGATCGCGACATGGTCCGAGGGCTTCTCGCCCGCGCGCATGGACTTGTGGATCTCGACGCCCGCGAGCCGGTCGGCGGCGCGGGGCGAGAGCAGCAGATGGTCGATGCGCAGCCCGCGGTTTTTCTGCCAGGCGCCCGCCTGATAGTCCCAGAAAGTGTAAAGGCCCGGCTCGTCCGTGACGGCGCGCAGCGCGTCCGTATAGCCCAGATTGATTACCCGCTGCAGCGCCGCCCGGCTCTGCGGCATGAACAGCGCATCCCCGATCCAGGCCGCCGGATCGTGAACGTCGCGGGCTTCGGGGATGACATTGTAGTCGCCGGCGAGAATCGTGACTTCCTCGAGCCGCAACAGATCCGCGGCGTGGCGGGTCAGCGCCTCCATGAAGGCGAGCTTGTAGGTGTATTTCGGCGTGTCGGGCGGATTGCCGTTCGGCGCATAGATCGACGCGACGCGCAGGACGCCGCCGGCGCCGTCTGAAATCACCGCCTCGACATAGCGGGACTGCGCCTCGCCGTCGAAGCCCGGCAGGCCGATGGTCGTTTCCTCGATCGGGCGGTTAGAGAGAATCGCGACGCCGTTGAACGTCTTCTGGCCATGGACGACGACGTTATATCCCGCGTCCTCGATCTCGGACCGCGGAAAGGCGTGGTCCTCGCATTTCAGCTCCTGCAGGCAGAGAATATCCGGCGCGGTTTCCTTCAGGAAAGCGAGCAGCGGCGAAAGCCGCTGCCGGACCGAGTTCACATTCCAGGTGGCGACGCGCAATTCTTGGCTCCCGCGCGGAGCCATCGGCTCCGTTAATCCAGCCGATAGGCGGCGTGACAGGCGTTGCAGGCTTGCACGACTTGCGACAGCTCGGCAAGCGCCGGACGCAGGTCGCCGCCCTGTTTGACCTTGGCCGCCTCCTCAGCGAATTTGTCGGCCTGCTGATGCATCGTCATGCCGAGCGCGCGCATTTCGTCGGGCATGTGCTTGGCCATCATCGCCGGCATGTCGCCCAGTTCGCCCGATTTCGCATTGGGCTTGCAGGCGGCGGAGCCCGGCGAGCCGGCGCCGAGCCGCGTCTGCGCGATCTTCGCGGCCGCCGCGCCGTCGCCCTTCGAGAGCGCGGCGAGAATTTCCGCCACCGCCTCCTGATGCCCGCGCATGTTGGCAAGCATCTTCGCCTTCATGGGGCCGGGAACGTCGACCTCGATGCGCGCATCCTTCATCTTCGGCGACATCTGCATGTGTTCGTGATGGTCGCTGTCCTGCGCGATGGCGGCGGCGGCGAAAAGCGAGAGACCGCAGGCGGCGGCCAAGATGGTTTTGCTGCGCATCATCAGTTCCTCCTCGAAAAACGATCGAGCCTAACGCCGTGCGCCGGATTTTTCGCGACGGCGAATCGTCACGGCTTTGTCTCCGGCAGTTTCAAGATCTGTCCCGGGCGCAGCTTGCCCTTGCGAAGGCCCGGATTGACGGCGGCGATGTCGCGCCAGCGTTTCGCGTCGCCGTACAGTTTCTTCGCGATCCGTTCGAGCGTGTCGCCGCGCTGGACGGCGTAAGATTTTTCCGGCGCGAGCGGGGGCGCCGGCGGCGCGACTTCGACTGGCGCGACTTGGGCCGGCGCGACTTGGGCCGGCGGGCCGGCGGCCGGGGGGGCCGCCTGCGGCTCGGGGGGCGTCGCCTTCGGCGCCTCGCCGGCCTCCACCACCTCGAACTCGCCGCGGATCATTCCCATCCAGCAGCTCCATGGAATCACGCCCGTTTCCTTCGGGGTGAATTCGATGGTCTGCAGGCCGGGCTTGAGATCGAACTCGAGCTTCAGCGACGGTACGATGATGCGATTGTTGCAGCTCGTGAGCTCGGCGGCGTTGATCACCCATTTCACCGGCACGCCGCGAATGAGCGTGAAACGCTTCGGCTTGTAGCCGAAACGGTTCGCCTCCATCTCGATCGTCTGGACCGCCGGAACCTTCTGCTCCGGGACGGAAACGGGCGCGCTCTGACGCATCCGCGCCAGCAGGGAGCCGAGGTCGTAACCCGTCCCGGTAAGGATGATCCCGCGATTGATCATCACCGCGCCGAGCGCAACGACGATCATGCCCGAGGCCTTCAGCAGCCGGTGCGTCAGCGCGCTCGACAGCATTGAGGCGATGACGCCGAAGGCGAGCATCACGGGCAGCGTGCCGAGGCCGAAGGCGAAGAGCATTTTCGCGCCCTCGACCGGACTGCCCGTGCCGGCCGCCATCACATACATCGCCTGCAACGGCCCGCAGGCGATCATCAATCCATTGAGCAGGCCGATGACGAAAGGCTGATGTCGCCCGCTCGCCTCCCGATAGACCCAGTTCTCCAGCGGCGCCGGCAGCCCGAGACGGAACCGGCGCAGCGGCGCGAAAAGGCCCAGCATGTTGAGGCCGAAAATGATGAGAAAGGCGCCCGCCGCAATTCCCGCGACGCCGCGCAGCATGGGCGTGAAGGCGATGACGGCGCCGAGCCCGCCGAAAAGCGCGCCGATCGCCGTATAGGAGAGCGTCTTGCCCGTCCCGAAGGCGACATGGGACATGAGCGAGGAACGGCCGGCGGCGGCGTCCGCCGCCGTATAGCTCACGACGAAGGCGCCGCACATGCCGATGCAGTGGAATCCGGTGACGAGGCCCAGCAGGAAAATGAGCCACAGGCTCATATGCTGCGTAATGTCGGGGGCCCCGCCCGCGCTGATCCATTGCGTGTCGATGTAGATGAGCGCCGCGAGCGCCGCCAGCGCCCCGACGACGACGGCGAGCCGCCGCCAAACGGGCGGCGTCCGCGCCTCGCCGAGTTCGACGCGATAGCCGTTCTGTTCGACGCAGGCCCGGATCGCCTTGAACGTCGTCGCCTGCGGATCATAGTCGACGACGACGGTCTCGGTCGGATAGCTCGCCTTGACGGTCCTCACGCCGGCAAGCTTGCGCAGCCCGATCTCGATGACGCGCTCACAGCCGTGGCAATGCATGCCATGCGCGCGGAATGTGACGGTTATTTCGCTCACCAACGCCTCGCCGCCGGCGCCGTTCTCATGTCGGCGCGTACCTATTTGCCGAGCGTATTGACGCCGAGCAGACGATAGGCCGGGCAGAAATTGATGAAGGCCGTCGCCAGCGGCACAATGCCGATGAGACCCCACATCGTCTTCGGTCCGACGAAAACGAGACTGAGCAGGAGGAGACCCGCGGCGATGCGGATCATCTTGTCGGTCTTGCCGATATTCGCTTCCATGGCGTCACTCCTTCAAATTCGACGCCCTTAAGATAGGGCCGCGCAGGTTCCCGCTCAGCGACTTCGTCGCCCAAGGGGCGCGGCGAAGCGCCGCGCCTTATTGTTCGCGGCCGTCCTTGCCGTCTTCTTCGTCGAGTTCGAGCCACATGGCGTTGAGGATGGCGAAGGCGCAGGCGAGGCCAAGGCCCAGGATCCAGGAAAAATACCACATGCGTCCTTTTCTCCGCGCTCAGTAATGAAAGTCGTCGCCGGCCTCTATCGCGCTCTCCGTGACCGGCCCGCGCAGCACGTAATAGACCCACGACGTGTAGACGAGGATGATCGGCAGAAAGAACACGACCGCGGCGAGCATGAGTCCCAGCGTCGTCTGGCTGGACGAGGCGTCCCACACCGTCAGGCTGTGATCGGGATGGGAGGACGACGGCAGCAGGAAGGGAAACATGCTGAAGCCGGCCGTCGTCACGATGCCCGCGACCGACAGGCTGGAGGCGAACAGGGCGACTGTCCGCGCGCCGACCGCCAGCGCCACCGCCGCGACGAGCGCGCCGAGATAGGCGAGCGCGGGCGCGGCCGCCGGCCATTTGAAGGCGGCGTAATTGTATAGCCAGCCGCCCGCGCCGGTCGTCACCGTCTTGAGCAGCGGATTCGACGGCCCGGACGGATCGATCTCCGACGTGATGCGGTAGCCGTCGACGCCGAGCGCCACCCACAGACCCGCGGCCGTGAAAAGCAGAGCCAGCGTCAGCGCCGCCACCGCGCCGATGCGGCGCGCGCGGGCCGCGACCTCGCCCTCGGTCTTGCGGGCGAGATAGGCCGCCCCCTGCATCACGATCATCGTCAGGCTGACGAGGCCGCAAAGCAGCGCGAAGGGCCGAAGCAGCCCGATGAGGCCGCCCTCATAGGCGACGCGCAGCGACTGGTCGAAGTGGAAGGGCACGCCGAGCAGCACATTGCCGAAGGCGACACCGAAGAGGAGAGACGGGAAAAAGCCGGAGATGAAGAACAGCCAGTCCCAGGCGTTGCGCCAGCGGGCCGACTCTCCCTTGCTGCGAAAGGTGATCGCGACCGGCCGCAGGATCAGGCCGAGCAGCACCAGCAGCATCGCCAGATAAAAGCCGGAGAAGGAGGTGGCGTAGAGCGGCGGCCAGGCGGCGAAGATCGCGCCGCCGCCCAGGATGAACCACACCTGATTGCCTTCCCAGACCGGGCCGATCGTATTGAGAACCACACGTCGCTGCGTGTCGTTCCTCGCGACGAAAGGATGCAGGATCGCGACGCCGAGATCGAATCCGTCCATGACGGCGAAGCCGACGAGCAGCACGCCGAGGATCGCCCACCAGATGAGGCGCAGAGTCATATAATCGAGCATCTCTCCGAGCTCCCTTCAGCGCGAGGCGTCATAGGCGGGCTGCGGGACCGGCAGCGGGCCGGCTTTCGCCCCCTCATCCGGCTGCGGACGCGGTCCGATGCGCACATATTTGACGATCAGCGTCACATCGACCACGGCCAGCGCGGTGTAGAAGATCACGAAGGCCGCGAGACTCGCCGCGACATTCGAAGCGGGAACATTGGACACGCCGAGGAAGGTCGGCATGATTCCGTCGATGATCCAGGGCTGGCGGCCATATTCGGCGACGATCCAGCCAAGCTCGGCCGCGATCCACGGCAGCGGCAGGCTGAGCATCGTCAGGCGCAGGAACCACGGCCTTCCGCAACGGCGACGGCTCGACAGGTAGAAGGCGGTCCCGAAGAGGGCGATGAAATAGAAGCCCAGCGCGACCATGATGCGGAACGACCAGAAGAGCACCGGCACGTCGGGAATGGTGGACATCGCCGCCTGCCTGATCTCTTCGTCGGTGGCGTTTTCGATGTCCGGCCTGATGCGCTTCAGCAGCAGCGAATAGCCCACGTCCCGCATCGAATTTTCGAGGTCGGCGGGAACCTCGGCATTGGCGGTTCCGCCCAGCGCGACCATCCACGTATAGCCCGGCAGGCCATTGCGAATGCGCTTCTCGGCGTTGGCGACGAGCGGCTTGATGCCCTCGACCGGCGTATCGAGCGAGCGCGTCGCGATGAGGCCGAGGACATAGGGAATCGTCACCTCATATTTCGTCGTCTCGCTCTTGAGGTCGGGGAAGCCGAAGAGCGTGAAGGACGCCGGCGCCGGCTCGGTCTCCCACATCGCCTCGATCGCGGCGATCTTCATCTTCTGGTTTTCGCCGGCAGTGTAGCCGCTTTCATCGCCGAGCACGACGACCGACAGCGCCGAAGCGAGACCGAAGCTCGCGGCGACCGTCAGCGAACGGCGCGCTATGTCGCGATGGCGCCCGCGCAGCATGTAATAGGCGCCGATCGACATGACGAACATCGCGCCCGTGACATAGCCGGCGCTGACCGTATGCACGAATTTCGACTGCGCGACGGGATTGAAGAGCACTTCCGAGAAAGACGAAAGCTCCATGCGCATGGTCTGCGGATTGAATTTCGCGCCGACGGGATTGGACATCCAGGCGTTGGCTACGAGAATCCACAGCGCCGAGAAATTGGAGCCGAGCGCCACGAGCCAGGTGACGACGAGATGCTGCACCTTCGTCAGACGATTCCAGCCGAAGAAGAACAGGCCGACGAACGTCGCCTCCAGAAAGAAGGCCATCAGCCCTTCGATGGCGAGCGGCGCGCCGAAGATGTCGCCAACGTAATGCGAGTAATAGGCCCAGTTCGTTCCAAACTGGAATTCCATCGTCACGCCCGTCGCGACGCCCATCACGAAATTGATGCCGAAAAGCGTTCCCCAGAATTTCACCGCGTCGCGCCAGACTTCGCGTCCCGTCATCACATAGACGCTCTCCATGATCGCGAGCAGGAGCGCGAGGCCCAGCGTCAGCGGCACGAAGAGGAAATGATAAAGCGCTGTCAGCGCGAATTGCAGGCGCGAGAGCGTGACGACGTCGAGATCGAACATTTCTTCTGTCCTGCTTTACCTGGATGCGGGCGCGCGATCGGCCAGCGCCGCCGTCATGTCCGCCGGCGTCACCTTCACGCGATGTGAGGGGCTGAAGAACAGCGCATAAAGCGCAAATATCGCGACGATCTTGAAGAGGAGCGCGAGCGTAAGCTCGCGCCCCAGCGGAGTAAGCGTCATATCCGCGGTCCTCTCTGGGCGGCGGCCCCGCGGGGTCGCCAGATTACAGTATGCGGCGCAACCGTTCGATGCCGAGCAGCTTCATGATGTAGCGCTCATAGACCGGTTCGCTCTGTCCCTTGCGCACCTTGCGCAGGAAATATTTTTCATAGGCGATCTTCGCCAGATGCACCCACCGGCCCTCGCTCGACCAGTTGACATTGCGCGGCGGAATTTGCGGCTGCGCGACGAAAGCCACGCCCCTGTCGCCGAAATCTGCAAGGCAAACCGCGTTCCAGGTGCCTTCCTCTTTCGGCTCCTTGCCGTCGATGACCGCGGCGATGTTGTGCGCGGTGGCCGTCACCATCGATTCGATCATATAGCCGGTCTTCGGCATGCCGGTCGCGACCGGCGTCGCTTCCGCCGGCGGAATGGCGACGCAGACGCCGACGCTGAAGATATTCGGGTATCTTGGATTACGCTGGTGCTTGTCGATGATGACGAAGCCGCGCGGATTGACGAGGCCCTCGATTCCCTTCAGCGCCTCGATGCCCGTAAAAGCCGGCATCATCATCGCGAACTTGAACGGAACCTCGTGCTCCTTCTTCACCGAGCCATCGTCGTTGAGTTCCTGACATTTGAGCAGGCCCGGCTCGATCGACGTCGTCTTCGCGTTGGTGATCCATTTGATGTCGCGGTCGCGGAACGCAGATTCCAGCATGCCCTTGGTGTCGCCGACGCCGCCCAGACCGAGATGGCCAATATAGGGTTCGGACGTCACGAAGGTCATCGGCACCTTGTGGCGGATGCCGCGGCGACGCAAATCGGTCGAGACGATCATCGCATATTCATATGCCGGACCGAAGCAGGACACGGCGGGCGCGGCGCCGATGACGATGGGGCCGGGATCCTTGCAGAAGTCGTCCCAGGCCTTCGAGGCGATCTCGGCATGCTGCAGCGTGCAGATCGAATGCGTGTGGCCGCCGTGCGGGCCGAGGCCGGGAATTTCCTCGAACGCGAGTTTCGGACCGGTCGCGATGACGAGATAATCGTAGGAGACGCTCTCGCCATTATTCAATTCGACGCGATTCTCGTCGGGATGCAGGCGCTTCGCGCCGATGGACGTGAAGCCGATGTTCTTCTTCCGAAAGACCGGTTCGAGCGGCACCTTCAACTCGTCGGGCTTGCGCCAGTTCACCGCGAGCCACGGGTTCGACGGCGTGAACTGGAAATTCGGAATATCGGAGATGACGGTGACCTGATGCGCCTTCTTCAATTCATCGCGCACTTCGATCGCCGCAGCGACGCCGCCGATGCCGGCGCCAAGAATAACTACGTGAGCCATTTTCTCTTTCCTCCCCACGCCCGCCGGCGCGAGCCGAGACGTGTATTTGACATGCCTAGTTGAATTGAATTCTTCAGCGACTTAGTCACGCTCGTCGTCACAAAGCGCGCGCAAAGCATTGACGTCCATGATTTCCGCGCCGCCGCGCGACAGTTTGACCCATCCCGACCGTTCGAAAATTTTCAGCGTGCGTCCGACGACTTCGCGCGCCGTGCCGAGATCGGCGGCGAGCGACTGCTGCGTGACATTTATGCGATTGTCATTGTCGCGTAACGCGAGAAGGCGCTCGGCAAGGCGCACATTGATGCGCGTGCAAACGATCTCCTCGATGCGGGACATCAGCGTCGCGATGCGCTTGCCATAGCCGTCGAAGACCAGCGCGCGAAAGGCGGAGGACGCGTTCATCAGACCGGTGAAACGATCTGCGGGAACGATATAGGCGACGACGTCCGTTTCGGCGACGCCCTCTGCGGCATAAGCGTCGTCCGAAATGAGCGACGCCGTCGTGAGAATGCAGGTTTCGTTCGCGCCGACGCGATAGAGCACGATTTCGCGGCCAGACTCGGTCACGCGCTGAATGCGGACAGTTCCCGACACGACGAGCGGAAACTGCACACATTGATCGCCGGGTCGGAAAAGAACGGCGCCGCGCGGAATCTGTTTGCGGATGGCGGCGTCGCGCAGCATCGCCTTCGTCGCGTCGTCGAGCGCGCGCAGGGAAGGAACTTCGTCGATCCAGTCCGATGGCATGTTCAGCCTTTCGTCGCGAGCCTCACGCAGCCTTCGCCGGATGGAGACTCTTCGTTGCCTGATTTTCTACCGCCCGTCCGGGGTCTGGGTTCCGAACCATTTTGTCTTGACCTGCTCGAAATGGACTCCGGGGTCGTAGAGCGCGACATTGAGATTGAGCTCGCGCGCCGACAATCTGCCGATCGCGCCCAGCGCCGCATAGGACGCCACCACCCGGTCGCGCTGCGACGTCACCAGCTGCACCCGCGCGTTCAGCAACGCCTGCTGCGCGTTCAGCACGTCGAGCGTCGTCCGCTGCCCGACCTTCGCCTCCTCGCGCACGCCGGCGAGCGCCGTCTCCGCCGCCTTCACCGCCGCCTGTCCCGAGATGATCGACGCCTTCGCCGTCTCCAGCAGGCCATAGCTCGACACCACGCTCGCCCGCACGCTGTCGCGCTGCAGATCGGCGTTGAGCCGCGCCTGGCCCAGCTGCTCCTTCGCCTGACGGATCGAGGCGTATTCGGCCCCGCCCTGATAGAGCGGGATGTTCAATTGCCCGCTCGCCGCGGCCGAGAACTGCCGCGATCCCGGCAGGCCAAGAAACGAATCATACTGGTTCGACAGCTGCGCGTTCACCGACAGCGACGGCGCCAGCGCCCCCTCCGCCACCTTCACCGCGAGCTCCGCCACATCCACCTGATGCAGCGCCGCCGCCACGCCCGGATGTTCGGCGAGCGCAATCGTGATGGCGTCGTTGAGCGACTTCGGCAGCAGCGGCTCCAGCGAGCGGCCGGGCTCCAGATTCTTCGGCTCATTGCCGATGATCTGGCGATAATTGGCGACGCTCGTCTTCAGCAGCGCCTGCGCCCCGTAAAACTCCGAACGCGCCTGCGCGAGCGAAGCCTCCGCCTGCGCCACGTCGGTGCGCGTGACCTCCCCCACCTGGAAGCGGTCGCGGGTCTGCTTCAGCTGCTCCTCGAGCACCGCGATATTGCTCTTGCGCAGCGCCAGAACCGCCGTGTCGCGCAGCACATTCATGTATGCCGTGGCGCCGTTCTGAAGGATCGCCTGCTCGGTGAGCCGCATTGTCGCGCGCGCGGAGAAGACGCCGGACTCCGCCTGCCGCACCGAATTTTCCGTGCGGCCGCCGTCGAACACGGTCTGCGAGACGTTCAGCGTCGCGCCGCGCGGATAGCCGGTGTAGACGTCGCTGAAATTGCCGCCGCCGGAGGCCCCCGCCTGCTGATTGTCGGCGCCGAAGGGGATCTTGATCCGCGCATGCTGCGGCCCCGCCGAGGCGGTGATGCTGGCTTTCGGCCGAAGCCCCGCGAGCGCCTTGGGCGCGTCCTCGTCCCGCACCCGGACGCTGGCGCGGCTCTGATTCAGATCCGGATTGCCGTCATAGGCCCGCGCCAGAGCGGAAAGAAGGCTCTCCGCAAACGCAGGACAAATGCTCGCGCCCGAAAAGGCGAGCGCGAGAGCGATCGAGCGAAGCGACGCTGGCGGGGACGCAGGCATTTCCGCGAGACGAAATCAGAAGGCCGCGCCGGGCTTGACGCCGAAACGCCTGAGCATCATCGCCAGCGGACAAAAGCCCGTGAACGCCGCCTGCAGGAGATTCACGCCGACGAAGGCGGCGAGCAGCAACCACCAATCGGAGAAGAAATGTGCGAGCGCAAGGCTCGTCAGCACCATTGTTCCGGCAAAGGCCATGACCACGCGATCTATGCTCATCGGACACGATCCTTGATCTTGGCGCCAGCCGTTTTCCGGGCTCCGGCTTTCGGCGCAGGAGGGGCGACCCCACATTGCTCCGCGCAGAACAATTCGTAAAGCAGGCCAATGACCCGCGAGACGTTTGCGTTGGCCAGAGAATAATAGATCGTCTGTGACGACCGGCGCGTTTTAACGAGATCATCCGCTCTCAGCCGCGCGAGATGCTGCGAAAGAGACGATTGGCTCAGGCCAATCGCTTCCTGCAGCTTCGTCACCGACTGTTCGCCCTTGTGCAATTCGCACAGGACCATCAGCCGGTGGCGATTGGCGAGCGCCTTCAGGAAACTTTCGGCTTCCGCGGCTCTCGGCGCGAGTTCGACCGGATTTACATTCATGACTGCTAAATTACGTTTTGCGAATATAAAAGTCAAGCGGGCTTTGTCGACACAGCGAAAATCGATGGATCGATTTGTCGCATTTCGAGGCTTGGCCGTGATGTTATATTACGAAAATCGAATTTAAGCGAAACCCTAATGAATTCTGGGGTGAAATTCGGGGAGGACGCCATGTGTGGATGTGATCGTGAACCCGCGCGCGGCCGGCGCAACCTGCTGAAGCTTCTGGCCGCCGCCGCGGGAGTCGGCGCGGTCGGCGCATTGTTCGGCGCGGGACCGGCGCGGGCGAAATCGAGCCAGGCGGCCGCAGCCTATCGCGGATCGCCTAACGGGCGCCAGCGTTGCGCCAACTGCTCCTGGTTCGAGCCGCCGTCGGGATGCGGGGTGGTTCGCGGCCCCGTGAGCGCGCACGGCTGGTGTAATCTCTGGGGTTGAGGCGCAGAAGTCGCGGCGCGGGTCCTGTCCATGGATCGATTCATATCCACTGACGCCCGATGGACGAAAATCGGACTCGCGTCGTCCGGCAAGTTCGAAGAATTGCGGCCGCATCGGCGCAAGTGATCGCCTTTTCGTCGAAGCTTTTCCGCGGATCGCGCGGAAAGGCTGACTGCGTCCGTTCAACCGATCTTTCGGGCGCGTTCGGGAGTTTTGCCAATGGCCTCGGCGCGGGACGCTCTCAGCGTCCGACCGCAAGCCCCGGCACGATTTCGAGCGCTTCGGCGGGAGAGCGGAAGGGGATGGAGTTGACCTCGCCGCCCGTAAAATAGCGTTCGCTCGATGATGAATGGTGACGCGGATGGCGGGGATAGTCGATGCGAGGCCCGAGCGCCGCGTCGCTCGGCTCGCCAAGCTCTTTCTGGCGGTTCTTCGGCGCATGCCTGTCGGCGGCAAGGGAGGCGCCGGGGAGCGCTGCGAGACCGGAGACCATCCCGATCGCTAATCCTGCGAGAATGGCGCGCCTGTTCATTTTCTTCCCCGCATCGGGCTTCGAGCCATGCTTTGCCAGATGTTATCCGAGAGCGAAAATCATAGATGATCGGAGCTAAACACGCCATAGTTGTGAGCGACCGGCCTTGCGGGCCGGGCTATTAAATTCGTTCTTGCTAATTTATATATTGCGAATATAACCTTCGACAATCGCCGCCACGGGGAGACTTGATGCGCCGCTTCCGCCTGCCCCTTTTCCGCGCCGCTGCGATTGCGGCGCTCGCTTGCCCCGCCACCGCGGGCGAGGTCACGCTTCACCTTGCGCCCGTCGACGATCTGAAGGCCGTCGTCGCATCCGTGGAGCCCGCGCATCAGCTCATCGCCCGAGCGCGCATCGGCGGCACGGTGACCGCGCTCAAGATAAAGGAAGGAGACGTCGTCGCCGCCGGGGCGGAGCTTGCTTCCGTCGCCGATCAGAAACTCTTTCTGCAGATGCAGGCGCTCGACCAGCGCATCCGTTCGCAACAGGCGCAGCGCGACAAGGCGAGGACGGATTTCGAGCGCGCGCAGGAGCTTCTGCGCCGCGGCGTTTCGACCAAGGTCATGTACGATCAGGCCAAGACCGGGCTCGACGTCGCGGAACGCAATCTCGCCGCGCTGCAGTCCGATCGCAGCGTCATCGAACAGCAGGCGGCGGAAGGTTCGGTGAAGGCGCCGGGGCCGGGGCGTATTCTCACGGTCCCCGTGTCGGTCGGCCGCGTCGTGATGCCGGGAGAAACGATCGCGACGCTCGCCGAGGATAAGTATATTCTCCGTCTGCAATTGCCGGAGCGTCATGCGCGATTCATGCGCGCCGGCGACCGCGTCGAGATCGGCGAGCGCGGATTGCACGCCGACGCCCATGGCGCCCGCAAGGAAGGGCGCGTGCGGATCGTCTATCCCGAGATTCAGGGCGGTCGCGTGATCGCCGACGTCGAGGTCGAGGGGCTGGGCGATTATTTCGTCGGCGAGCGTGCGCGCGTCTATGTCACCACCGGAAAGCGCGACGCGATCCTTGCGCCGAAATCAGCGATCTATCGCCGCGCCGGCGTCGATTTCGTTCGGCTCGGCGATGGTTCGGAAGTCGTCGTGCAGACGGGCGAGGCCCATGGCGACGCAATAGAAATCCTCTCCGGCCTGCATGACGGCGACGTGGTGCAGACGCCATGAAGCAGGAGACGAAGGAATCATTCCACCCCGGCATTTCCGGAACGCTGACGCGCGTCTTCATCAATTCGCCGCTGACGCCGCTACTGCTGCTCGCCTCGATTCTCGTCGGCCTCATCGCATTGCAGGCGCTGCCGCGCGAGGAGGAGCCACAGATTTCCGTGCCCATGGTCGACATTCTCGTCCAGGCCAACGGCTACAAGGCGGAAGACGCGATCGAACTCGTCACGCGCCCGCTCGAGGACATCGTCAAGGGCATCAATGGCGTCGAGCATGTCTATTCGCAGACGCGCGACGACAGTGTGATGGTGACGGCGCGATTCTTCGTCGGCACGCCGCAGGACAACGCCGTTCTGCGCGTGCATGACAAGATACGCGCCAATATTTCCGATCTGCCGAAGGGAATCCCCGAGCCGCTCATCATCGGGCGCGGCATTGACGATGTCGCGATCGTGGTGCTGACGCTTTCCGCGAAACCGGAACATGCGGACAAATGGACCGACAACGGCCTTTATCAGGTCGCGGCGGAATTGCAGCACGATCTCACCAAGGTCGACAATGTCGGGCTCAGTTACATCGTCGGCGGCAGCCCCAACCAGATCCGCGTCGAGCCCGATCCCGAGCGCCTGTCGCAATTTGGCGTGACGCTCAACCAGCTCATCGACAAGCTGACCAACGCCAACCGCTCCTTCATGGTCGGCTCATTCCGCGAGGGCAATCGTTCGGTTCCGGTCGTCGCGGGACAGACGTTGCAGGGCGTGCCGGATATCGGTCTCCTGTTGCTGACGACGCGCGACGGGCGGCCCGTATATGTGAAGGACGTGGCGGATGTGATTGTCGGCGCCGCGGAGCCCGACAAGCGCAGCTGGACCATGACGCGCGAGAAGGGCGGCGAGCTTCTGAAGCGTCCGGCCGTCAGCATCGCCATCGCCAAGCGCAAGGGCGCCAATGCGGTGATCGTGGCCGAGGAGGTGATGCGTCGCCTCGAGTCGGTCAAAGGCCGCATCGTTCCCGAGGATCTCGAGATCACCGTCACCCGCGACTATGGCGAGACGGCCACTGAAAAGGCGAACGAGCTTCTCTTCCATCTCGCGCTCGCGACCGTGTCCATCGTCGCGCTCATCGTCGTCATGGTGGGCTGGCGTGAGGGCGTCGTCGTTTTCGTCATCATTCCGACGACGATCCTGCTGACGCTCTTCGCCTCATGGCTGATGGGCTACACGATCAACCGCGTCAGCCTTTTCGCGCTCATCTTCTCCATCGGCATTCTCGTCGACGACGCCATCGTCGTCGTCGAGAACATCGTGCGCCACTGGCACATGCGCGGCGAGCGCAGCCTGATCGACACGGCGGTGGAGGCCGTGGCGGAGGTCGGAAATCCGACCATCGTCGCGACGCTCACCATCATCGCGGCGCTGTTGCCGATGATGTTCGTCTCGGGGCTCATGGGGCCCTATATGAGTCCGATCCCGGCGAACGCCTCGCTCGCCATGGTTTTCTCCTTCTTCGTCGCCATGACGATCACGCCCTGGCTGCTGCTGAAGATCGCCGGCAAGCGCTTCGAGCAGGAAGGCGGCGCGGGTCACGATCACTCGCATGAGCGCGGCGCGATGGGCGATTTCTACGCGCGCATCGCGACGCCGCTGTTGCAGGGGCGCAAGCGTTCGCAGCGATTTCTCATCGCCGTTGGCGTGGCGACGCTGCTTTCCATGGGGCTGTTCGTCACAAAGAGCGTGCGCGTAAAACTTCTGCCCTTCGACAACAAGTCGGAGATCGCCGTCGTCGTCGACCTGCCGCGCGGCGCCTCTCTGGAGGAAACCGACCGCGTGCTGACCGCCGCGGCCGAGCGGCTGAAGGACATTCCGGAACTTACCTCCATCCAGTCCTATTCAGGCACGGCGGCGCCCTTCAACTTCAACGGCCTCGTGCGCCATTACTACATGCGCGCCGCGCCGGAGATGGGCGATCTCGCGATCAATCTTCTGCCCAAGGATGAACGCAAGCGCGCGAGCCACGCCATTGCTCTGGAGATTCGCGAGAAGCTGAAGGGCCTGCCCATGCCGGAGCACACCGCGATCAAGGTCGTGGAAGTGCCGCCGGGCCCGCCCGTGCTCTCGACGCTGCTCGCGGAAGTCTATGGCCCGGACGCCGAGACGCGGCGCGAGCTGGCGACGAAGCTGCGCAAGGCTTTCGACGCGGTCGACTTCGTCGTCGACACCGACGACTCTTTCGGCCAGCGCGCGGAGCGGCTGCGCTTCGAGATCGATCAGGAGGCGCTCGAATTTCACGGCGTCGAGGAGCGCGCCGTCTATGACACGATCGGCGCGCTCGTCGGCGACGTGAAGATAGGCTTCTCGCAGCGCGGCGGCGGCGCCAAGCCGATCGATATTTCCGTCGCGCTTCCGCGTTCGGCGATGACGACCGGCGAGCGCATTCTCTCGACGCCCCTCCCCGCCGGCGGCACCCCGCGCCAGGGCGCCAATGTCGAGCTCGGCGACGTGGTGAAGGCGACGCGGGAACTCGGCTCGTATCCGATCTTCCGCCACAACGGCCGCTTCGCGGAAATGGTGAGCGCCGAAGTCGCCGGACGATTCGAGGCGCCGATCTACGGCATGTTCGCCGTCGAGGACGAGATCAAGAAGATCGACTGGGGTCCGAAAGGCGCGCCGACGATCAAATATCACGGCCAGCCGCTCGACGATTCGCAGCCCACTTTCCTCTGGGACGGCGAATGGGAAGTCACCTATGTCACCTTCCGCGACATGGGCGCGGCCTTCATGGTGGCGCTGCTCGGCATCTATCTGCTCGTCGTCGCGCAATTCGGCTCGTTCAAATTGCCGCTCGTGATTCTGGCGCCGGTGCCGCTCACGCTCGTGGGCATCGTCATCGGCCATCTACTGTTCAACGCCGCCTTCACCGCGACGTCAATGATCGGCTTCATTGCGCTCGCCGGCATCGTCGTGCGCAATTCGATCCTGCTCGTCGACTTCATCCGCCACCTGCGCGAGAAGGGCATGCCCCTGCGCGCTGCGTTGATCGAGGCCGGCGCCGTGCGCTTCAAGCCGATCTTCCTCACCGCCGCGGCGGCGATCATCGGCGCGGCCTTCATCCTCACCGATCCGATCTTCCAGGGTCTCGCCATCTCGCTCGTCTTCGGCCTCGCGTCGTCGACCGCCCTGACCCTGCTCGTCATTCCCGCGATCTATGTCGTCCTGCGCGACGACGAACGCCCCCCGGCGCCGGCGCCGGCAGATGAAAGGAGGCCTGCATGATCAACGACTGGCCGGAGCTCGCGAAGCTCCTCACGGCGGATATTCGCAACCTGCGCGTCGGCGCGCCGGATGTGATGAAGGCCTTCTCGTCGATGGCGACGTCGGCGGGAGCGCCGGGCGCGCTCGACGCCAAGACGAAGGAATTGATCGCTCTCGCGGTCAGCGTCGCGGTACGTTGCGACGACTGCATCGCCTTCCACGCCAAGGCGGCCGCGCAGCGCGGCGCGACGCGCGAGGAGGTGCTGGAGACGCTCGGGATGAGCATCTACATGGGCGCGGGCCCTTCGGTGATGTACGCGAGCCATGCGCTCGCCGCCTTCACCCAGTTCGAGGCCGGAAAACCGGCCGAAGGTTAGGAAAGGAAAGCAGAATGCTCTCAGGTCTCATGTCGAAACTCGCCGGTGGCGGCGGAGAACTTCCGACGATCGAACACGACGACTTCGCCCGCGCCGTGAAGGACGGCTCCTGCTGCATCGTCGACGTGCGCGAGCCGCATGAATATGCGGCGGGCCACGTGCCCGGCGCCACCAATCTGCCGCTGTCGCAGTTCGATCCGGCGAAACTGCCGGGCGGCAAGCCGGTGGTCATCATCTGCCAGGCGGGCGGACGCTCCGCCAAGGCGTTGACCGCCGCCATGCGCGCCGGCTGCAAGGATGTCAGCCATTATGCGCCCGGCACCGGCGGCTGGCGCGCCCGCGGCGGCGCGGTGCAGGCCTAACGCAAACAAAAAAGCCGCGGGCGTTCTCGCTCGCGGCTTCTGGCGCAAATTCGGCAAATTTGAATTCGCCGAATTTGCTCTCGCTTCACATCTTGTCGCGCGTCCAAACGGAAAACCGCATACACTTTTCCTGAACGCGCTTTGAAAACTGCCGAGGCGGCCTCCTGCTTCGAGACGCGAGCCTCGCTCGCTCCCCAGCATGAGGCCCACGTGCCGCGGCGAAGAAAGAAGCCCCTCATGCTGAGCAGCCTGCAAAGCAGGCGTCTCGAAGCACGAGGGGCGTCAACAGCGTTCCGTCCGCTGTCACATCGCGCAGCGGTCGCTCCCGATCACGCGGCCTTGCCGATCTCGGTCGCCTTCGGCACCTCGATCAGCTTGCCGGTCTTGACGTCGTAAATGTAGCCGTAGATCGGAACGTTCTTCGGCACCAGCGGATGCGAGCGGATGCGCGCCACGTCCTGCGCGACGCTCTCTTCCTGATTCTTGATCGTGTGCCATTTGATGAAATGGCCGGCCGCGCAGCCGCCGCCATGCTGCGGGTTCGACCACTTCAGCGTCGACATGTCGAGCGCGGCGGTGGCGAGGCTGTCCTCGAGCAGGTCGCCCATGACCTCGTCGCAGAAAAGCTCCATCCCGCAATTGGTGTGATGGATCACGAACCATTCCTTCGTGCCCAGCAGCTTGTGCGAGATCACGAGCGAACGGATCGCGTCGTCCGAAGCGCGGGCGCCGGCGTTGCGAATCACATGGGCGTCGCCTTCCGAAAGGCCGGCGTATTTGGCCGGGTCGAGACGCGCGTCCATACAGGTCAGGATCGCGAAGCCCCGCGCCGGCGGCAGCGCGAGTTCGCCCTTATTGCCGAAGCCCGCGACATAAGCGGCGTTTGCCGACATGACTTCATCGACGATCTTGCTCGCCATGTTTCTCTCCCATTGCTCTCGTTGTTTTGAACGACTCTATTTTTTGACGGCGTGCGACTGTGTGACGCTCCCTCCGTATTTTCAAGAAGAATGACTCTGCGATCTTCGTGACAAAGTCGCTTGATTGCGTGTCGGCATGAAGAAGTTGACAGAATCGCGCCTTGTTACTTTATAACATCCGCCCCATGGCCGCCGCGCCTCAACACAAGACTTGGTGTTCGAATGTCCGAACTTGCTGACCTTTTGCCCGGTTTCGACTCGCACTGGATCGATACGCAGGCTGGAAAAATCTTCGCCCGGTCGCATGGCGCGGGACCGCCGCTCGTGCTGCTGCATGGCTTCGGCCAGACGCTTGTCGCCTGGCGCAGGATCGCGCCGGCGCTGGCGAAGCGCTTCACCGTGGTCGCGATGGATCTGCGCGGCTATGGCTGGTCGGCCGTTCCCGAGAGCGAGAAGGGCGAAGCCTATACGAAGCGGGAGATGGCCGACGACGTCGTCAAGGTGATGGAGGCGCTGGGGCATGTGCAATTCGCGCTCGTCGGTCATGATCGCGGCGCGCGGGTCGGCATGCGTCTCGGGCTCGACCATCCGGGGCGCCTGACCAGGCTTGCGCTGATCAACATCGCGCCGATCGACGACGCCTTCGGCGCGGGCGATCTGCAGCGCATGGGGCGCGCGCGCTTTCTCTCCGCCGAAGCGCCCAGGCCCGAGGAGCTGATCGGCCTCGATCCGGCCGGCTTTCTCGACGACGCGCTGAAAAGCTCGACCAAAGAGAAGACGCTCGACGTCTTCGGGCCGCAGGCGCTCGCCCATTATCACGCCGCATTCAACGAACCGACGCGAATCCACGCCTTCTGCGAGGACTTCCGCGCCGGCGCGACCATCGACCGCGATCAGACCCTCGCCGACAGGGAGGCCGGCCGGAAGCTTCGGGTCCCGACGCTCATTCTCTATGGCGAGACGACCTTCCCCGCCGACGGCCCCTCGCTCGTCGACGCATGGAAGGAGTTTGGCGACGACGTCACGGGCGCGAGCGTCGACAGCGGCCTCTATGCGATGGAGGAGGCGCCCGAGGCGACGCTCGCCGCGCTGGAGGGTTTTCTTTAAAGATCAGCGTCGCGCCCGAAAGAAGTCGCGCAGCAGCTGCGCCGCCTCGCTTTCGCGTATGCCGCCATAAACATCCGGCGCGTGATGGCAGGTCGGCTGGGAGAAGAAGCGCGGCCCGTGATCCACGGCGCCGCCCTTCGGATCTTCCGCCGCGAAATAAAGCCGGCGGATGCGCGCGAAGGAGATGGCGCCCGCGCACATGGCGCAGGGCTCGAGCGTGACATAGAGATCGCAGTCAACGAGCCGCTCGGAGCCGATTGCGGCGGCCGCCTGCCGTATGACCAGCATTTCGGCGTGAGCGGTCGGGTCACGGTCGCGCAACGTGCGGTTTCCCGCCGCCGCGATCACCGCGCCCGCGCGCGCGATCGCCGCGCCGACCGGCACTTCCTCGGCGCGCGCCGCCTCGCGCGCGGCGGCGAAGGCGGCTGCGAAGGGGTCTGTCACGCTCATTCTCAATTCTCCGCCGCAATTGTCCGAGCATCGCGCTTCAAAGCCCGCGCAACGCCTGCTATCAGAACTCATGGCTGACAAGAAACCGACGAAGCGCCCCGGCGCGCCCGGCGGCGATCGCCCGATGCGGCGCCGCGCCCCCAGTTCCGACATGACGCGCGACGAGGCGCGCAAGACAACCGGCCCCCGCAAGCCGGGATTCGCCAAGACGGCCGCTGAAAAACCGCGCGGCGAAAAATCCGGCAAGCCGCGCGGCGCCGTCGAGCGCCCGAAACGCGCCGTGAGGCCAGCGCCCGCGCCGGTCGAGAAAACCAGCAGCTTCGAGGGCGAGCGCATCGCCAAGGCGATGGCGCGCGCAGGCGTCTGCTCGCGCCGCGAGGCGGAGCAATGGATCGCGGAAGGCCGCGTCGCCGTCAACGGCGTCGTGCTGCCGAACGCCGCCTTCAATGTGAAGGAAGGGGACAGGATCACCATCGACGGCGCCCCCATGCAGGAGCGCGAGCGCACCCGCCTTTTCCTGTTCCACAAGCCCGCCGGCTACGTCACGACGGCGCATGATCCCGAGGGACGCCCGACTGTCTTCGCCTTTCTGGAGGAGCGCCACGGCGAGCTTCCCCGCGTCGTCAGCGTCGGACGGCTCGACATCAACACCGAAGGACTGCTGCTTCTCACAAATGACGGCGGCCTCGCGCGCACGCTGGAATTGCCGGCGACCGGCTGGACGCGGCGCTATCGCGTGCGCGTCCATGGCGACACCGACCAGGCGCAACTCGACGAACTGCGAAAGGGCGTCACCATCGACGGGGTCGTCTATGCGCCGATCGAGGCGCGGCTCGAGCGCGTGCAGGGCGCCAACGCCTGGATCGCGATGAGCCTCACGGAAGGCAAGAATCGCGAGATCAAACGCGTGATGGCGCATCTCGGGCTCGACGTGACCCGGCTGATCCGCGTCTCCTACGGGCCGTTCCAGCTCGGCGAACTGGCCGAAGGCGCGGTCGAGGAAGTGAAACTCAAGATTCTGCGCGAGCAACTGGGCAAGAGCCTCGCGGAGCTCGCCGGCGTCGACTTCTCCTCGCCGGTGCGCGAACGCACCGCGACCGAAGAACAGGAAATGCGTGAACGCGCGGAAAAACGCCCGCGCAAGCATGTCTCGGTGTTGCGCAAGCAGCGCGACGAGAAATCCGGGAAGGGCCCGCGCGCGCGCATCGAACGCGGCGCCACCGCCGATCGCAAGGGCCGCGCCGTCGTCGTCGAGCGCGTCACGCCGACCGCTCGAAAGGCGGAAAGCGAAACGACGACGCGCAATGCGCGGCGCTTCGAGGCGATGCGCGGCGAAGGGCGGCGGCCAGGACCGGAAGGCGGGCGCGCCGAAAGGCCGGCGCGCGAGGAGCGGGGCCAGCGCGAAAGCTTTGCGCGCGGAGAGGGTCGCCGGGACGAGCGACGCGCGGGCGACGCTCGCCGCCCGCCGCGTTTCGAGGAACAGCGCGGCGAAAGACCCGCGCGCGCGCCACGGGAGCGCATGGGGGAACGGCGCGACGAACGTCCACGGGATGCGCAGAGATTCGAGCGACGGCCGGATGATCGCGCGGGCGGCCGGTCGTCTGGCGAGCGTGCAAATTATCGCGCCGGCAATCGGGACGAGACCCGCTACGAGAAGCGTCCCCCCCGTCGCGACGACGACGAGGCCCGGCCGGCTTCGCGCGCTCCGCGCGGCGCGGGCGCGGCGCGCGATGAGAGACCGCGGAAGTTCGACAGGCCCCGCGGCGACCGCGAATTTTCAGCGGCCGATCGCAAACCGGGCGCGCGCAAATTCGATCGCCCGCGCGAGGCCACGGACGCGAGACCGCCGCGCGCCGGCGGGCTGTCCAGAGGTTCGCGCAGCGGACCGGCGGCCGGGCCGGGCAGAGGTCCTCGCAAAGGTCCTCCGGGAGGCGGTCGCGGCGGACCCGGCAAGGGCCGGCCCTCGGGTCCGCGCAGGCCGCGCGGGGAATAAGCCATGCGCATCGTCGGCGGCGCGCTGCGCGGGCGCGCGCTTTCCGCCCCGCGCTCGCAGGCGATTCGTCCGACATCCGACCGCCTGCGCGAATCGGTCTTCGACATTCTCGCCCACGCCTTCGGCGATCCCGTCGCCGGCGCGGCGGTCATTGATCTCTACGCCGGCACGGGGGCGCTCGGCCTCGAGGCGCTGTCGCGCGGCGCGGCGCGCGCGCTTTTCGTCGACGATGGAGCCGAAGCGCGCGCCCTGTTGCGCGCGAACATAGAAGCGCTCGGCCTCGGCGGCGTCACCCGCGTTTTCCGGCGCGACGCGACGAAGCTCGGACAGGCGCCGGCGGGCGAAGCCTTCTCGCTCGCCTTTCTCGATCCGCCCTATGGCAAGGGGCTCGCGGCGCCGGCGCTCAACGCGCTGATCGACGGCGGCTGGCTTGCGAAGGACGCGCTCGTCGTCATCGAGGAATCGGCCGACGCGCAGATCGAACTGCCGGAAGGTCTCGCGCAGGAAGACGCGCGCCGCTATGGCGACACGCAATTCGTCTTCGCGCGTCACGCGGGCTGAACTTCACGCCTTCGACTTCAGCTCATAGAGCGCCGCAAGCGCGTCGCGCGGGCTCATCTGATCCGGATCGATCTTCGCGAGCGCCTCGCGCAGAGCGTCCTTGGGTTGGGAGATTTCGGCGACGCGCTTGAAGAGGGGCAGATCGTCGATCAGCGCCTCGACCGGCGCGCGGCGGTCCGCCGCCTCCAGGTCCGCGAGAATGGCGTGGGCGCGCGAAACGACGCTCGCCGGCAGGCCCGCGAGCTGCGCGACATGCACGCCATACGAGCGGTCCGCCGCGCCCTTGACGACTTCGTGAAGGAAAACGACCTCGCCCGCGTGATCGGTCACCTTCATCGTCAGATTGACGAGCCGCGCCATGCGTTTCGACAGTTGCGTGAGCTCGTGGAAATGCGTCGCGAAAATCGCGCGCGAGCGGTTCACTTCATGCAGATGCTCGATCGTCGCCCAAGCGATGGAAAGGCCGTCGAAGGTCGCCGTGCCGCGGCCGATCTCATCGAGGATGACGAGCGAGCGCGGCGTGGCGCAGTTCAGGATCGCCGCCGTTTCGACCATCTCGACCATGAAGGTCGAGCGCCCGCGCGCAAGATCGTCGGAGGCGCCGACGCGCGAAAAGAGACGATCGACGACGCCGATGCGCGCCTCGCGCGCAGGCACAAAGGAGCCCGCCTGCGCGAGCAGGGCGATCACCGCGTTCTGGCGCAGGAAGGTCGATTTGCCGGCCATGTTGGGGCCGGTGACGACGGCGATGCGGCCAGCCTTGTCGCCCGAGAGATCGCAGTCATTCGCCGCGAAGGCCTTGCCCTGCGCCTCCAGCGACGCCTCGACGACGGGATGGCGCCCGCCGATGATCGCAAAGTCGAGCGAATGGTCGACGAGCGGTCGCGTCCAGCCGCGTTTTTCGGCGACTTCCGCCAGCGCGCTCAGAACATCCAGCCGCGCGAAACCCTGGGCGAGATTCTGCAATTCATCCGTTCGCGAGAGAATTTGCGCGGCGAGCGCGTCGAAAAGCGCGAGTTCGCGCGCGAGCGCGCGGTCGGCGGCCGACGCGATCCTGCTTTGCAGCTCGACGAGTTCGCGCGTCGAAAAGCGCATCGCGTCGGCCATGGTCTGGCGATGGGTGAAGGTTTGGTCGAAAGGCGGGCGCAGCAGCTTTTCGCCCTGCGCCGCCGGCAATTCCAGAAAATAGCCGAGAAAGTTGTTGTGCTTGATCTTCAGCTTCGTTCCGGTCTGGTCCGCATAGCGCGACTGAAGCGAGGCGATCACGTGACGGCTTTCGTCGCGCAGGGACCGCGCTTCGTCGAGCTCCGCGTCGCGGCCTTCGCGGATGAAATCGCCGCCGCGCCTGTCGAGCGGAACGCTGTCCCCGAGGCTTCGCGCAATTTCATGCGCAAGCGCTGCGTCGGCTGTCGCGAGCATCGCGACGTCGCGGGCGATTTCACCCGGCGCCCCGGCGCGCGCGAAAAGCTCCGCGACGTCGCGCGCCGCCGTCAGCGCGGCGCCGACGCTTGCAAGATCGCGCGGGCCGCCGCGTTGCAGGGACAGGCGCGAGACGGCGCGCGCGAGATCGGGCGCGCGGGCGAGTTTCGCGCGCAACGCAGAACGGATGTCGGGATTTTCGAGAAAGAACGCCACCGCGTCGTGTCGCGCGCCGATGAGCGCGGGATCGGTGGAGGGCGCGGCGAGGCGTTCGGCCATCAGACGCGCGCCGGCGGAGGTGACGGTGAGATCGACGACGGAGAGGAGCGAGCCTTCGCGCGCGCCGGACAGCGTGCGGGAAAGCTCCAGATTGGCGCGTGTCGCGGCGTCGATGTCGAGCGTCGCGCTTTCGCGCAGACTCATCGGCCGCGCCAGGGCGGGGCGGCTCCCCTTCTGCGTGCGCTCGACATAGAGGATCGCGGTCGCGGCGGCCGAAATCTCCGCCTCGCTCAGCGCGCCGAAGCCGGCAAGCGTCGCGACGCCGTAAAAATCCTGCAGCCGGCGCGGCGCGTCGCCGGCCTCACGGCCGAGCGGCGCGACAGGCGCGCCGACGCCCGCAAAAACGGCGACGACATGGTCGTCCCGGCACAGCGCCTCGGCGGCCACGATTTCACATGGTTCGAGCCGCGCGAGCGTCGAAGCCAGTTCGCTCTCCGCGCAGTCGCTTACGGTGAAGGCGCCCGTGGAAATATCCACGCTCGCCAGACCATAACGCCAGCCGCCATCGGCGCCGCGTATCCTTGAAACGGCGGCGAAGGCGTTTGCGCGGGCGGGGTCGAGCAGAGCGTCTTCGGTGATCGTGCCGGGCGTGACGAGGCGCACCACGTCCCGCCGCACGACGGATTTCGCGCCGCGCTTCTTCGCCTCCGCCGGATCCTCGATCTGCTCGCAGACGGCGACGCGAAAACCGAGCGCGATGAGCTTTTGCAGATAGTCGTTGGCGCGCTCCACCGGCACGCCGCACATGGGTATGTCTTCGCCCAGATGCTTGCCGCGCTTCGTGAGCATGATGCCGAGGGCCCGCGCCGCCGTCTGGGCGTCGTCGAAGAACAATTCGTAGAAATCGCCCATGCGGTAGAAAAGCAGGCAATCGGCGTTCGCCGCCTTGATTTCTATGTATTGCGCGATCATCGGCGTCGCGCGGGCTTGCGCCTTGTCGTCGGCAACGATGGGTTGGGGGGCGGCCACGGTCGTCATCGGGCCTATTTTAACGATGCGGGCGCGCCGCCGCCATGCAGGAGCGCGTCTTCAGCGTCGTCCGCGCGAGCGTTCACAGAAATTTGGCGGGTGACGCGTCCGGGTCGGCGTCTCATGGCCCCCCGCTTGTGAACCCGCCCCCGGCCCGGCTATGTTGCGGCGCAACAGCGCGGCGGACGAAAGGGCTTATGACATGGCGGATGACAAGACCACAACGGCCGACCGACCGATATTCTCCGACAAGGAGGCGCTGCTTTTCCATTCGCGCGGGCGCCCCGGCAAGCTCGCGGTCGTCTCGACGAAGCCCATGGCGACACAGCGTGATCTCTCGCTCGCCTATTCGCCCGGCGTCGCCGCGCCGGTGCTGGCGATCGCGAAAGACCCCTCGCTCGCCTATGACTACACGACGCGCGGCAACATGGTCGCCGTCATCACCAACGGCACGGCGATACTGGGGCTCGGGGATCTCGGCCCGCTCGCCGCGAAACCCGTGATGGAGGGCAAGGCGGCGCTCTTCAAGCGCTTCGCCGACATCGACTCCATCGACCTCGAGGTGGACGCCAAGGAAGTCGAGGATTTCATCAACGCCGTGCGTTTCCTCGGTCCGTCCTTCGGCGGGATCAATCTCGAGGACATCAAGGCGCCGGAGTGCTTCGTCATCGAGGAGCGCCTGCGCGAGATGATGGACATTCCCGTCTTCCACGACGACCAGCATGGCACGGCGATCATTTCGACCGCCGGCCTCATCAATGCGCTGAAGCTCACGGGCCGCGACATCGGGACCGCGAAACTCGTCTGCAACGGCGCCGGCGCCGCCGGCATCGCCTGTCTCGATCTCGCCAAGGCGCTCGGCTTCGATCCGCGCAACGTCACGCTCTGCGACACCAAGGGCGTCGTCTATCGTGGCCGGGAAGAAGGCATGAACCAGTGGAAGAGCGCCCACGCCGTCGAGACGAAGGCGCGCACGCTCGCCGAGGCGCTGGAGGGCGCCGACGTTTTCTACGGCCTCTCGGTGAAAGGGGCGCTCACGCCCGCCATGCTGCAGTCGATGGCGAAAGACCCGATCATCTTCGCCATGGCCAATCCCGATCCCGAAATCACGCCGGAGGAGGCGCGCGCCGCGCGGCCGGACGCCATCGTGGCGACAGGGCGTTCGGACTATCCCAACCAGATCAACAATGTGCTGGGCTTTCCCTATATCTTCCGCGGCGCGCTCGACGTCCGCGCGAAGACGATCAACATGGAAATGAAGATCGCCGCCGCGAAGGCGCTCGCCGATCTCGCCCGCGAGGACGTGCCCGACGAGGTCGCCAACGCCTATCGCGGCGCGCGGCCACGCTTCGGGCGCGACTATCTCATCCCCGCGCCCTTCGATCCGCGCCTCATCTCCGTCATTCCGCCGGCTGTCGCGCGCGCGGCGATGGATTCCGGCGTCGCCCGCCACCCGATCATCGACATGAAAGCCTATCGCGCCGAACTCTCGGCGCGGCGCGATCCGATCGCCGGCCTGATGCAGACGGTTTTCGAGCGGGTGCGGCGCGACCCCAAGCGCGTCGTCTTCGCGGAAGGCGAGGAAGAGCAGGTGATCCGCGCCGCGCTCAGCTTCGTCAATCAGGAGTTCGGCACGGCGGTGCTCGTGGGGCGGGAGGACCGCGTCCGCGCCTCGGCGGCCAACGCCGGACTGGAGCTGCCGCCGACGATCGAAATCCACAACGCCAAGCTCTCGCACCGCAACGCGATCTATGCGCAGTTCCTCTTCGAGCGCCTGCAGCGCAAGGGCTTCCTGTTCCGCGACTGTCAGCGCCTGATCAATCAGGACCGCAATCATTTCGCCGCCGCCATGATCGCGCGCGGCGACGCCGACGCGATGGTGACCGGCGTCACGCGTAATTTCTCCAACGCGCTCGAGGAAGTGCGCCGCGTCGTCGACCACAAGCCCGGCCATCGCGTGATCGGCGTGTCGCTCGTCCTGGCGAAAGGCCGCGTCGTGGTCGTCGCCGACACCGCCATCACCGAACTGCCGGAGGCGGAGGAGCTGGCCGAGATCGCCATCGAGGCGGCCGGCGTCGCCCGCCGCATCGGGCTGACGCCGCGCGTCGCCATGCTGGCCTTCTCCACATTCGGCTATCCGCCGGGCGAGCGCACCGCCCGCGTGCATGAGGCCGTCCGCGTGCTCGATCAGCGTCGCGTCGACTTCGAATATGAAGGCGAAATGGGCGCGGACATCGCCCTCAACAAGGATCTGATGAGCGCCTATCCCTTCTCCCGCCTGAAGGACACGGCGAACGTCCTTGTCATGCCAGCGTTTCATTCGGCCGCTATCTCGACCAAAATGTTGCAGGAGCTGGGCGACGCGACGGTGCTCGGACCGCTGATCGTCGGACTCGACAAACCGATTCAGATCGTCCAACTCGGCGCGACGGACATGGATATCGTCAATATGGCGGCGCTCGCCGCCTTCGGCATAGGGGGCTGACGCCGCCGGCCTTTTCCGGGAAGCGTCGCCCCCCGTCCCTCGGGACGCGGCCGCCGGGCGCGCCTCGCGGACGGGACGGCGCACGACTTCCCGACGCCCGGATTCCCGAGCCTTTGCAGGCTGTTGCGCAGGCCGCCGGCGCGGCGGGGAAATCCGTTCCCGGCAGCCGATGAAGCGGCGCATTTGGAGAAGCGACTGTGAACATCACGATGATTGGTTCGGGTTATGTGGGTCTCGTGTCGGGCGCCTGCTTTGCGGATTTTGGTCACAAGGTGATTTGCGTCGACGCCGACGCCTCCAAGATCGATCGGCTGAAGAGGGGGGAAATTCCGATCTTCGAGCCCGGCCTCGACGAACTCGTCGCCAATAACGTCAGGCAGGGCCGCCTCTCCTTCACCACCGATCTCGAACCCGCCGTCAAGGGCGCGGACGCCGTCTTCATCGCGGTGGGCACGCCCTCGCGCCGCGGCGACGGACACGCCGATCTCTCCTTCGTCTACGCCGCCGCGAAGACGATCGCCTCGGCGCTCGACGGCTTCACCGTCGTCGTCAACAAATCCACCGTGCCCGTCGGCACCGGCGACGAGGTCGAGCGCATCATCCGGGAGGTCAATCCCACCGCCGATTTCGCCGTCGTCTCCAATCCGGAGTTCCTGCGCGAGGGCGCCGCCATCGAGGATTTCAAGCGGCCCGACCGCGTCGTGATCGGCGTGGAAGACCCGCGCGCCCGCGAGGTGATGGAGGAGATCTACCGGCCGCTGTCGCTCAACGCGCCGCCGCTGGTCTTCGTGGGCCGCCGCACCTCGGAGCTGACCAAATACGCCGCCAACGCCTTTCTCGCCACCAAGATCACCTTCATCAACGAGATCGCCGATCTTTGCGAGAAGGTCGGCGCCGACGTGCAGGAGGTCGCGCGCGGCATCGGTCTCGACAAGCGCATCGGCGCCAAATTCCTGCACGCCGGACCGGGCTATGGCGGCTCCTGCTTCCCGAAGGACACGCTGGCGCTGATCAAGACCGGGCAGGACGAAGGCTCGAGCCTGCGCATCGTCGAGACGGTGGTGGCGGTGAACGACGCCCGCAAGCGGGCGATGGCGCGCAAGATCATCATGGCGCTCGGCGGCTCCGTGCGCGGCAAGAAGATCGCGCTGCTGGGTCTGGCCTTCAAGCCCAACACCGACGACATGCGCGACGCGCCGTCACTCGCCATCGTCGCCTCGCTCGCCGGCGACGGGGCCGAGGTGCACGCCTATGATCCCGAGAGCATGGAGCAGGCGCGCCCGCTGATGCCGGAAGTGACCTTCCACGACGACGCCTATTCGGCGCTCGAGGGCGCGGACGCGCTCGCCATCGTCACCGAATGGGACGCTTTCCGCGCGCTGGATCTCGACCGCGTCAAGAGCCTGCTGAAACAGCCGATCATCGTCGATCTGCGCAATGTCTACCGACCCGCAGACGTCCGCAAGCGCGGCTTCGCCTATGTCAGCGTCGGGCGCAAATAGAGCGCTTTACGCCAAAGTGGAAACCGGTTCGGCGCCAGGAAGCGCGTCAAAAAAGCTGGAGCCCCGATCCGATGAAATCGGATCGGGAAAGGCTCTCGGCGCCCGATCCTCAAAGATGCAGATGAGGAAACAGGCCGGAGACGCGGTGGATGAGAAAAAATCCGGCGGCGAGATGCATGACCAGCGAGGTGGAGCCGTAGCCGAAGGCGAAAAGGCCGGCGGCCTCCATCGCGCCTCTCAGATAGCGCCGGCTGCGCAGCTTCTTGCGAAGCGGAATGCGGGGTTTCCGGCCGGCGGCTCGATTGGCGGCGCAGACCGCGCTCTCGTCGAAAGAATAGCTGATACGGCTCATGGTGAAGACCTCCCATGTGCTGATGTGGTTGCCGGTTCGTAATTCGAATCGAATAGGCTTCGCTTCTTAACGGCGCGCGAAGAAGATGTTTTCAAATGTCGTCATTTGAAATCCGGTCGTGCATTTTTGGTGGACGGCGCGGCGTTTCGAGCATCCCGCCTTTACGCCCGAGATAGGACGAAGTTTTTGCCGCGAAACGGGGATTTTCAAATGCATCCGATGCGGTCGCGCGAATGTTAACCGTTTCTGAAACGAATCCGCCGCCCCTTCGATGAATTGTTTTCCGATCCCGAAAATGAAAACGCCCGCGACGCTGCGCGGGCGTGTCTTTCAAGACGGCGGCGGGTTTACTGCGCCGCGAGCTTGATCTCGGGATAGGTGCAGCGCTCGTCGCTCTTCTCGTCGACGTGCAGATGCGTCGGCTCGACAAAGGCGATGCCGAGCGTATGCCAGACATCCACCAGCGCCTCGACGAGCTGCGCTATATGCGCCTGCGTGTGGCGCGGCGTCGGCGTGATGCGCAGGCGCTCGGACCCTTTCGCGACCGTCGGATAGTTGATCGGCTGGATATAGACGCCGTGGCGGGTGAGCAGCAGGTCGCTCGCGGCCTTGCACAGCTCCGCGTCGCGCACCATCACCGGCACGATATGAGAGCCATTGTCGAGCACGGGCAGGCCGGCGGCCGACAACGCATGTTTGGTGATATGGGCCGCGCGCTGATGCGCCGCGCGCAAATCCGGCCGGCGCTTCAGCAGCCGCACGGCGGCGCAGGCGGCCGCGGCCACGGACGGCGGTATGGCCGTGGAGAAGATGAAGGCGGCGGCATATGAACGGATCGCGTCGATGACCAGCGCGTCGCCCGCGATATAGCCGCCCATTGTGCCGAAACCCTTGGCGAGCGTGCCCTCGATCACGTCGATGCGGTCCATGACGCCTTCGCGTTCGCAGATACCGCCGCCGCGCGCGCCATACATGCCGACGGCGTGCACTTCGTCGACATAGGTCATCGCGCCATATTTCTCGGCCAGCGCCGCAATGTCGGCGACAGGGGCGATATTGCCGTTCATGGAATAGAGGCTCTCGAAGACGACGAGCTTGGGCCGGTTTCCGGCCTCGATCAGCAGCTCCTCGAGATGCGCGAGATCATTGTGGCGGAAAATCTTGCGTTCGGCGCGCGAGCGCTTGACGCCCTCGATCATCGAATTGTGGTTCGAGGCGTCCGAGAGAATGAGACAGTCGGGCAGGAGATCGGCGATCGTGGAAATCGCGGCGAGATTGGAAATCCAGCCCGAGGTGAAGACCAGCGCCGCCTCCTTGCCATGGAGGTCGGCGAGTTCGCGCTCAAGCTCGACAATGGCGTGGCTGGTGCCGGAAATGTTGCGCGTGCCGCCCGCTCCGGCGCCGACCCTCGACGCCGTGTCGACCATTGCGGAGATCACCTCCGGGTGCTGGCCCATGCCGAGGTAGTCGTTGGAGCACCAGACGGTGACGTCGTCGACGCGGCCGTCGTCGCGGTGCCAACGGGCGAGGGGGAAGGTCTCGACGTCACGCTCGAGATGCACGAAGACTCGATAGCGACGCTCGTCCTTCAGACGGGAGACGGCGGCTTCGAAATATCGCCGGTACACCATTCCGTTACCCTTCAGACTTGATGTTCGTCAGCCCTGTGAACCGCCGGCGAAGCCCCGTCCTGCCGCGCCATCCAGTTTGGACGTTTTCTTACATAGCCCATCCCGGACCCAATTGCGAGCGGCGGATTGCCGCGTGATAGCAGAGTGTTCCGCCGCACCGCCATATCCGCCGGCATGCTTAATGATGGCGCCACGCCACAGGAGGCGACGCCATGTTGATCGAGGGATGCGCATACGACGTCACGACGGGTCCGCCGGAAAGCTGGAGCGACGCCATCTTCAGCTGCTCGACTTTCCGGGGGCTGGAGATCGAGGGCGCCGGGATCGACGGGGCGCTGATCCATTGCGCGCTGGAAAATGTCGACTGGTATTGGGGCCTCTTCAACGCCGCGCTGGTCGCCCGGACGGATTTCACGAAATGCGTCTTCCGCGGCTGTTCCTTTCGCGGCGTCGATTTTGCGCAATGCCGCTTCGAGGGTTGCCGATTCGTAAACGACAATCTCGGAGGCTCCTGCATATTCGACGATTGCCGGCTCGTGGAATGCGTTTTCGAGGGCTGCGAAATCCTGGCCGGGCCCGCCCGCGATCCGCTCTTCACGCGCGCGTTTTTACGGCTGCGCGCAGTCGCGCAGCCGGGGATTCGAGGGGCTATGCTGATTCAGGCCGCCAGCGCGTCCAGCACCCGCGCCCAGCTTCGCGCGCCCTTGTGGAAGGACGTGTAGCTGTATTTCTCGTTGGGCGAATGAATCCGGTCGTCGTCGAGCGCGAAGCCGATCATCAGCGCGTCCATGTCGAGATCGCGCTTGAAGGCGCCGACGATCGGGATCGAGCCGCCGCAGCCCGCGAGCACGGCGTCCTTCCCCCATTCCTCGCCGAGCGCGCGGCGGGCGCGGTTCAGCGCCTCCGAGCCGAAGGGGAGCTGTAGCGCGCCCGAGGCGCCGTGGGAGATGAATTCCACCTTCGCGTCCGCCGGCAGGCGCTCGCGCACGAAGGCGCGGAAGCTCTCCATGATCGCTTTCGGATCCTGTGTCCCGACGAGCCGGAAGGAGAATTTGGCCGAGGCCTGCGCCGGCAGCACGGTCTTGGAACCCTTGCCGGTGTAGCCGCCGACGATCCCGTTCACGTCGCAGGTCGGGCGCGCCCAGATCTGCTCCATGATCCCCCGGCCCGGCTCGCCGCCGACGCGGGTGAGGCCGACGTCGGCGAGCCATTTGCGCTCGTCGAACTCCAGCGCGCGCCATTGCTCTGCGATGTCCTCGGGAATTTCAGGCACGCCGGCGTAAAAGCCCGGGAGCGTCACCTTGCCGTCGGCGTCGTGCAGATCGGCGATGATCTTCGAGAGCACATGGACGGGATTGTTCACCGGCCCGCCGAACATGCCGGAATGAAGGTCGTGACTCGCGATGCGGATCACCACTTCCTCCTGCGCGAGGCCGCGCAGCATGACGGTGATGGCGGGCGTCCTTGCGTTCCACATGCTCGTGTCGCAGACGAGTGCGAGGTCGGGCTGCGAGAGCTCGTCCCTGTGCTCGGCGAGGAAGCCCGGAAGCGAGGGCGAGCCCGTCTCCTCCTCGCCCTCGAAAAGGAAGGTGACGTTGCAGGGAAGCCCGCCGTTCGCCTCGAAGGCGCGGCAGGCCTCGAGGAAGGTCATCAGCTGTCCCTTGTCGTCGGAGGCGCCGCGGGCGACGATGTCCTGCCCGTCCTTGCCGTCGGCGAGACGCGGCGCGAAGGGATCGGCCTCCCACAGCTCCAGCGGGTCCGGCGGCTGCACGTCGTAATGGCCGTAGAACAGCACATGCGGCGCGTCCTTGCGCTTCGCCTTCGCATGGCCGACGACGATGGGATGGCCCGGCGTCTGGCGCACATCCGCCGTATATCCCAGACCTTTGAGCTGATCGGCGAGCCAGTTGGCGGCGCGCTGGCAATGCTGGGTGAAGGCCGGGTCGGTCGAGACCGAGGGAATGCGCAGCAGGTCGAAAAGCCGCTCGGTCGAGGCGGGAAGATTCGCGTCGATGGAATTCAGAACCGCGTCGATTGTCGCCATGGAATCAGTCCTTCGCAGATTGACGCGAAAGCTAGTGCGGCGACGCGGCGGAGGGAAGGCGCCTGTGCGGCGAACCTTCCCGAATTGATCACCGCGTCGGCGTCGGCGTGCCGCTGCGGTAGTCGTAGAAGCCGCGCTGCGTCTTCTTTCCGAGCCAGCCGGCCTCGACATATTTCACCAGCAGCGGACAGGGGCGGTATTTCGTGTCGGCGAGGCCTTCGTGCAGCACCTGCATCACGGAGAGGCAGGTGTCGAGGCCGATGAAATCGGCGAGCTGCAGCGGACCCATCGGATGATTGGCGCCGAGCTTCATCGCCGTGTCGATCGCCTCGACCGAGCCCACGCCCTCGTAGAGCGTATAAATCGCCTCGTTGATCATCGGCAGCAGGATGCGGTTGACGATGAAGGCCGGGAAATCCTCGGACACGGTGACCGTCTTGCCGAGCCTGGCGCAGAAGGCCTTCGCCTCCTCGAAGGTCGCGTCGTCCGTCGCGATGCCGCGGATGAGCTCCACGAGCTGCATCCGCGGGACCGGATTCATGAAGTGGATGCCGATGAAGCGCTCCGGCCGGCCGGTGATGGAGGCGAGCCGCGTGATCGAGATCGACGAGGTGTTGGAGGCGATGATGCCGTCGGGCTTCACGACCAGCGCGACGTCGGTGAGGATCTTGCGCTTGACCTCCTCATTCTCGGTCGCCGCCTCGATCACGATGTCGCAGTCGCGGAAGTCCTGAATCGCCGGCGCGGCGGTGATATGCGGCAGGGCGGGAGCGATGAGGCTCGCGTCGAGATGGCCGCGCTCGGCGGATTTGCGCATCTGAACGCCGATGTCCTCGATGCCGGCGGCGATCCGTTCGGGCGTGACGTCATTGATGGCGACGTCGTATCCGGCGATCGCGCAGACATGCGCGATGCCCTTGCCCATCTGGCCCGCGCCGATGACGCCAACCTTGCGAATCTCGAAGCTCATTGTTCGAACACCATTGCGAGAGGACCGCTGCGGCGATCTGGGACGACTGCATTGCAAAACAGTCGTCGCCGCACTGCAATATAACGCGCGTTCGGTTCGAAAGAAAACCGGAAAACTTGGCCGGTAACCCGTTTTGGATCGTCTCCCCGCCCCGCCGGGGCGGGAGCGGGGAGCGAAAATGATCGCCGCTCAGCGCCCCATCTTGGCGAGTTCGGCGTCGAGCTCCGGCACGGCCTGGAAAAGATCCGCCACGAGGCCGTAGTCGGCCACCTGGAAGATCGGCGCCTCTTCGTCCTTGTTGATCGCGACGATGACCTTGGAGTCCTTCATGCCGGCGAGATGCTGGATCGCGCCGGAAATGCCGACGGCGATGTAGAGCTCCGGGGCCACGGCCTTGCCGGTCTGGCCGACCTGCAGATCGTTGGGCGCATAGCCCGCGTCGACCGCCGCGCGCGAGGCGCCGATGGCGGCGTTGAGCCTGTTGGCGACCGGATCGAGCACCTTGTGGAAATTCTCCGCCGAGCCGAGCGCGCGGCCGCCGGAGATGATGATCCGCGCGGACGTCAGCTCGGGACGCTCGGACTTCGCAAGCTCCTCGCTCTTGAAGGACGACACGCCCGGATTGGCGGCGGCGCCGATCGACTCGACGGCCGCCGAGCCGCCCTCGGGGGCGGCGGCGAAAGCCGTCGTGCGGACGGTGATCACCTTTTTGGCGTCCCTGGCGCGGACCGTCTGCACGGCGTTGCCGGCGTAGATCGGGCGCTCGAAAGTGTCGGCCGATACGACCTTGATGATGTCCGAGACCTGCGCCACGTCGAGGAGCGCGGCGACGCGCGGCAGGATGTTTTTCGTCGCGCTGGTCGAGGGGGCCATGATCACGTCATAGGAACCCGCGAGGCCGACGATGAGCGCAGCGACCGGCTCGGCGAGCACATGGTCGAGCGCGGCGTCCTCGGCGTAGAGGACCTTCTCCACGCCCGCGAGCTTCGCGGCCTGGTCGGCGGCGGCCTTCAGGCCGGGGCCGGCGACGAGAATATGGATCGGGCCGCCGATCTGCTGGGCGGCGGTGAGCGCCTTGGCGGTCGCGGGCGCGAGGGCGCCATTGGCGGTTTCGGCGAGAAGCAGAATCGTCATCTTACAGAACTCCCGCTTCCTTTAGCTTCGAGACGAGTTCGGCGACGGAGCCGACCTTCACGCCCGCCGAGCGGGTCGCGGGTTCGGCGGTCTTCAGCACTTCGAGGCGCGGCGTGATGTCGACGCCGTAATCGGCGGGCGCCTTGACGGCGACCTCCTTCTTCTTCGCCTTGATGATGTTCGGCAGGCTGGCGTAGCGCGGCTCGTTGAGGCGCAGGTCCGTCGTGACGATCGCGGGGAGCTTCAGGCTCACCGTCTGGAGGCCGCCGTCGATCTCGCGGGTCACGTCCACGGAGCCGTCGGCGAGTTCGACCTTCGAGGCGAAAGTGCCCTGGCCCCAGCCCAGCAGAGCGGCGAGCATCTGGCCGGTCTGGTTCGAATCGTCGTCGATCGCCTGCTTGCCGAGAATGACGAGGCCGGGCTGCTCCTCGGCGACGATCTTGGCGAGGATCTTGGCGACGGCGAGCGGCTCGACGGTCTCGTCGGTCTTCACGAGGATGCCGCGGTCGGCGCCCATGGCGAGGCCGGTGCGCAGGGTCTCGTCCGCCTTGGCCGGTCCGATCGAGACGACGACGACTTCCGTCGCCTTGCCGGCTTCCTTCAGGCGCAGCGCCTCTTCGACGGCGATTTCGTCGAAGGGGTTCATCGACATCTTCACATTGGCGAGATCGACGCCCGAGCCGTCGGGCTTGACCCGGATTTTGACGTTGTAATCGACCACCCGCTTCACGGGCACGAGAATCTTCATCGTGCGACCCCCTGGCGAAATCCGCCCTTGCGTGTCGGAACGCGCGCGCGTCCCTTTCTTTGCTGGAACCTTTGCGCGGTCTGGTAACGGGGGCGCGTTCCCAAGTCAAACGGGGATGTCAAGTCGAAGGCGAGACCCGGCGACGCGGGCGCTTTCCCGTCAGCCTTCGGTCTTCGCATCCGCCGGCGGCGGAAGATTCTGCGGGGGCGCGGGCGGCGGCGGCTGTCGCGGCCCGCGGTCGAAGAGCGGATGGCTGCGGCGCTTGAAAAACGGCGTCAGGATCAGCCCCACCACAATGCCGCCGACATGGGCCATCCAGGCGACGCGGCCCTCGCCCCCGCCGGTCGCATTGAGCAGCTGGATCAGGATCCATGCGCCGATGAAAAGAAAGGCGGAGGCGTGGAAGGAGAAGAGCGGCGGCCTGAGGCCGAGGATCCGGCTGTTGGGCGCGCGCGAACGGTCGAAGAGCGCCACGAACCAGACCGGCATCAGCAGCATGGTCAGCGGCGGAAAGAAGCCCGTTACGGTCGCGTGCGGATAGAGCAGCAGAAAGGCGACGCAAACGCCCGAAATCGCGCTCGAGGCGCCGATCAGCGGCGCGATCGAATCCGGCGTCGTGTAGACATAGAACACGCCCGCGCCGACGCCGCAGGAGAGGTAGAAGAGCAGATAATGCAGCGAGCCCATCGCGTCTTCGACATTGTCGCCGAAGACGTAGAGAAAGAGCATGTTGCTCGCGATATGCAGCACCGAGGAGTGGAAGAACAGCGACGTCAGCAGCGTCAGCGGCGCCGGCGGGCCGACGATCCAGTCCGCGAGCGTCGCCTCGCCGAAAAGCACGCGCGGAATGACCGCGAAACCGCGGATGAGCGTCAGGGGATCGCCGAACGCCTCGCTGTAGACGAGGAGGAATACGACGACATTGAGCGCGATCAGCGTCCAGTTGACGATTGGCCGGCGCAGACGCCGCATGGGCGCGTCGTCGTAAAGCGGCATCACCATCGCGCGTTCCTCCTCATTCGGCCGAACTCTAACATAGGCGCGCTTTTTCGCCTGTCACGCCCGCGCGATGAGCGGGCGCAACAGGGCGAGGGCGATGCTGCGCAGGCCGGCGATATCGAAAATGACGACCATGACGCCGTAAATCGCCGCGCCCGTTCCGATCTGCAGGAGCATCGTGAAGAAGCCGGGCTCGAAAGCCCGCATCGGCGCCAGCGCAAGATACATCACGCCGGTCGCCACCAGCGCCGCGAAGACGTCCCAGAAGGACGGCCAGACCGGCTGCGCGCGCAGCGCATAATAGATCGTGACGGCGAGCGCGGCGAGATAGCCGCCCGCCTGCGCAATGGCGAGATTGGACGCGTCCCGTCCCCAGGGCAGCACGAAAAGCAGCGCCAGCGACACGACGACGGCGGCGACCGCCGCGACGATCAGCGGCGCGGTGCGCTTTTCGATCTGGAACACGGGATTGATCCCGAAACTCATGAAGCCCATGGCGAAGAGGCCGGGCAGCAGCAGGCCGAGATAATGGCCGAAGGGTCCGCGAAACTGCCCCGGCACGATCAGCGCCTCGACCGAGGGCATGACGAGCCAAAGCCCCACGCAGGCCGGCAGAAGGAAGACGAAGACGACGCTCATGTTGCGCGCGACCTGCTCCTTGGCGCGGTCCTCGCCATGCTCCTCATGCGCCGCCACGGCGATCTGGAACAGGAGCACGTCCAACGCCGAGCCGAAGGCCATGACCGCGCGCATGCCGAGATCATAGGCGAGCGAAAACTGCCCCGTCTCCGCAAAGTCGTAGACGCTGGCGACGATCGAGCGCGAGGCGAGCGGCATCGCCTGATAGAGGAGATGCGCGGCGACGATGGGCGCGCTGTAGGCGACGAGCCATTTCGTCGTCTGCAGCTCCGCCGCGCGGAAGGGGGCGCCGGGATCGCGCAGCGCGGCGCGGGTGAAGAGCACCGTGCCGAACAGGCTCGCGACGCCGCCGGCGAGCGCGACGCTCGCCGAATGAAACAGAAATGCGCCGCCGCCGATGAGAACGAGCGCGAGAGCGTTTTTGACGAATAGCAGCCGCCCGTAGGCGTGGTCGTGAAAGCGCGCGCGCGCCAGCGCGGTCGAATAATCGAACAGGCCGTTCGCCGTCGCGGTGAGCAGCGCGAGAAGGATGAGGTCGCTTTCGAAATCGAGCTCGGGACCGATCAGCGCATAGAGGCCGGTGCTGAGAAAGAGAAAAAGCGTGACGCCGAGAAAGGACGCGTCCATCGTGGCGCGCACCGCCGGCACGCTGTCGCGCGTGCGCTCGGAATAGAAGCGCGTCGCCGAAAGCCTCAGCCAGTCGTAGAGCGCCGTCTGGACGACGACGGCGATGGCGAAGGCGAGCGCGAAGCGGCCGTATTCCTCGGGGCCGAGAAATTTCGCGACCACGAGGCCGATGAAGAAATTGGTGATCGTGTTGAGGAGAAAGGCGAGGAGGACTTTCACTTGACGGCTGTCCCCTCCCCGACCCTGCCCGGCTGCGCGGCGGACGGCGCCGGCGCGCCGCCTTCGCGGGGACTCCCGTTCACACTGATTGCGAGTCGTCGCCTGCCCGCCGCGCAGGAGCGCGACAGGGAGGGAACGGGACGCGCTCGCAGCCTTTTCATGCGACCCGTCAGGCGCTCCAGCGGCCGAGCGCCTGCAACTCGCGCAGCGCCTGAGCGTCGCGGCGGGTGACGCCCGGATATTCCGGATCGGCGGTCGTCGGGTCGAAATATTTCCATGAGCGCGCGCATTTCACGCCCGATGCGCGATTGGGGACCACCGCCACATTCGCGACCTCGGGCAGACGGAACGCATCTGCGGGACCATCGCCGGATTCGATGCGAATATCCGAAACGATGCAGATTTCCGCGAAATCCACGCCGTCGAGATCGATGCGCAGCTTGGCGTCGGAAATATAGACTGTCGGAGCCGCTTCGAGCGAGGAGCCGATGCGCTTCTGCGCGCGCTCGATTTCCAGCGCGCCGGTGACGACCGAGCGGATGGCGCGCACGCCCTCCCACTTCTTGGCCAGCGCCTCGTCGCGCCAATGCGACGGGACGTCGGGGAAGCTCTCGACATGAACCGACGTCGCATCGGGATAGCGCGCGAGCCACGCCTCTTCCGCCGTGAAGACGAGAATCGGCGCGAGCCATGTCGTCACGCAGCGGAAGATCCGCTCGATCACGGCGAGGGCCGCCTTGCGCTTCACGCTCGACGGCGGCTCGCAATAGAGCGTGTCCTTGCGGATGTCGAAATAGAAGGCGGAGAGATCGCTTGTCATGAAGGGCGTGAGAAGCGCCACGACCTTCTTGTAATCGAAAGCCGCATAGGCGGAGCGGACAGCGGCGTCCATCTCGACGAGACGATGCAGCATGAGACGTTCGAGTTCGCCCGCATGTTCGAGCGCGGCGTCGTCGCCCGATTCGTAATGCGCAAGCGTGCCCAGCATCCAGCGCAGCGTGTTGCGCAATTTGCGATAGAGTTCGACGAAGGTCTTGAGAATTTCCGGACCCACGCGCAGATCGTCGGCGTAGTCGGACGCCGCGACCCACAGGCGCAGAATGTCGGCGCCCGAATCCGCGATCACCTTCTGCGGCGCGACGACATTGCCGAGCGACTTGGACATCTTGCGTCCCTTCTCGTCGAGCACGAAGCCATGCGTCAGCACGGCGTCATAGGGCGCGCGCCCGCGCGTGCCGCAGCTTTCGAGAAGCGAGGAATGGAACCAGCCGCGATGCTGGTCGGAGCCTTCGAGATACATCACCTCATCGGCGCCGCCATCGCGCTTGCGGTTGATTCCGGCAAGCGCGGGGAAGTTCGCCGGATCGTCCAGCACGAAGGCGTGCGTGGAGCCCGAGTCGAACCACACGTCGAGAACGTCGGAGACTTTCTCGTAATCAGCGGGATCATATTCAGGCGCGAGGAAACGCGCGGCGGCGCCGGTCTCGTACCAGGCGTCGGCGCCTTCCTTCTCGAAAGCCTCGACGATGCGGGCGTTGACGCGCGGATCGACGAGAATGTCGTGCGTTCCCTTCTTCACGAAGACCGCGATCGGCACGCCCCAGGCGCGCTGGCGCGAGACGACCCAGTCGGGACGATTGGCGATCATGCCGCGGATACGATTCTCGCCGGCCGCTGGCGTCCATTGCGTGCGCGCGATCTCTTCCAGAGCGATGGCGCGCAGCGTCGGCCGATTTCCGCGATCCGTATCCTGAGGAGCTTGCGAAGCGCGCGCCTCGTCAGGATGAGGGTTCGATTGCGAGAACGGCTTGTCCATCGCGATGAACCATTGCGGCGTGTTGCGGAAGATGACCGGCTTCTTCGAGCGCCAGGAATGCGGATATTGATGCTTGAGTCTGCCGCGCGCGATGAGATTGCCCGCGGTCACGAGGGCCTGAATCACCGATTCATTGGCGTCGCCCTTGTCGCCCTTGTCGGTGATGACGCGTTTGCCCTCGAAGCCCGGCGCTTCCTTCGTGTAGAAGCCATCCTCGTCGACCGTGTAGGGAATGCGCGCATCGATTCCGGCCTCGGCGAGGCGACGGCCGTTCGCCATCCATATATCGAAGTCCTCGCGGCCATGTCCCGGCGCCGTGTGCACGAAACCCGTGCCAGTGTCGTCGGTGACATGGTCGCCGTCGAAGAGCGGCACGTCGAAATCGTAACCCAGATGCGCGAGGGGATGGGCGCAGACGAGCCCGCTCAGCATCGCGGCGGGAACGTCATGCAGGCGCTCATAGGCGTCGACCTTGGCGGCCTTGAACACTTCATTCGCCAGCTTGTCGGCGAGGATGAATTTCGAGCCCGGCAGCGCCCAATTGTTCTCCGGCGCATGGGTGACGTGGTAGAGGCCATAATCGATCTTCGATGAAAAGGAGATCGCGCGATTGCCCGGCAGCGTCCAGGGCGTCGTCGTCCAGATGACCACGCGCGCCTCGGAGAGGTCGCCTTCCGCGCCGCGCGGGATGGGGAACGCCACCCACACCATGTCGCTGGTGTGATCCTCATATTCGACTTCCGCTTCAGCGAGCGCGGTCTTCTCGACGACCGACCACATCACGGGCTTGGAGCCGCGATAGAGCAGGCCGTTCTCCGCGAATTTCATGATCTCGCGGGCGATGATCGCCTCGGCGGGATAGGCCATTGTCGCATAGGGACGATCCCACTCGCCGGCGACGCCGAGGCGCTTGAACTCCTCGCGCTGCACGGAAAGCCAATGCTCCGCATAGGCGCGACATTCGCGGCGGAAGGCGACCATTTCCTCTGGCTGCGCGAAGTCGGGCTTCTTCTTGCCCTTGGCGCGGTAGTTCTCTTCCTCGATCTTCCATTCGATCGGCAGGCCATGGCAGTCCCAGCCCGGCACATAGACGCAGTCCTTGCCGGTCATGCGCTGGCTGCGCGTCACCACGTCCTTGAGGATCTTGTTCAGCGCGTGGCCGATATGGATGTTGCCGTTGGCGTAGGGCGGGCCGTCATGGAGCGTGAATTTCGGGCGGCCCTTCGCCGCCTCGCGCATCTTTTCGTTGAGGCGGATTTCTTCCCAGCGCTTAAGGAACTCGGGCTCGCGCTGGGGCAATCCCGCGCGCATCGGAAATTCCGTGACCGGAAGATAGAGGCTTTTCGAATAGTCGGGCCCTTTGGGAGTGTCGTTCATCGCTCAAAAACCGGTCATCAGCCGCGGCGACGCCGCCGGCAAGGTTCGGGTCACATAGAGGATTTGAAGAAAAAGCGCCAATGCGCCCGACCCCGGACCCCGCGCGAAATCAATCCCGAGCGCGGGCCGGGCCGGTGATTCGTGACGCGCGAACAATGACCATGCCGTTGTCTATCAAGCGCAGGCGCGGCCGCAAAGCGGAAAAATCAGCGTAACCGCCTGTTCGACCCGCCGCCGATGAGCCCGGAGAACCAGGCGCCCAGTCCCAGCACGGCCGCGACCGGAACGAGGATGAGGAACAGGCCGGAAAGGAAGAAGAAGCCGAGCGCCAGCAGGAGAAGGAGGCCGAGGCCGACCATCAGGCTGCCGAACGGCCCGAGCCTGACGAATTTCACCTCGCCGCCGCCGGTGGAAATCCAGATGCGCGAGGAGGTCTCGTCGCGGAATTCCTCGCCGGGCGGTATGATCTCGATATCGCGCTTTTCTTCGCTCATGGCGGGCTCCTGTCTCGCTCATAAGATAAGCCGCCGGAGCATCGTGGCAAACTTCTATCGTCTCGCGAGGATTTCCCGCGCCCTGTCGCTGTCGTCATGCATCCGGTCGATCAGCGCCTCGACGCTGTCGAACTTTTCCTCGCCGCGGATGAAGCCGTAAAAGGCCACCTCGACTTCCTTGCCGTAGAGATCGCCGTCGAAATCGAAGACGAAGACTTCGAGCAGCGGCGCGCCATTGTCGAATGTGGGGCGCCGGCCGAAATTGGCGACGCCGTCACGAGTGACGCCGTCCGCCTGAAGCGTAACGGCGTAAATGCCGTGACGCAGCCGGTTCGAGGGATCGAGCGCGATATTGGCGGTGGGGAAGCCCAGAAGCCGGCCGCGCTTGTCGCCGTGACGCACCCGGCCCAGCACGAAATAGGGGTGGCCGAGAAGGCGGCGCGCCGCGGCCACGTCGCCCTTCTCCAGAAGCTCCCGCGTCGCCGTGGAAGAGACGGCTTCGAGACTGCCGTCCTCGTCCTGGGTGATTCGGTCGACGATCTCGACGGCGAAGCCGAGCCGATTCCCCTCCGCGACAAGAAATTCCGGCCCGCCCTCGCGGCCCGCGCCGAAGCGGAAGTCATAGCCGGCGACGACGGCCGAAAGGCCGAGCCGCTTCACCAGAATTTCCTCCGTGAACTCCCGCGCCGGCCGGGCGGCGAAGGCCCTGTCGAAAGTAAGGACGATCATGCCGTCGAGCCCGAGGCGGGCGGCCTGGGCCGCCTTGGCGTCGGGAGGCGTGAGGCGGAAGATCACCGATTGGCCGGCGAAGACGTCCGCGGGATGCGGCTCGAAGGTCAGCAGCGCACAGGGCTTGCCGAGCTTTTTCGCCAGCGCCTGCGCGCGGGCGACCACGCCGCGATGGCCGCGATGCAGCCCGTCGAAATTGCCGAGCGCCGCGACGGCGCCGTCGAGCCCCGCGGGCGGAGAGGCAGGGTCGCGCGCGACGATGAAGGAAGGATCGGTCACGGCGGGGGCCGATCGGCGTCAGGCCGACGCCGGCTTCTCCGCTGGCGCCGCCGGCGAGGCGGCGCGCGCCGCCTGTTCGCGCGAAGGCACCATCACCGTCGCCTCGCCATCGAGCACCACCTTGCCGTCGACGAGACACTCGCATTTGAGCTTGGCGCGGCGGCCCTTCTCGACGAGCTCCACCACCTCGACCACGACAGTGATGACGTCGCCGATTTTCACGGGCGCCCGGAAGTTCAGGGTCTGCGAAAGATAGACCGCGCCCGGGCCGGGCAGATACATGCCGATGACGGTCGAGATCAGCGAGGCCGTGTAGAGGCCATGGACGATGCGTTCGCCGAAGCGCGTCTTGGAGGCGAAATGATCCGACAGATGGATCGGATTGCGGTCGCCCGACAGATCGGCGAAGGCGATCACGTCGTCGTCCATCACCGCCTTCATCAGCGTCTCGCGCATGCCGACGCTCAGATCCTCGAAATAATAGATTTTGAACGGCGTCGACATGGGTTTCACCGGATTGTTGCGCGGAGTTGGGGCGAAGCGCCCGCACCCTTTTACCAGAAAACTTCGCGAGCCAAAGCGACAGGACGCGCGCCCGCGACCTCGATCAGCCGCGCGAGCGCCAGCGGGTCGAGATCCTCGCCCGTCGGGCGCAGCTCCAGCGCATGCACGCCTTCCGTGATGAAGAGGCAGTCGAGCCCGACGCGCCCCGCGCCGGTCAGATCCGTGACGGCGCCGTCGCCGACCGCGAGGATCCTCGATTTCTCCAGCGGCGCGCCCCGCAGGCCGGCCAGGCGCTCCATAGCGGCGGCGTAGATCGGCGGATGCGGCTTGCCGAACATGGCGACCCGACCGCCGAACATGGCGTATCGCTCGGCGAGCGCCCCGGCGCAGTAGACGATATCGTCGCCGATGGCGACGACGATGTCGGGATTGGCGCAGAGCATTTCGAGCCCGCGCGCCGCGAGCGTCTTCAGGCCCGGATCGTAATCCTGCGGCGTCTCCTCACGCTCGGCGAAAAGCCCGGTGCAGACGATGTAGTCCGCTTCTTGCGGCCCGACCTTGCGGATGGGAGCGCCGAGGCGCCGTCCCGCCTCCTCGAAGAGACCGTTGTCGCGCGGCGGGCCGAGGTGGTAGCAGGCCTGCCCCTCGCGGGCGAGCATGCCCCGAAGCGTCAGCTCGCCCGCCGAGACGAGATCGTCGAAACAGTCTTCAGGCAGGCCGAGGCCGAGAAGCTGGCGTCGGACTTCGTCATCGGGGCGCGAGGCGTTGGTGATGAGGACGACCGAACCGCCCTTCGCGCGAAAGCGCCGCAACGCTTCGGCGGCGCGCGGAAAATGACGCTTGCCGTCGATCAGCACGCCCCAGACGTCGCAAAGCAGCGCGTCATAGCGACCGGCGATTTCGTGAAGGCCCTCGATCACGGGAATATCCGCCACGGGCGACTGAACGGGCGTCAAAACCGCGCCTCTGTGAAGGCCGCGGCGTAGGCTCTTTCGCCGACGGGCAGAAAGGCGCCGGTCTGCTCCTGGAGCCAGAACAGCCGGCCGTCGGAAATGCGGAACAGCGCGCCATGCAACGTCAGGTGTTTGTGGTGCTCCAGCACCTGCACCATCGGGAAGGTGCGCAGATTGCGCAGGGTCTGTTTGATGGCTTCGAACTCCAGCCGCTCTATGTATCGCGGATCGTCGGGATTGGGCGCAACGCCGAGCCGCTCCGCGGCCGGCGCCAGCATCTTGATCCAGTCGCCGATGAAGTCGCTGTGGCTCAAGGGGGGCGTCTCGGGCCGCGCGATGTTTTCGGCATAGGCGCGCACGCCGCCGCAGAGGCCGTGGCCGAGCACGACGACATGCTCCACCTTCAGCGCCATCACGGCGTATTCCAGCGCCGCCGAGGCGCCGTGATGATGGTCGTCCGGCTCATAGGGGGGCACGAGCGCGGCGACGTTGCGCAACACGAACAATTCGCCCGGCCCCGCGCCGAAGATCGCCTCCGGCGCGACGCGCGAATCGCTGCAGCTGACGATCATGGTTTTCGGGGTCTGGCCCTTGGCGAGCTCCCGGAACTTGTCATATTCGGCGACGAAACGGCCGGCGAGAAAACTCTCGTAGCCTTCGAGAAGATGCTGCGGCGGCCCGCCGATGGGTGTTTCTTCCGGGACCGCCAATCTCGACCTCCGTCCGTCTGGAGAACGCCGCGACCGCGAAATTCTCTCATGCGGATGGCGGAACAGCCTCTTATTGTGTAGACGGGGCGGCAAGGCAAGAGAAGATCGAGCCTGCAAGATAACCTGTTCGGAGCCCGATATGATTTCGAAATTGAAACGCAGCGTCCTGGCGATGCCGGGCTCCAACGCCCGGGCGCTGGAGAAGGGCAAGAGCCTTCCCGCCGACGTTTTGATGTTCGAACTCGAGGACGGCGTCGCGGAGTCGGCCAAGGCCATGGCGCGCGAGCAGGTCGCCGCCGCCGTCTCGCGCGGCGGCTATGGCGCGCGTCAGGTCGTCGTGCGCGTCAACGCCCGCGGCTCGGAATGGTACAAGCCCGACGTCGCCGCCATCGCGCCCACGGGGCCGGACGCCATCGTCATCCCCAAGGTCAATTCGCGCGACGACATTCTGAAGGCCGCCGCCGACATCGTCGCCGCCGGCGCGCCGCTCAGGACAAGGCTCTGGGCGATGATCGAGACGCCGCGCGCCATCTTCGACATCGAGAAGATCGCCAGCGCCGCCGACGATCCGGCGTCGCGGCTCGAGGTGCTGGTGCTCGGCCCCAACGACATCGCCAAATCGACCCGGGCGCGGCTCACGCCCGGCCGGCCGGCGCTGCTTTCCTGGCTTTCGGCGGGAGTTCTCGCCGCGCGTGTCCACAATATCGAGATCATCGACGGCATCTACAACGACTTCAACGACGAAGCGGGGCTTCGCCGCGAGGCGGAGCAGGGCCGCGACATGGGCTTCGACGGCAAGATGCTCATCCATCCGAACCAGATCGGCCCGGTGAACGAGATTTTCGCCCCGAGCGCCGAGGAGGTGGATTTCGCCCGCAGGATCATCGCGATCTTCGACGAGCCGGAAAACGCCGAGAAGGGCGTCGTGCAGATCGACGGCAAGATGGTCGAGCGCCTGCATCTCGACATCGCCCGCCGCACCCTCGAGCTGATGGCCGCCGCGGGCTGAACCCGGCCGCAGCCGCCGGGCGCCGGCCTGTTTCGCAGGCGCCCGGGCTCCATTATAGTTTTCGCCAAACTGCGAGGATTTCGACCATGGCCGGACCCGACGCCGACGAGAAGGATAATGTTCCAGCGGTGGAGGGCGGAGCCGGCGACGCCGGAAAGACGCCGGAAGCGCCCCGAAAGCCGCCCGGCGCGGCGCGGCGCGGCGGCGGCCTGCTCATGAAACTGTCCGGCTCGGCGCTGCTGCTCCTGATCGCGATCGGAGCAGGCGGCTATGGCGCGCTGATTTTCAAGGATAAGGATCCGCGCATCCGCCTCGTGGCGGACTATGTCGAAAGCGGCGTCGGCGAAGCGCAATCGGCGCTCGACAAGGCGCAGGCCAGCCTCGCGGAGCTGATGGGCGAGACCAAGCCGGCCAAGGGCTCGAAGGTCACGACCTACCGGGCGGCGCCGCTCGCGCAATCGCCCGAACCCGAAAAAGCGCCGGAGCCGGTCAAGGCTCCAGAGCCGGCGAAAGCGCCGGAGCGCGTCGAGAAGGCTCCCGAGGCGCCGGCCGCCCCCGCGCAACCGGCTTTTTCCGCCGCCGACGCCGTCGCGCTCGAAGCGCGCGTCGAGGCCACCGTCGAGGCCTCCAACGAGCTGGCGCGCAAGGCGCTGCAACTCGCCGAATCGGCCCTGGCGGCGGCGGAGGCCGCGAAATCCGGCAGGGCCGCCGCGCCCGGAGCAACGGCTCCCGCCGACGCCGGCGGCTTCACGGCCGAGGAGATGAGTTCGGCGCTAGAGGGGCGCATCGACGCGCTCGGCGATCAGCTCAAGGCGCTGGCCGACCGTCTGGACTCGCCCAAGAACGAGACCCGCGCCGCGCCCGAGGCCGAGGCGCCGAAAGCGCCCGCGGCGGACGGCGCCGCCACGACGGTGGTGGTCGCCTTCACGCTCCAGCGCGAGCTCGAGGCGGGGCGCCCCTACGCCGACGAAATCGCGGCGCTGACCCGCCTCGGGGCCGACGCCGGCGTGATCGCAAGTCTCTCGCCCATGGCGGAGAAGGGCGCGCCGACGGGAGCGCAGCTGCGCGAAACTTTCGCGCCGATCGCCAAACGCCTGCGCGCCGCCGAAAATCATGCGGGCGGGGATCTGGCCGAGCATCTCCTGCATGGCGCGAGCAAGCTCGTGAAAGTCCATCCCACCGGCCAGCCGCATCCGGAAACGGTCGACGGGAAGCTCGACAAGATCGACGCCGCGCTCGTCCACGGCGACTTCGCGGCGGCGCAGGCGGCTTTCGAGAGCCTGCCGGAGGCGGCGCAGGCCGAGGGGAAGGAATTCGGCGAAATGCTTCAGCAGCGCATCGCCGCCGCTAAGGCCGCCGACGATCTTCTGCACAGCGCCATCGCCGCCCTGGGCGGCCAGAAATAAGCGAGAGCGCCAGCCATGCTGTTTTTATTCTTCTTCATCCTCGCGCTGGCCGTCGTCGCCCTGGGCCTCGAATGGCTGATCGAGCAGCCTGGCTCGCTGACGCTCGAATTCGCGGGCTGGCACATGGAGGCGTCGATCCCCGTGGCGGTCGCCGGCCTTCTGCTGCTGATCGCGACCGTCATCGTGGTCTGGGCGATCGTCGTGGCGCTGATTCGCCTGCCCCGCCGCATGGCCGGCGGCTCTCGCGAACGGCGCCGGGAGCGGGGCCTCGACGTGATTTCGCAGGGCCTTGTCGCCGTGGGAGCAGGCGACCTCGCCCGCGCGCGAAAGGCCGCGGCGCTGGCCGAGCGCCTGCTGCCCGGCGAACCGCTGACGCAGATGCTCAATGCGCAGGCGGCTCAGCTCTCCGGCGACCATCAGGCGGCGGCGAAAGCCTTCCACAAGATGACGCTGAAACCGGAGACGAAACTTCTGGGCCTGCGCGGCCTGCACATCGAAGCTAAACGGCGGCAGGACGCGGAAGCGGCGCATCATTTCGCGAAGGCCGCCCATGAGATCGCCCCGCTCCCCTGGGCCGGCTCCGCCGTGCTCGAACATCACGCCGCCGGGGGCGACTGGGAGAAGGCCCGCGCGGCGGTCGAGGCCAATCTCGCCGCCAAGGCGATCGACGCCGCGACCGCGCAGAATTTGCGGGCGGTGATCGAGACGGCGATGGCGATGGAGAAGGAGCGCGAGCATCCCCACGACGCGCTGCGCCTCGCCCGCCAGGCGCTGAAGCGCCGCCCCGGATTCCCGCCCGCTGCCGCAACCGCCGCGCGCGTGCTGATTCACCATGGCGACCGCAAACAGGCGCTCAAGCTCATCGAGACCGTATGGGCGACGAAGCCCCATCCCGATCTCGCGGAAGTCTATTTCGAGGCGTTGCCCGACGAGTCGAACAGCCAGCGCGTCGCGCGCATCGAGAAACTCGCCAGACTCGCGCCCGACGCTCCGGAGAGCCGCCACATTCTCGCGCAGGCCGCGCTCTCGGCCCGCGACTTCACGAAAGCGCGCGAGGCGCTGGCGCCGCTCGTCGCCGCGGGTCAGCACCCCACGGCCCACACCTGCCTGCTCATGGCGGAAATAGAGGACGCCCAGAACGGCCCGAGCGGGCCGGTGCGCGAATGGCTCGCGCGCGGATCGCGGGCGCCGCGCGACCCTGCCTGGATCGCAGACGGCGTCGTCTCGAAACACTGGCTGCCGATCTCGCCGGTCAGCGGCAAGCTCGACGCCTTCGAGTGGAAGATCCCGCCCCATTCGGCCCAGCACCTCACCGAAGAGGGCCAGCCGAACATTCCGGCCGCCTTCCTCGCGCGCCAGCCGGCGTCGCTGGAAGCGCCCGCGTCGGGCGCGGGCGGCGTCGCTCAGTAACCGCGGGCGCGATCCGCGCGGCGGATGCGCACATAGAGCGCGCCTTCGCCGCCGTGATGCCGCGCCGCCTCGCCGAAGCCGACGACGACGTCGCGCAGATGCGGCGACTGCAGCCACATGGGGACGGCGCGCCTCAGCACGCCGCCCTCCTCGCGCGACAGACCCTTTCCGGTGACGACGATCGCCACCTTCGCGCCTTCCGCCTGAGCGCGGCGCAGAAAGGACGTGAGGGCGCGCTGCGCCTCGTCCTGCCGCATCCCATGCAGATCGAGCTTGGCGTCGACCTCCAGCCTCCCGCGCTTGATCTTGACGCGCGTGCGATGATCGATGTCGACGAGCGGCGTGACGGCGGGCCGCGGGGGCGGCGGCGGGCGGTCGCGGTTGGGCGCGGCCGCGGAAATCTTGTGGGGCGGCTCCTTCGCCGAGGTCGGCGCGGCTTCGACCGGCGGGGCGGGGCGCGCATGAAAGGGCCGCACATTGGCCGTCACGATCGTCCAGAGCTCGGCCTCGGCGTGCGACAGCCGGCGGGTGTATCGGCGCGGCCCCTCGCTCACGGCGCAGCCTCGTCGACCGGCAGGAAAACGGTGAATTCGGCCGGATGGCGCACCAGTCCGGCGCGCCGGCCGGCGGCGTCTCCCGCGCCGAAGAACAGATCGGCGCGGGCCGCCCCGAGAATAGCCGACCCTGTGTCCTGCGCGATCATCAGCCGCTCCAGCTTCGCTTCCGTTTCATCCTGCCACGGAACGCGGGTTTCGATCCAGAAGGGCAGGCCATAGCACCAGATCGACCGGTCGACGGCGATGGACCGCAGAGGCGTGAGGGCGCAGCCCTCTCCGCCGATCGGGCCGACCTGCCGGTCGCTCGACGCGTCGATACCGAAGAATACAGAAGATCGGTTTTCCTGCATCAGCTTCCGGCCGGGCTCGCCGCTGGCCGCTCCCAGACGGCGCAGGGTCGCTTTCATCGTCTCGAGCGACATTTCGCCGGCCGGCGTGATCCCGCGTTCGATCAGAAGCCTGCCGATGGAGGTGTAGGGCCAGCCGTTGCGGCCGTCATAGGTGAGCGGGAGGCTCGCGCCGTCCGGAAGCCGCAGCCGAGCCGAGCCCTGCACCTGCATAAGAAACAGCTCTACCGCGTCGCGCACGAAGGCGATGGGCCGGGAGCCGGTCGCGGCGCCTTCTTCCTCGATCGCGCGACGGTCGGGATAGGGCGCGAGCGTTCCGTCAGCCGCGCGGCGCGCGCTCGTCAGGGTCTCTCCGGTCGGGAGCCGCAAGGGGGCTTCGTTCAATGTGACGAGATCGGGCGGTCGCGACAGGATCGGCGTCTCGAAGCCCGGCTCCGGCGCAAGTCGCGCCTCGACCTCGGGCTCGTAATAGGCGGTGACGAACCCGGCGCGGTTCAGCCGAAAGGGCCGGAACCAGCGCCGGAAGAAATCTTCGGGGTTCGCCTCTTCGAGTGCGGCTTGTGAGGCCGCGACGAGGCCGGGAGGCGGCTGGCGGGCGGGACGCTGTTCGGTCTCCGCCGTCACAATCCGGACGGCCGAGCGCCGAAAGGCCGCGAGGGCTTCATCGAGACTGTCGCGAGTAAAACCGTCGAGCGCCTCGAAGGCGACGGGCGACAGACCTTCAGGCCGGCGCACCGCTTATTCTGCGGGTCGCGTCGCGACGAGTTTCCAGTTCGGGTCCGAGGCGCGCGGGTCGCGCGCAAAGGTCCACAATTCGACGACCGGAATCGTATGTCCGCCCTCGATCGTCTCGCCTTCCTTGTTGCGGCGCAGATTCATCAGCCGTGTTGCGAAGCGCACGGTGATCTCGTTGAGACGCGGCGCGGCGCGGGCCGACTCCACCAGCGCGGAATCGATGGCTATGACGGCCGTCTCCATCGTCTCGCCATTCTCTTCGCGACGAGCGATCTCGGCGGCGAAGCCGTCGAAAACCTCCTTGGAAAGAAGCGGACGCAACTGGTCCCGGTCGCCCCTGGCGAAGGCCGAGACTATCATGTCATAGGCGCGCCTGGCGCCGTCCAGAAAAGCCTGGCCGTCGAAACGCGGGTCCGCAGCGGCGATGGCGTCGAGGCCGGAGGCGGCTGCGCCGCCCTTTTCGGCGACGCCCTCCCAGCTCGCAGGGACGTTGCGCCTCGCGGCCGCGCCATCGTCGAGCGGCGCGGCGCCGGGTAGCGGCGTGGCGCCGGCGGGCGACGGTCGCCTCGGCTGGAATTGCGCCGGCGGCGGAGCGTCGCGATCGACGCGCACGCCCAGGACTGAACGCAGCTTCCAGATGACGAAGACAGCAAGCGCCGCAAAGACGACGAGCGACGGATCGAAAGGTTCGCCGGTTGGCGCCATTGGTCACTCCCGAATCTCTTTGGTGTCGGCTAACATGTCGAGGCCGATATGTCACGAATCAAGGGGTCGGGCGCTTCGCCGCAGCCCGCGGAGGCCGCAAGACGGTGAATAGATCGAAATTTCTGGGCTTCGCGATCGGCGCCTGGATCGTTGTGGAGATTCTGGCCTTCACGCTCGTCATCAAATCTTTGGGCGTGCTGGCGACGGTTGCGCTAGGTCTCGGGACCACCGCATTGGGTCTCGCTGACGTTAAGCGCCTGCTTTCCTATTGGCGTGAGCGGCGGAGCGGGGCCAATCGCGGCGGCGCGACTCTGGATGGCGCGATGCAGGCCCTGGGGGCGCTGCTGCTCATTCTTCCGGGTTTCGCCTCCGATTTCGTCGGGCTCGCGCTCAAATCCCCATCGGTGCGGGAAAGCGTCGCACGGCGCATTCGGGAGCGCGGCAAGGCGAAGGACCCGCGCACCATCGACCTGGAGCCGGGCGAATGGAAGGTCGTGACCAGGAAGAGGCGCGCCCCGCGCAAGGCCGGCGCGAAATGAGGCGACGCGGCTCGCCTTGTTCCACTCGACGAGACGTGTTACGCGGGCGCGACTTTTTCTGCGGCCCGGCTGGGAGATTCCGACATGTCCGACACCAATGGCAACGGCGCTAATGCGGCGCCGGGGGGCGCTCCGGCCCTCAACGCCCTCGTTCAGTATCTGAAGGACTTCTCCTTCGAAAATCCGAACGCCCCGAATTCCCTCGGCCCGCAGGAGAAGGCGCCGAATATTTCCATTCAGGTCAACGTCAACGCCAAGCAGCTGGCGCCGACCGATTTCGAAGTGTCGCTGACCCTCGACGCCAAGGCCGGCGAGGGCGCGGGCCTGTTGTTCAAGCTCGATATGGAATATGGCGGCGTCTTCCGCCTGCTGAACATTCCGCAGGAGCAGGTCCATCCGATCGTGATGATCGAATGTCCGCGTCTCCTTTTCCCCTTCGTGCGCCAGATCGTGGCTGACGCGACCCGCGACGGCGGTTTCCCCCCGCTCTACATCGACCCGATCGATTTCGTCGCGCTCTATCAGCAAAAGGCCGCCGAGGCCTCGGGTCAGAACTTCGCGCAGGCGTAAAAATCAGCCCGGCGAGGCGGCCGATTCGTCGGACCGCCCCGTCAGGTAACGATCCCAAATCGCAGACTTCGACAGCCCCGCCACAAAGGCGCGATGCGCCTCGTCCTCTGCGGGGGTGAGCCGGTCTTCGAGCGGCGCGGGGCGGGCGCGCAGCAGATCCGACGTCTGCGCGCGGCGTGACACGCTCACCGTCTGCAGGGAGAGCGCGGCCTGGCGCCCGCCCATCAGCTCCGCATAAACCTCCGCCAGAAGTCCCGCGTCGAGAAGCGCCCCGTGCTTGTCGCGGCGCGAGAGATCGATGCCATATCGCTGACACAGCGCGTCGAGAGAGGCGGGGCTGCCGGGATGAAGCCGCCGCGCGATGGCGAGCGTGTCGACGATGCGCGCGGGCGCCAGCGGCGCGAAATTCAGCATTGAGAATTCGGCGTTGATGAAACGCACGTCGAATTCGGCGTTATGCGCGACCATTGGGGAATCCTCGATAAAATCGATGAATTCCTCTGCGATCTCGCGAAACTTCCTGTGCTGGGACAGAAACTCGCGAGAGAGGCCGTGAACGCGAAACGCCTCCTCCGGCATGTCGCGCTCGGGATCGATATAGGCGTGGAAGACGCGGCCGGTCGGAATGAGATTCAAAATCTCGACGGCGCCGATCTCGACGACGCGGTCGCCTTTCGAGGGATCGAGGCCGGTGGTTTCCGTATCGAAGACGATTTCGCGCATGTCTTTCCAATCGCTCAGTCAGTGAAGAAAAACCAGCTCACCATCCCCCGGACGAGCTTGAAAGCCGGCTTGCTCGAAATCCGGAGAGCGCAATCGAGCCTCGTCATGAAGTCGTTCTTCGCTGGCGGGGTTTCGTCCACATCTGCGTCTGGCGCGTCAGGCCCTTCCTTCGAGCGCATCCAGAATCGCCCGAACTTCCTTTCGCGCTTCGTCGAGTCCCCTGTCCGTATGCACGACGAAATCGGCGCGGGCCCGCTTTTCCGCGTCCGGCGTCTGCTTCGCCAGAATGGCGGCGAATTTCTCCTCCGTCATGCCCGGCCGCGCAAGCACGCGGGCCTTTTGCACATCTTCCGGCGCCGAGACGACGACGATGGCGTCGACAGTCTTCTCTGCGCCCGTCTCGAACAGCAGCGGCACATCATAGACGACGATGCGCGCGCCCTTTTCGTCCTGCTCCTTCAGAAAGCGGTCCCGCTCCGCCCAGACGAGCGGATGGACGATCTGCTCCAGCTTCTTCATCGACGCCGGATCGTCGAGCACACGCGCGGCGAGAAGCCCGCGATCCACCACGCCGTCGACCGTTACGCCCGGAAACTCCGCCTCGATCGGGGCGACCGCCGCGCCTCTGTACAGGTCGTGAACGATCTGGTCCGAATCGAGCACGGCCACGCCCTCGTCGCGAAACATCTGGGCCGTCGTCGATTTGCCCATGCCAATCGAACCGGTGAGGCCCAGGCGCAGCATCTTTCGTCCGCTCAAGAGATCAGCGCTCCCTCGCGGCGAAGGGCGTCGAGAAGGGGGAGGATCGGCAGACCCATGATGGTCCAGTGATCGCCGCTGACGCTCGCGAAAAGCTGCGCCCCCAGCCCTTCGACCTGATAGGCGCCGGCGCTCGCGAGCGCCGTTTCCCCCATGAGGGCGAGATAGGCGGCGATGAATTCGTCGCTCAGCTCCCGCATCGTCAGATCGGCGTGCGCGACGGTCTCGAAAATGATCGCGCCGTCGCGAACGAGGGCGACGGCGGAATGGAGACGATGACTCCGCCCGGAGAGAAAACGCAGCAATTCGGCCGCTTCCTTCATCGTCCCCGGCTTGCCGAAAATCCACTCCTCGCAGCTCGCGACCTGATCCGCCCCCAGCACCAGACGGCCGAGCGAGCGGGCGGAAACGGACCGGGCCTTGGCGCGCGCGAGCGCCAAGGCCAGCGCGTCCGCGCCGACGGGCTCGAGGCGTGATTCGATCCCACGCTCATCGACGTCGGCCGGGCGCGCCTCGAATGGGAGGCCCGACTGCGCCAGAACGGCCTGACGGCCGGCGCTTCTCGAGGCGAGAATCAGCGGCGCGTCGGCGCGCCAGAAAGAGGACGCGGTCGTCACTGGCGATTCATCCACAGGCGGGTTTGAAAGTCGAAAAGCGGGGACAGCGTTAAGCCTTTCTTAACGAGGCTGTAGAGAGGTGGTCACAAGTCCGGGGAAGGATCAACAGGCCAGCGGGAGTCGATAGGGGCGATCGGGATAATCCGGACAGCGGGGATTCACAATCGGCCAACAGGTCGCGCGCGTGATCATCATAATTAAATATTTGTAAATAATAGATATTTATCGATTTCCCCGTAATTCCCCAACCCCTTCGGCGTTCTTGCGGACTCTCCAGAGCCTGTGGGAAATTTGTTAACGGAAATTAACCAGTGCGATGAGCTGGTTAATAAAAAGTAAATAAATCTGTCTTTTAAGAATTTTTGTTTTTTGGCGTTTCGCGCTACTCCCCAATCGGTCGCTTCTCGCCGATGGGTCGAATGGAATGTCTGACGAAAAAGCTCTGATCTCTGCGTTGCGCGGTAAAGCGAGCGCCGTCCCGCCAATGTGGCTCATGCGGCAGGCGGGCCGTTATCTGCCGGAATATCGCGCGCTTCGGGCCAAGGCGAAGAGCTTCCTCGATTTCTGCTACACGCCCGCCATGGCCGCCGAAGTGACGCTGCAGCCGGTCCGGCGCTTCCACTTCGACGCCGCGATCCTCTTCTCGGACATTCTCGTCATCCCCGACGCCATGGGCCAGACGGTGTCCTTTGAAACGGGCTCGGGCCCGCGCCTCGATCCGATCGAGACGCCGGAGGGGATTTCCCGGCTCGGCGCCTTCGATATCACGAAACTCTCGCCGGTCTTCGAGACCATCGATCGGGTGAAATCGGAGCTGCCGGCGGATGTCGCCTTCATCGGTTTCTGTGGCGCGCCATGGACGGTCGCAAGCTATATGATCGCCGGGCAGGGCACGCCGGACCAGGCGCCGGCGCGGCTTTTCGCCTTCCGCCATCCGGAGGCGTTCTCCAGTCTCATCGACCGGCTCGTCGACGCATCGGTGGATTATCTCGTCCGGCAAATCGACGCCGGCGTCGAGGTCGTGCAGATTTTCGACAGCTGGGCGGGAGTGCTGCCGGCCAATGAATTCGAGGCCTGGTCGGCGAGGCCGATCGCGCGAATGATTGCGGCGCTGAAGACGCAACGGCCGAATGTGCCGGTCATCGCCTTCGTGCGCGGCGCCGACGCGCAATTGCCGCGGCTGACGAAGACGCTCCACGCCGATGGCTATGGACTCGATACGGCGCTCGATCCGAAATGGGCGGCGGCGAACACCGCGGCGAATGTTTGCCTTCAGGGCAATCTCGATCCGCTGGCGCTCATCGCTGGCGGCGCGGCGCTGGACCGGGAGATCGACTCGATCCTCGGGGCCTTTGCGGGCCGGCCGCATATTTTCAATCTCGGCCATGGCATTCTGCCGCAGACGCCGATCGAACATGTGGAACGGCTCGTCGAGCGGGTGCGAGGGGCGAGGGACTAGCGATGTATCTCTGGATCAAGGCGCTGCATGTCGTCGCCATCATTTCATGGATGGCCGGGCTTCTCTATCTGCCGCGGCTCTTCGTCTATCACGCCGAAACAGCGCCGGGGCCCCAGTCCGAGACCTTCAAGATCATGGAGCGGCGGCTTTACCGCTATATCATGACGCCGGCGATGACGGTCGCCTGGCTGACGGGGTTTTATCTCGCGGTCGAGGGCGGGGCGCTGTCGTCGGGGTGGTTTCACGTGAAAGCAACGCTGGTGGTCCTGATGACCGCCGCGCATGTCCATGACGGCGTGCTGCAGCGGCGTTTCGCGGCGGACGCGAACCGCCATTCCTCGCGCTATTACCGCGTCCTCAACGAGATCCCCACATTGCTCATGATCGGCATCGTCGTTCTGGTGATCGTGAAGCCTTTTTGACGACGCTTGCATTGTCTTTGAAAAACATATAAGAACTTGATCCTTACCTAAGGCAGACAGTCGTTTTGACGACCGCCGATATTGCTCCGGCGTTCGGGAATCCCCTTCCCGCCTCTCTGCCCGCTCTCCTGACGCATATCTCTTCGAAGGCCCACATGCGGGAAATCAAACTTTCGGACTTGAAGTCCAAGTCCGCCGCCGAACTTCTCGCTTTCGCCGAGGAGCACGAAGTCGAAAACGCCTCTCTCCTGCGCAAGCAGGAGCTGCTTTTCGCAATCCTGAAACAATTCGCCAGCCGTGACGTCGAGATCGTCGGGGAGGGCGTCGTCGAGGTGCTGCAGGACGGCTTCGGCTTCCTGCGTTCGCCCGACGCCAATTACCTCGCGGGGCCGGACGACATCTATGTCTCGCCCTCGCAGATCCGCAAATTCGGCCTGCGCACCGGCGACACGGTCGAGGGCATGATTCGCAGCCCCAAGGAAGGCGAGCGCTATTTCGCCCTTCTCAAGGTCAATTCGATCAATTTCGAAGACCCGGAGAAGGTGCGGCACAAGGTGCCCTTCGACAATCTGACGCCGCTTTACCCGGACGAGCGGCTGAAGCTCGAAATCGAGGACCCGACGAAAAAGGATCTTTCGTCGCGCGTCATCGATCTGGTGGCGCCGATCGGCAAGGGCCAGCGTGCGCTGGTCGTCGCGCCGCCGCGCACCGGCAAGACCGTGCTGCTGCAGAATATCGCGCAGTCGATCACGACCAATCATCCCGAATGCTATCTGATCGTGCTGCTCATCGACGAGCGTCCGGAGGAAGTCACCGACATGCAGCGCAGCGTGCGCGGCGAGGTCGTGTCCTCGACCTTCGACGAGCCGGCGGTGCGTCACGTCCAGGTCGCCGAAATGGTGATCGAAAAGGCCAAGCGCCTCGTCGAGCATCGACGCGACGTGGTGATTCTGCTCGATTCGATCACGCGCCTTGGACGCGCCTACAACACCGTCGTGCCGTCGTCGGGCAAGGTGCTGACAGGCGGCGTGGACGCCAATGCTCTGCAGCGCCCGAAGCGTTTCTTCGGCGCCGCGCGCAACATCGAGGAAGGCGGCTCGCTGACCATCATTGCGACGGCGCTGATCGACACCGGCTCGCGCATGGACGAAGTGATCTTCGAGGAATTCAAGGGCACGGGCAACAGCGAGATCATTCTCGACCGCAAGGTGGCCGACAAGCGCGTCTTCCCGGCGATCGACATCACCCGCTCCGGCACCCGCAAGGAAGAGCTGCTCGTCGCCCCGGACATTCTCAAGAAAATGTATGTCCTGCGCCGCATCCTCAATCCGATGGGTCCGGCCGACGCGATCGAGTTCCTGCTCGGCAAGCTGCGTGAGACCCCGAAGGGCAATCAGGCTTTCTTCGATTCGATGAACACCTGACGATTTGCTGCAATCAAGCCGATCGAGACCCGACGTCGCATTTCCGTGGCGTCGGGTCTTTTCTTTTTGAACCTGCTGCCGCGTGACGAGTTGAAAAATCCGCCGGCTGCGGCTTGAGTATCGGGACAATCTCGGGAAGTCCGGAATGTTCTCCAGTTTCGCCAATGTCTGGACGATCGTCGGTCTCGCGCGCGATCTGAAACCCGGCAGGCCGCTGCCGATGCGGGTCGCGGGCGAGCGCATCGTTTTCTTTCGGGACGCCTCCGGCAATGCAGCCGCGCTGCTCGACCGATGTCCGCATCGCGGCGTGGCCCTGTCGCTGGGCCGCGTCGACAGGGGCGTGATCGAATGCCCGTTTCACGGCTGGCGTTTCGACGGCTCCGGGGCCAATTGCGGCGCGCCCTTCAACCCGGACGCGAAGCGCGAAAATCTCGGCGCGATCAGCCTGCCGGCGCGCGAAAGCGGGGGCCTTTTATGGCTTTACACCGGTTTTTCGCCCGAAGACGAACCCGCCCTGTCCGACACTTTCGCCGCGCCCGGGTTGGCGCTTTGCGCGCAGTCGGTCCTTTGGCGCGCGCATTGGACGCGGGTGATGGAGAATATGCTCGACATGCCGCATCTGCCCTTCGTGCATCGGCGCACGATCGGCGCGGGGCTGAGGGAACTCGTCGAGAAAAGGATGGATGTTTACTGGGAGGATCGGCCTTACGGGGCGCGAGTCACCAACGCCGTGGACAGCGTCCCGCGACCGGGGGCGCTAGAATATCGCTTTCCGAATGTCATGGAGCTGTTCATCGATCCCCCGGGTAAACTCTTTCGGCTCATGGTCGCCTGCGTGCCGGAGGACGAGGAAACGACCCGCCTGATTTTGCTGACGATGCGCGATTTCGCCCGTTCGCCGCTCCTCCATCCCGTTTTTCGCTGGATGAATCGCCGTATCGCCAATGAGGATCAGACGATTGTGGAATCGTCGCTGCCCCATGAAGTCCCGCCGCCGGCGGAGGAGGCGTCGGTGAGAACGGATGCGCCCACGCTGGCCTTTCGCCGCATCTACCGGCAAAGACTTCTGGGAAGCGCGGCGACGCCGCCGCCTCGCGCTGCGGCCCCCGGCAAGACGCCGGCCGCGCCTTGAAGGAAAATATGATGTCATCCGACACGATTTTTGCGCTCGGGACAGGGGCCGGCCGCACGGCGATCGCCGTCATCCGGCTCTCGGGGCCGGGCGTGCGCGCGGTTCTGTCGGAATTCGCCGGATCGACGCCAGAGCCGCGAGTGGCGCGGCTGGTCGAGCTGCGCGATCCTCGGGACGGCGAAACGCTCGATAGGGGCCTGACGATTTTCTTCCCCGCGCCCCATTCGGCGACAGGGGAAGACTATGCCGAATTTCACGTCCATGGCGGCCGCGCGGTCGTCGGTGGCGTGCTCGCCGCGCTCTCTCGGCGGCCCGGATTGCGCAGCGCCGAGCCGGGTGAATTTGCACGGCGCGGCTTCGCCAATGGCAAACTTGATCTGTCGCAGGCGGAGGCGCTCGCCGATCTCGTCGACGCCCAGACCGAAGCGCAGCGACGGCAAGCCTTGCGAATCGCCGGCGGCGCGCTGCGGCGACGCGTCGAAGCCTGGCGCGCGGCGCTCATCGAAGCGCTCGCGCTGGTGGAGGCCGAACTGGACTTCAGCGACGAGGGCGATGTCAGCGTCTTTTCCGCCGACCGACTTGAAGCCCTGTTGCAGCCCGTTCTGTCGGAGATCCGCGCAGCGCTCGAGGACGCCCCCGCCTCGGAGCGGATGCGCGATGGATTTCTCGTCATGATCCTCGGCGCGCCCAATGCCGGTAAGTCGACGCTGCTCAATGCGCTCGCGCGGCGCGATCTTGCGATCGTCTCCCCAACGCCCGGCACGACGCGCGACATGATCGAGGCGCATCTCGACCTCGGCGGCCTTCCCGTCACCTTCGTTGATACAGCGGGTCTTCGCGAAGCCGAGGACGAGATCGAAAAGATTGGCGTCGACCGTGTCGTCGAGCGCGTCGGAACGGCCGATCTCGTCCTGTGGCTGTCGGAGAAAGGGGAAGAGCCTTCCCTCGACGCGCTGGGGAATATTGATCTGCTCCGCGTCTGGAGCAAATGCGATCTACATCAATCCGCGCAGGGATGGCTCGGCATTTGCGCGACGAGCAGTCTGGGTCTGGATTCGCTTCTGAATGAGATTGCGGATCGGGCGGGGGCGCGGCTCGGAGATGGCGCTTCGGCCCTGCTGATCCGCGAGCGCCACAGGCGGGCGGCCGAGGACGCGGGGAAAATGATCGCAGCCGCGCTGGCGCCCGAAAAAGACTTGGAATTTGTCGCCGACGATTTACGTTCCGCCGGGCGGTCGCTCGGCCGGATCGTCGGTTCGGTCGAAGTCGAGGATGTGCTCGATGCGGTTTTTTCGCATTTCTGCATCGGCAAATGAGCCAGATGTTTCACGTGAAACAAAGTTGAGGCGGCGCAGGAAGCGTCAGACACGGAATGTCGGTAAAGGAATTCGACGTCATAGTGGTAGGCGGCGGACACGCCGGTTGTGAAGCGGCGGCAGCCTCCGCGCGCCTTGGCGCGCGAACGGCGCTCGTCACCCATTCCCGCGCCAGCATTGGGGCCATGTCTTGCAATCCTGCGATTGGCGGCCTCGGCAAGGGGCAGCTCGTCCGCGAAATCGACGCGCTCGACGGGCTGATGGGACGGGTCGCCGACGCTGGCGGCATCCAGTTTCGCGTCCTCAATCGCTCGAAGGGGCCTGCGGTGCGCGGCCCTCGCGCCCAGGCGGATCGCAAGCTTTATCGCAACGCCATGCTGGCCGCGATTGAGGGCGTCGATAATCTCACCGTGCTGGAAGGCGCCGTCGAGGATTTGCTGGTCGAGGGGTTCAAGGTCCGCGGCGTCAGGACAGCGTCCGGTGAAGACATCCGCGCCGCGGCGGTCGTGATCACCACGGGCACTTTCCTTGCCGGCGTCATTCATATCGGGGACGAGCGGACGCCGGCGGGGCGGATGGGCGATCCTCCCGCCATCGGCCTGTCGAGGCGCATCCGCGAAGCGGGCTTTGCCGTCGGCCGTCTGAAGACGGGCACGCCGCCGCGACTCGACGGCAGAACGATTCGTTGGGAGGAATTGGAAACACAATGGGGCGATGAGAGCCCGGAGCCATTTTCCTCTCTGACGACCCACATCGCCAATCGCCAGATCGCCTGCGCCATCACCCGCACGACGCCGACTGCACATGAGATCATCCGCTCGGACCTGCATCTCTCGCCCATGCGGACGGGGGCCATCTCGGGACCGGGGCCGCGCTATTGCCCGTCGATAGAGGACAAGGTCGTGCGTTTTGCGGATCGCGACGCGCATCAAATTTTTCTCGAGCCCGAAGGACTCGACGATGACACGGTCTACCCGAATGGCGTCTCTACCTCGCTGCCGCTTGCGACCCAGCGGGCTTTCATAAACGCGATACCCGGGCTGGAGGACGCCCGCATCATCCGGCCCGGCTATGCCATCGAATATGACTATGTCGATCCGCGCGAACTGCTGCCAAGTCTCGAGACCAAGCGGCTCCAGCGGCTGTTTCTCGCGGGACAAATCAATGGCACGACGGGATATGAGGAAGCGGCCGCGCAGGGACTCGTCGCCGGGCTCAACGCGGCCCGCCTCGCAGCCGGACGCGGGGCGGTGATTTTCGATCGCGCCGAAGCCTATCTCGGCGTGATGATCGATGATCTTGTCACGCGGGGGGTGAGCGAACCCTATCGCATGTTTACTTCGCGCGCCGAATATCGTTTGTCGTTGCGCGCCGACAATGCGGATGAGCGCCTGACGCCGAAAGGCGTCGGGCTCGGTTGTGTGGGCGCGCTCCGCGCGGCGACCTTTGCGAAAAGGGCCGAAAAGCTCAGCCGAGCTCGTGCCTTGCTGGAAAGTCTGTCGCTGACCTCGTCAGCTGCCCTGCGGCATGGATTGCCGGTCAATCAGGACGGGCAACGCCGCAGCGCTTTCGCCCTGCTTGCCTTTCCGTCGGTCACGCTGGCGCGGCTGCAGGAAATCTGGTCTGAACTGGCGGAGATCGATCCTTCGACCGTCGAGAGGGTGGAGACGGATGCGCGCTATTCCGTCTATCTCGACCGGCAGCAGGCGGATATCGACTCTTTCCGGCGTGACGAGCAGCTCGCGCTTCCCGAGTCGCTGGACTATGGGTCGATTGCCGGACTCTCGGCGGAATTGCGCGGCAAGCTGACCTATCTGCGGCCGCGCACGATTGGCCAGGCGCAGCGCATCGATGGCATGACTCCTTCAGCCTTGACGCTTCTGGCGGCGCGGGCGCGGCGCGCGTGACTTGGTCCGCCGATCGGGCGAAGGCGCTCGAACTCTTCCCTTGCCTGCGCGGGATCGAGCGTGAGCTGGAGATTTATGAGGAGTTGCTTCGGCGCTGGCAGGGAAAGATCAATCTGGTCGCGCCGAATACGCTTAATGAGATCTGGATGCGCCATTTCGCCGATTCGGCGCAGGCGGTCGAGGCCGCGCCTGAAGCAAGGGTCTGGCTCGATATTGGATCGGGAGCCGGCTTTCCTGGCCTCGTTACCGCGCTTTTGCTGAAGGACCGGCGAGAGGCGAAAGTTCATCTGATCGAGAGCGACCAGCGCAAGGCCGCCTTCATGCGCGCTGTTTCACGTGAAACAGGCGCGCCGGCCGAAATCCATGTGGGGCGAATCGAGGCGGAATTGCCGCGCCTTTCCGGCCGGATCGACGCCGTCAGCGCCCGCGCGCTGGCGCCGCTCGACAGACTTCTCGCCCTTGCCGCGGGACCGTTGAAAAATGGCGCGATTGGCGTGTTTTTGAAGGGGGAAGACTGGCGCGAAGAATTGACCGCCGCCGAGCGCATCGGTAATTTCAGCTTCCATACCAATCAAAGCCGCACGCATCCGCGCGCCCGGCTCATCGTCGTCGAGCACAGCGCCCGAGGCAAAAGTGACCGTACAGACTAACGGCCAGCGCGTTCTGGTCCTCGCCAATCAGAAGGGCGGCGTGGGCAAGACGACCACCGCAATCAATCTCGGCACGGCGCTCGCCGCCGTCGGCGAACAGGTTCTGGTGATCGATCTCGATCCCCAGGGCAACGCCTCGACCGGACTCGGCGTCGAGCGCAAGAGTCGCAAGCTTTCGACCTATGACGTGCTGCTCGGCGAATCGAGCCTCGCCGACGCCATCGTCGCCACAGCCGTTCCGCGCCTTTCCATAGCTCCCTCGACGCTCGATCTTCTCGGCGTCGAACTCGAAATCGCCGCGGACAAGGATCGCGCTTTCCGTCTGAAGCGGGCGCTGGCCGAGCTGGCGGCGGCCGAGGCCCATGACGGCAAGCGTTATGATTACATCCTCATCGACTGCCCGCCGTCGCTCAATCTGCTGACGATCAATGCGCTGGCCAGCGCTGACGCCGTGGTCGTTCCGTTGCAATGCGAGTTCTTCGCGCTGGAGGGTCTTTCGCAACTCCTGTCGACGGTCGATCAGGTCACGCGCACGCTGAACCCGAAGCTCTCGATCCACGGCGTCGTGCTGACGATGTACGACCCCCGCAACAATCTGGCGACACAGGTCGCGGCCGATGTGCGCCGCTTCATGGGCGACAAGGTTTACGAAACGATGATCCCGCGCAATGTGCGCGTGTCCGAGGCGCCCTCGCATGGCAAGCCGGTGCTGCTCTATGATCTTAAATGTTCCGGCAGCCAGGCCTATCTCAAGCTCGCTTCGGAAGTGATCCAGCGCGAGAAACGGCTGCGCGCCGCTTGAAGCCGTCGCTGCGCGGCGAAAAAGGAGCATTTTCGACATGGCTGAAGAACCGCGGCGGCGATTGGGCCGGGGACTGGCGGCGCTTTTGGGCGACGCGGGCGAGGAAGCGCCGGCCGAGCGTCCGCGTGGTCAGCGCAAGATTCCGATTGAATTCCTGAGGCCCAATCCGCGAAATCCGCGCACGATGTTTCGCGAGGAAGACCTCGCCGATCTTGCCGCCTCGATCCGCGAAAAGGGCATCATTCAGCCGATTGTGGTGCGCGCCATCGCCGGCGTGGCCGACGCCTATGAGATCATCGCGGGCGAAAGGCGTTGGCGAGCAGCCCAGACCGCGGGGCTGACAGAGGTTCCGGTCGTCATCCATGAGGCTGACGACAAGGAGGCGCTGGAGCTCGCGATCATCGAAAACGTGCAGCGCGCCGATCTCAACGCCATCGAAGAGGCGAAGGGCTATGAGCGGCTCGGGTCCGAATTCGGCTATTCGCAAAGCGAGATCGCCAAGATCATCGGCAAGAGCCGGTCGCATGTCGCCAATACGGTCCGGCTCCTCAATCTGCCGGAGGCCACGCGGAAGCTCGTGAGCGACGGCGCGATTTCGGCCGGCCACGCCCGCGCCTTGCTCAGCCTCCCGGATCCGGACGCGGTGGCGCGGCGCATTGTCGAGCAGGGAATGACCGTGCGCGACGTCGAGGCGCTGGCGCAGGAACAGGCCGCGACACCGCGAGCTGCGGCAAGGGAGTCTCGCAAGCCGAAAGCGGAAAAGGACGCCGACACGAAAGCGATCGAGAAGACGCTTAGCGATGCGCTCGGCATGGCCGTCGATATTCGTCACGACGGCGAGCGCGGCGAGGTCCGCATCTATTACAAGTCGCTGGATCAGCTGGACTCGATCTGCCGGATGCTGAGCGAATAGGCGGGCGGCGCATCGGCGATGAGCCAGGCGTAAAAGAATCAGGCATAAAAAAACCGGCCTCCGCAGAGGCCGGTTTCTTTATGCCGTTTCGCGATTATCAGAAGCTCGCGAGAACCGGGGGAACGACGCCGCCGCCGAAGCGATAGGTCAGGCCGCCCGAAATCACGACCGGATTGATCTTGACCGCGAGGTTCAGCGGAACACTCAGCGGGCCGAACGGCGTGCCGGTGTTCGTGGCCCAGACGTGAGCGTTCGGCTCCATCATAATGTATTTCGCGTCGATGTTCACGCCCCAATGCTCGTTGAACATGTAATCGAAGCCGATCTGGCCGACGACGCCCCAGGACGGGGTGATGGTGGCGGCGTAGGCGTTGTTGATGCTGCCGATGGCGGGGAAGTTCGGCAGGAAGAAGGGGAAGGGCTGGTTGCCAGCGCGCGTGCCCCAATAGGCCGTGAAGTTCACGCCGACGCCGAGGTAGGGCTGGAAGGCGCCGAAATTCGTGAAGTGATACTGCAGCATCAGGGACGGCGGGAACACCCAGGTCTTGATGACGCTGGAGCCGGCGATCGAACCAATGCCCTGGACGTGGTGCGGAGAAACGCAGCAGATGGCCTCGATCGCCCAGTTCTTGTTCAGGTAATAGGCGAGGTCGATCATCGGAATGATCGAGGAGGAGATCGACGTGCTGGCGCCGTTGAACACGCTGCCCGCGCCCCAGCTGTAGCCGACGGCCTGTAGAACCGTCTGGTTGCCGAGATAGGTGCCGGTGCCGCGGTCATAGATGGTCGCGGTGCCTTCGGTCGGGATAACGCCGCCGACTTTCAGGCGGACCTGGAAAGGCTGATAGGTGTCGACGACCGGCGGCGGCGGCGGCGGCGCTTTCAGCGCGCCAAGATCAGCAGCCTGAGCGGAGACCACTGCGGTCCCCATCGCGATAGCGGCGACGGCGCCGCTGACAAAATTCCTCATAGGAACCCCCGTGTGAATTCTTTTCTTCGGACGACGGTCGACGCGTCGCGCCGAGTCGTTGGGAGGTTGCTACGATTTTCGGCGCCACAACTTGATATAAATCAATAAAACGCGCCTGGTCTTATCATTCTCTGTGATTGTGTCACTTAGGCAACATTTCCCCCTGTTGCCTTGCGGGACGCCCGGCGCTAAGCGAGAAACGGTTCTTCCGCAGAGATGTTCCTGCGAACACGGCGCCAACCGCCAGCGCCGCGACGACGGAAAACCCTCGCCTCACTCTCAAGGTGCGACAATTTGACAGTCAGCGCTCCCCCCGCCGAACCGCCGGTCAACGCCGAACTCGCCGCCGCCCATGGGCTCAAGCCGGACGAATATGAGCGCATACTCGCGCTCATCGGGCGCACGCCGAGTTTCACCGAGCTCGGAATCTTCTCGGCGATGTGGAACGAGCACTGCTCCTACAAGTCCTCGCGCATCCATCTTCGCAAGCTGCCGACCAAGGCGTCATGG